>DDDX01000095.1 GCA_002339085.1 Cellvibrionales bacterium UBA1969
CCGAAACTTGTGGTGAGTTACCCGCCTCGTTAATGGCTGAGGAAATTACTGCGCCGGGCAACGAGGTGCGTGGTTTGCTGACTATTTGCGGTAATCCGGTTTTATCGGTACCGCGAGGCGATAAAATCCGAGAGGCCATGGATACATTGGATTTTATGGTCTGCTTGGATATTTATATTAATGAAACTACCAGCCGCGCCGATATCATTTTACCCAGCACGGTGCATCCTGAACACAGTAATGTCGATGTCACTTTTCAAAACTTTACCACGCGCAATTATGCCTCGTACTCACCACGAACCTTTGAACCGGCTGAGGGCCTTAAAGATCTGGGTGAAATTATTCTTGATATATCGGCGCGAATGATGGGCCTGAGTAGTGAAGATATGGACGGCTATGTGTATCAGGGTATTGTCGACATGGCCATTAAGCGCGCTAACGCCGAGGGTTACGAGTTAACTGCGGATAAGATTAATAGCTTAGTGACTGGCGACACGTCTCCCGAACGCTTTGTTGATGTGATGTTTCGCTCGGGACCTTACGGTGATTTCTTTGGTCATAATCCTGACGGTTTAAGTTTAGATAAATTAAAACATTACCCGCAAGCGTCAATGGACTTAGGGTCATTAAAGCAGCGGATGCCAGAGATTGTGCGAACCCCAGGTCAACGTATTAATGTAATGCATGAATTGTTTGCCGATGATCTGCCGCGATTAAAGCAACGTTTTGACGAATTAACGGCCGAACAAGCTAAAGCCGATGGTCAGCAGATGTTGTTAATTGGTCGTCGTCATGTGCGTGACATGAATTCATGGCTGCATAATCTTAAGCCCTATGTGCGCGGTAAGAATCGCTGTACCATTAAGGTGAATCCACTAGATGCTGAGCGTATTGGGCTCGTTGAAGGTGACACAGCGAAGGTCGTCACCCATGTGGGCGAGGCCAACGTGCCAGTTGAAGTTAGCCCCGAAATGATGGAAGGGGTGGTGAGTATACCGCACGGTTTTGGCCATATTTACGGTGACTCGCAACAAAGCTTGGCTGAATCAGCCTTACCGGGCATTAGCTGTAACGATTTGATCGATGAATCGCTGGACGTTGCTTCGAGCACCTGCGTTGTGAATGGCGTTCCTGTTCAGGTTTACGCCCATTAAGTGGCGATTTAGTTAAATCGTTATTAGGTCGATATTCATCGCTTATTTTCAATGTTAGAGTTTGTCGCCCTGTACCAGCAAACTGGGGCAGGTTTTTTTACAGTTAAGCAGTAGATAGAGAGTATTATGGCAGATAAAAAAGATCTTCGCGTTGCGATCATTGGTGCAGGCCCCTCGGGTATCGCATCGGGACATGAATTACTTAAGCAGGGTTTCACGAACTTTACCATTTTTGAAAAATCAGACGGTGTCGGTGGCACATGGCACTTACACACGTATCCTGGTTTGGCCTGTGATGTCTGGGCTCACTCTTATACATTTTCTTACGAGCCTAACCCCGACTGGAGCGCCAGCTTTGTTGAGCAAGCAGAAATAGAGGCGTACTTGCAACGTTCTGCCACTAAGTTTGGTCTTGATCCACATATCCGTTTAAACACTAAAATTATGACGGCCGATTATCAGTCATCGGGTAGTTGGTTATTAGGCAGTGAAGCCGGCGAGCAGTTTGAATTTGATGTCATTATTAATGCTATGGGCAATCAGCACACCCCGCTTTATCCGAATGCCGAAGGTATTGATACCTTTAAAGGAGACTATTGGCATGGCACGCAGTGGAATCACGATGTGGATTTAAAAGGAAAGCGAGTAGCGGTGATAGGCTCAGCCGCCAGTGCAGTGCAGATCGTACCTGAGATTGCTAAGCAGGCCGACCATTTAACCGTGCTTCAACGGACGCCTAACTGGATTATGCCGCGGGGGCGTAAGCTATATTCTGAATCGCGCCGTAAGTGGAATAAACGCTTACCGTTTTTAATGAGTCTCACTAAGGCTTTTCAAGGTTTCATTATGGGCTTGGTGCATCAGGCTGCGACCATTGGCCATAAGCGAATGGAGCAGTTTGAAGATACTGCTCGTAAATTTATTAATGAATCATTTCCTGAAGGTGAATTGCGCGATGCCATGACACCGACCAGCCACTATGCTTGTAAGCGTGGTTTAGTCTCTGATGACTTTTACCCAGCATTAAATAAAGACCATGTTGAATTAATTCCTGAAGGTCTGAAAGCGGTTACTGAAAATAGCATTATCACCGCTAGTGGACGTGAAGTTGACGTTGACGTTATTATTTATTGTACTGGTTATCGAATTCTTGATTTTGATCGTATTGCCGTGACTGGCGTCAATAATCAGGTATTAGCCAACGTCATGGAACATGCACCCGAAGCGCATAAAGGCATTGTAGTCCCTGATTTCCCCAATTACTTTTTTGCCGTGGGGCCGAATGGCTTAGTGCTTAACGTGGCTTATTTTGTTACCGTTGAGAAAAATGTTGAAACCATTGTTCGCTTACTGAAAGACAAGCAAGCGGCTAATATTGATGCTATTAGCGTTAAAAAAGACCTGCACCGACAATACAATGATTGGTTGGGTACGCAGTTTGGTATTTACGCTTGGGGAGCATCGTCGTGCAACAGCTACTACCGCTCAGAGAGCGGCCACGTACCGTTTCTATTTGCGGGTAGTTACAAGCGCTACTGTGAGTTTCATGCTGAGTGTGGCTTGCATGAGTTTGACCATCTTTAACTATCACTGCCATGCAAGTAAAGTAATTCAGCTATGAAATTTTGGCTGATGACGCCATGGACCTCGGCAACCGATATGATTGTGCTTGCTCAACAGGCAGAGTCATTGGGTTTTGAAGGTATTATGGGCGCAGATCATGGCTTTGTGCCCCAGCAAATGGCTGCAGGCTATCCCTACAGTGACGATGGAACTCCCCCGATTCACGGCGGCTTGTTATACCCCGATGTGTGGACGACCTTAGCGGCCATTGCGGCTGTGACCACCACGCTTAAATTTTCAACCGGCGTGTATGTCTTGCCCTTACGGAACCCTATTGAAGTGGCTAAAGCCACGGCGAACATTGCCTGCCTGAGTGACAACCGCTTAGTAATTGGTGCAGGGGTCGGATGGATGAAGGAAGAGTTTGACGTTTATGGCGTTGACTTTACTCGTCGCGGCCAGATCATGAATGAATGCATTGCCGTGATGCAGGCGCTGTGGAAGGGCGGTTATGTCGAATATCACGGCCAGCACTTTGATTTTGATCCGTTGCAAATTAATCCCGTGCCCAGTAAGCCTATTCCGCTGCTGCTAGGCGGCATGAGTCCGCCTGCCTTGCGCCGCGCGGGACGCTATGCCCAAGGTTGGTTGGGCAACGGTAATACTGTTGAAGAAATGGCATCGATTTTGCCGCAATTACAAGCAGCGCGAGTGGAAAATCAGCGAGATGCCCAAGTATTTGAGATCATTTTAGCCTTAAAAGATAATCCCTCGGTTGAACAGATCAAACGACTGCAAGCCGAAGGTGCCACCGGCATGGTGCTGGGTTTTCCTGACAGCCATATACCGCTTGCTGAGAAACAAAAAATGCTAACTTTGCTTGGTCAATACAGGCAACAGTTTTAGTCGGTTAATTTTTTGTAGCCCAATTTGTGTTTACCTGCATGCTTAAAACGCGACCGCCCGCCAGTAAATAGTTATTGGTTTAAGTTTATGCCGCACTGTGTTTTTCAAGAAGATAAGGGTTTAAAAACAGAAACGGCGTTGGTCAGTGAATGTTATAGATTATTCAATTGCAATTTTTGCTTTGTTAGGCGTTGCAGGGCATCATTGGTATCGACTAACTTCTTTTTTTCAGCGGCGACCACTTCAGCCGGTGCTTTGTTGGTAAAGCCGGCATTGCCTAGTTTGCCTGCCAATCGTTTGACCTCTTTTTCAAGCTTACTAATTTCTTTATCGAGTCGTATTAATTCTGCGTCTTTATCGATTAGTCCGGCGAGTGGAACCAATATTTCTAGCTCATTGACTAACTGTGTCGCTGCGGCCGGTGCTGGTTGTTCGGCGGTTAGACAACTGATCTGATCGACTTTGGCGAGCGCTTTTATCAGCGGTGTATAGGCATCGACTCTCCGTGCATCATCGGTATCACCATTGGCAAAAAATAACGGCAAGGCTTTGGCGGGTGAAATATTCATTTCACCACGAATATTACGCACCGCGACGACCACGGCTTTTAACCATCCAATATCGGCTTCGGCCATGCAGTCAATTTGTTTGCTATCGGCAGTAGGGTAGTCTTGCAACATAATGCTGTTTTGCCCACCAGCGGTATCAATGCCGACCAATGGAGCTACCGACTGCCATATTTCTTCAGTGATATACGGCATGATTGGATGCGCTAAACGCATTATTGATTCCAATACTGTGGCTAAGGTTTTCCGGGTGCCTGCCAGTTGTGCGGCGCTAGCATTAGGATCAGCCAATAGCGGTTTTGATAACTCTAAATACCAATCACAGTACTCGTTCCAAATAAAGTCATATAAGACTTGGCTGGCAAGGTCAAAGCGGTATTCGTCAAAATGTTTTCGAATCGTGGTTTGGCTTTTTTGCAGTTGACTGATTATCCATCGGTCAGATAGTGATAGCTCGATGTTGGCATCGTCATGATTACAGTCGTGGTCTTCGATGTTCATCAATACGTAGCGGGCGGCATTCCAAATTTTATTGCAAAAGTTACGGTAGCCTTCGAGCCGATTCATGTCCCAGTTAATGTCGCGGCCGGTCGAGGCCAGTGCGGCGAGTGTAAAGCGAAGGGCATCGGTGCCATGCGCGGGAATACCGTCAGGAAATTCTTTTTCCGTTCGTTTAGTGATCTTGGCCTGTAGCTGTGGTTGCATCATATTACCGGTACGCTTAGCTAACAGGTTAGCTAAGTCAATGCCATCAATCATGTCTAAGGGATCGAGCACGTTGCCCTTTGATTTTGACATTTTTTGGCCTTGTTCATCGCGAATAAGACCGGTGACATAGACGGTTTCAAACGGCACTTGCGGCTTGCCATCGTCGTCTTTAATGAAGTGCATGGTCATCATCATCATTCTGGCAACCCAGAAAAAGATAATATCAAAGCCAGTGACCAATACGCTGGTTGGGTGAAACCGTTTTAAGCGTTTGGTCGTTTCAGGCCAGCCAAGGGTGCCAAAACTCCACAATGCAGAGCTGAACCAGGTATCGAGTACGTCTTCATCTTGCCGCAGAGAGACCTTGTCATCCAGTTGGTATTTACTGCGTACCTCAGTTTCGTTGCTGGCAACGAAGACATTTCCTTGTTCGTCATACCAAGCGGGAATTCGGTGGCCCCACCATAATTGACGCGAGATACACCAGTCTTGAATGTCACGCATCCACGAAAAGTACATATTTTCATATTGCTGCGGAACAAATTTGACCGCACCCTTTTCCACAGCTTGAATGGCCGGCTCGGCCATACTTTTCGCATCGACATACCATTGGTCGGTGAGCATCGGTTCGATAACTACATTGCTGCGGTCGCCGTAAGGCACCGACAAGTCATGCGGTTTGATTTCATCCAGTAGCTGCAGCGCGTCCATTTCAGAAATCACGGTTTTACGAGCAACGAATCGCTCAAGACCGGCCATGGATGCTGGCATATTACCGTCGTAATCGTCTGATGCATTGCCGGCGCTATCAAACACTTCAGCTGTGGCGCGAATAAAGCCCTCGCGAGTCAATACATTGATCATGGGTAATTGGTTGCGTTGACCAACCTCGTAATCGTCAAAGTCGTGGGCGGGGGTGATTTTCACGCAGCCGGTGCCTTTGTCCATGTCTGCATGAGCATCGCCGATAATCGGAATCAGACGATCAACTAACGGTAACTGTATGTATCGGCCAATTAATTCTTGATAGCGTGGGTCGGCAGGGTTAACGGCAACTGCGGTATCACCGAGTAAGGTTTCGGGTCGCGTTGTTGCTACGACTAAATAGTCTTTACCTTCGCTGGTGAGGGCACCGTCTGCTAATGGATAGCGTAGGTGCCACATACTGCCTTTGCTGTCTTTGTTTTCAACTTCAAGATCAGAAATGGCTGTTTGAAATTTCGGGTCCCAGTTGACTAATCGCTTGCCACGATAAATTAATTGCTGATCATGCAGTTGAATAAAAGCCTCTTGCACTGCTGCATAAAAACCATCATCCATCGTGAAGCGTTCATTTAACCAGTCAACTGAATTGCCGAGTCGGCGCATTTGTTCGGTGATGGTTCCGCCAGAGCTTTCTTTCCACTGCCAAATTTTTTCAATAAATTTATCGCGACCTAAGTCGTGTCGTGATTCGCCCGTCTCGGCGGCTAGCTTCCGCTCAACCACCATCTGCGTGGCAATGCCAGCGTGGTCGGTGCCAACTTGCCAGAGTGTGGTTTTTTGATTCATCCGTTGGTAGCGGGTGAGTGCGTCCATGATGGTGTGTTGAAACGCATGACCCATATGTAAACTGCCCGTGACATTTGGTGGCGGAATCAAAATGCAGAACGCTTGTTGATCGCTTTGACCTGTGTCAGTCGTGGGGGTAAAAAAGCCGTTGCTTTCCCACTGTTGGTACCAGCGTTGTTCAATGTCTTGGGGTTGAAACGTTTTATCCATAATAGTTTTTTCTATTTATTGCGTTTACATAAGTAATGCAAAATTGCATTAATCGATAGTCGTTTTTGAAAGAAATAATTTTCTGTTTGTTGTTGCGGCCCATTATTTTTGTTCATAGCGTGTTTATGTTTGGCAGCCTAGCATCATAAATAGATTTATCTTAGTTACAGGTTATGCACCTTGAGCGGATAGCCTCGATCACGGTAATATTTATAGCGTTGTCGAGATTTTTCTTTGGCTGTATCGATGCCGGATACGATTTCGGCGAGACGATCAAAGCGGCTAAAAAACTTAGGTGTTTTATCCGTTAGATTAATCAGTACATCGTGATGTTCACCAACATTACCTGAATGAGCGATCAAGATACTGCCTTTTTTTACCGCTGGAGTTGCATCACTTTTTTTGGTTTTGATATCTTCAGACCCACTGTTTTCATGGCTATGCGGTAAAAAACTATTAGCTCGAAAACTCCACAGCTTTTCGTCTAGGGCTAACATCTGCTGCTCAGACTCGGTGTGCAAATAAATATCACAGTGACTGCGATACGCTTTTTCAGTTAAGCGACAGGCAAAGCTTAAAAGCTCGTCGGGGTTGCTGGCTGCTGTGATGTAGAAGTCAATATGGGTCATAACAACGGGTTACTGTTCGGAGCGGTTCATTAAGTATTGGCAGAGCATGGCAACGGGTCGACCACTGGCGCCTTTGCCACCGCCTTGGTTCCAAGCGGTACCGGCAATGTCTAAGTGTGCCCATGGGTACTTGGTGGCAAATTGCGATAAGAAGCAGGCTGCGGTAATGGTGCCTGCACCACCAGCGCCAATATTACCTAGGTCAGCGAAGGGTGACTCCATTTGCTTCTGGTACTCGTCCCATAGTGGTAGTTGCCAGGCGCGATCGGCGCTGTCTTGACCAGCTTTCAGTAGATTCTCGGCCAAGTCTTGATTATTACTCAGTAAGCCCGTCGCATGATGGCCTAATGCCATGATGCAGGCGCCGGTTAATGTCGCTATATCGACGACCGATACGGGTTTGAATCGTTCAACATAGGTTAATGCATCACAGAGGACCAGGCGACCTTCTGCATCGGTGTTCAGTACTTCGATAGTTTTACCCGACATACTGGTCACTACATCACCAGGTTTGGTTGCGCGGCTCGATGGCATATTTTCGGCGGCGGCAATAACAGCCACCACATTAATGGGTAATTTCATCTCTGCAATGGCCGACATCGTACCAATGACACTGGCGGCACCGCACATATCAAACTTCATTTCATCCATTTTGGCGCCGGGTTTGAGGCTGATACCGCCACTGTCAAAGGTGATACCTTTGCCGACTAATACATGCGGTTGTTGACTCTTTTTCCCACCTTGATAGTTCATAATAATGAACTGCGATTCTTCAACACTGCCGTGACCTACCGAGAGTAAAGAGCCCATCTCGAGCAATTTCATTTGTTTTTCACCCAGTACCGTCGTTTTAATCCCAGCATGTTGTCGACCAAGCTTTCGCGCTTCACTGGATAAATATTTTGGCGTACAGATATTGCCGGGTAAGTTGCCTAATTCGCGGGCAGTATTAATACCTTTGCCGATTGCAATACCAGCTTTAATCGCACGTTTATTGGCTGTCGTATTTTTGGCATTAACGATACTGATTTTAGCCAGAGTTGATTGCTTAGCTTTGACGCTAGCTTTTGTAGTCGAATATCGGTAGCTGCTTCGATTGATACGGCTAACTAGTTGTTGAAATGACCAGGCGCTTGCCACTGCACTGGGTAATTTTAAGCTGCCTAGGATGGCGGCATGTTTAATTTTTTGTTGGTTCAAGGTTGCTGCCAGACTGTCGGCGGCACGACTCCATGATTGACGACTCAGCTTGTCTTTATCTCCCAGGCCCCACAATAAAATACGCTGTGCTTTAATGCCGTTGGGTAGTAACAGAAGGGTGGTTTGACCCAGTTGGCCGCTAAAATCATCACTGGCGAGTAATCGGCTTAATTGCTTGCCGGTTGCCTTATTAATAGAGCGGCTATCAGCATTAAGCGTTAAATCTTTAAAAAAAGGAATAACCAAGCTGTCGCAAAGTAAAGTTGTGATGTCGTCTGAATGGGTTAGCTGTGCTCGCATAATGATCGTGTTACCTGTGATGAGTAATGAATGATTGGTACTGTTTTGTGACTGTATGAGCTTTTTGTAGATAGACCCTTAAGCCAGAACCGCTATTGTTAAATGTAGACAGTCTATTGTCAATTTAGCCGCTTAACTGTCAAGCAATTTGTGGTCTATTAATGCGCTAAAGCGATTTTATCGGCATTGATGCGTCGCCTGTTTTTTATTAGACGACGGCTTCGACCACTATTATTTACTCGCTCATGGAAAGTCATTTGAGTATAATGAACCTATAATTTAAATTAATTCGAAATAGTCCAGCTCAGCTCAGTGATTAATCGCATTGACCTGGACCATAACGCAATCAATGCGGCATTCGAATGTTGTATATTCCGAGAGAGAGTCCCATTTTCCATGTTAGAAACCAATCCGCAACAGCAAAGTTTAAAAGATCTTCGAGCCCGTGTAGAAGTGCTTCGGGGGTATCTTTGACTATGCTCACAAGCAAGAGCAACTGACCGAAGTAGAATTAGAGCTTGCAGAGCCCTCAGTTTGGGATAACCCCCAAAAAGCACAAGAATTAGGCCGCCAGCGTGCGGCACTTGAAGCTGTGGTAGGCGTGATTGATAATCTTGATGTCGGCATCAACGATACGAGTGATTTGCTCGAATTGGTGATAGAAGATGACGATGCAGAGGCTTTAGAGTCGGTCGATAGTGAATTAGCCACCTTGCAGCAGTTGTTAGAGCAACTAGAGTTTCGCCGCATGTTTTCAGGTGAGATGGATCCTAATTATGCTTATCTTGATATTCAATCGGGTTCTGGTGGAACTGAGGCGCAAGATTGGGCAGAAATGTTATTGCGCATGTACTTGCGCTGGGGTGAGGCAAAAGGCTTGAAAGTTGACTTAATCGAAGCGTCGGCGGGTGATGTAGCGGGAATCAAAAGCGCTACGGTGCATTTTCAAGGTGAGTATGCTTATGGTTGGTTGCGAACTGAAACCGGTGTTCACCGCTTAGTACGGAAGTCACCGTTTGACTCGGGTAGTCGCCGTCATACCTCCTTTGCCTCCATTTTTGTCTCACCAGAAGTCGATGACAATATTGAAGTTGAAATTAATCCCAGTGATGTGCGTACCGATACCTACCGAGCCTCTGGTGCGGGGGGGCAGCATGTAAATAAAACCGATTCGGC
>DDDX01000096.1 GCA_002339085.1 Cellvibrionales bacterium UBA1969
AACAACAAAACCAAAACCAAAACCAAAACCAATGAATCTCTATGTGAGTCATTGATTAGGTATGAGGGTTGCTCAATTCCTACCCTCGTTTCCAGTAAAAAAGCCGCACATGCTCAATGCAAGTTGCAGCTTCTTATAATACTTCACCGGCCAGAGTTACTATTAGCGGGTCAACAATTATCCATGTTTAGAGCTGTGTAAGGATGCATGCTGACTAGTAACAAAAGCCAGTAAAAAAAGTTGTTGAGTCAAACTGCAGGCTGTGGGTAGGTGCTTAAATAATTGCCATCCCTTGACTTTCCTGCAAATACTTCATGTCAGTTATAGCCGACAATCACACAGACTAAATGCCGGTGTGGCTAAAACAGAGTTTTGGGGATGTTAAGAATATGAAGCCATGCAAACAGGCCGACTCTAGAAATTGAGACATAAGAGTAAAGCTTGCATGGGGGACATACCAGGTAACCCCAAAGTTGATCAGCAAAAGTAGTAAATAGATTTCTCGGTAATTGAAGTTTACTTACAACGTCAGCTGACAAATCAATAATATATTAGTGAAAGAATAAAAATCAACCATTTTGCATCATAAATAACCAAAAAAGGGTGCTTATGGCTCTAAAAGCTTATGAAGGGCGCTTTGAAGCTCTTTTTTTCAGTATGCCTAGGCCAGCGAAAGCTGAGAAAAGCAGAAAACTGGCAGGCGGCAAGGGGATGGGTGCGACCTCATAACCAATATCGGCAAAGGACATCAGTGTGGTGTTGCTGATAAAAGATGATGTATTCAACCAACCGGTCATTAACTCTGACGTGATATCGTCCTGAGCAGAATTAACTATCCCTGTAGAACCGCTGCCGCCATAGTTTTCGTTCCAATGGCCCTCTGCGGTGCCTGGTCCACCCTCTAATTCAACGGGAATAAACGTGGCATTGGGTTGATTGAATTCAGTTTGCCATGCGGCAAGCGCATTAGCACCCGTATACTGGCCAGAACCGGTGATATATACACCATTCGCCTCCCAGAGGGTGCCAAACCCCAATACATGGGCCATTTCATGGCGGATGACGTCGTATAAGTTGCCATTACTTTCAAGCTGCGGAACATCGGCAGTGTCAAAAAAGATATCCCCCTCTGCCGCTATAACATAGCCATTAGTGTATTGTTCGTTCCAAACATAGGTTGGCCCAGCGTAGGCTAAGGTTCCACCAGGACCATCATCTGGACCTATCGATGCGTTAATAGTGACGGTATTGGGTATGATGATGCCTGGTTGATAGCCAATGAGCTGGTTGCCCCAATAGTTGGCGGCTTGTTGAAATAATGCTTGCTGGGAAGAGCTACCGCCAGAAAACTGCACATCAACAATTATGGCGTGAGATATCTGATGGGCTAAAAAGCCAATAAAAATCAGCCACGTGCGAATAATTATACGAGATATATCTATCACGTAATAGCTCCAGGGGTAATTATCCTTAGCACCATCATGGGAAATGATTGCTAAAGTTTTTATTATCTTGAGAATAACATACCAGATGATTAAATTTCACACAAGCATGGTAGACCCAGTATTGGTCACAAGAGTGTCTTATTTTATTGCGATTAGTAAAAAAGCCTTAAAGGGCTGACATTAATGAGTGCGTCAATTGCCATTAAACTTTCAATGCCTCTTTGAGGAACTAACCTTAAAAAACGGTTTCATAGTAAGTATCCCACCTAGCTTGACTTGACCCCGCTATTACCGATATTTTGGGAGGGGTCCTTTTTTGCATCGATGATTTCAACCACTGTGTTGTTGATGACGACCATTGCACTCTTTTTATGCTTTTACCTGACATTCCTTTACTGTTGATAATGAAAGTCCTCGAGTATACTGAACTAAGATATATAGACATCTTGAGGCCTGTCATGCAAAACATATCCGACGTACACATTCCTGAAACTAGTCATCAACTGCTTAAAAAAAGTATCATTGGTACGATTACAACGATTCGTCATAACGATCAATTATTGTCGAGTCATCCAGTGAGTTTTGTTTGGGACGGCGATTCAATACGTATTTCCAGCTTAAAAAATCGTATCAAATACAAAAATATTCTGGCTGACGCGAGAGTGAGTTTTTGCGTCGTGTCGGCGACGAATGTGATGGACTACTTAGAAGTTCGCGGCTATGCCACCTTAGAAGATGACCCTGATAGAGTTTTTGCGCGGCGACAGTTTGTTGAAAGTAGTGGCGGTGATGAGCCCCCAGCAGATATGGATCCGCCAGACGCAGAGCGAGTGATTATTACTATTCACCCACAACAGGTATCCAGCCCGAAACTTTACGGTGGTCGTTTTGATAATTTTCAGGCAAGTAAAAAATCTTAATAAAATAGGCACTCGTGGAACTTATTAAACAGTGTCTATAGCTTTGTTTTACAAAGTGGCTTGATAATCGCTGAGTTTCATGACTCGCCATTCTAGATCGGGATGCGCCTCCGCTCCGATCCATCGCCAACACATTGTGCCATTGTGATGACCAGCAGTTTCTATCCAATTGGCATGGCCTGGATTCGTATGCGAGACTACTAACTGTACGCTACCGTCCTCGTTATAATGGGCGGTATGCTTGTTCAGATGGATAGTATGGTAGCGATAATCCAGCGATTCCATCCACCAGTTGTCGACTTGAAAGTTCCATGTCTGACACTCAGGGATCGTTTTGGCGTCAATCACAAACACTTCGTCATCTTCGAGTGACCAGGCGCTGTGAAAATAATAAATATTAGGGTCGCCGCCAATCAGTTGGCAGTAAGCTTGATCGGCAGGGGGAAGTTGGTTATTAATGGGTAAAAAGCTTTCTGACCAATCTTCAAATAGTTTGGCGGTTCGTTTTACGAAGGTCGCGGCACCTTGTAATCCTCGGTCTAAGGCTTCAGGTGTTAAGGGCTTGGGTCGATCTTCGGATGCACCAATGCGTTCAATTTTTAATTCGGCAGGCTTTTCTGTTCTACGGTCTTGAAATGTCTGCCTGACATTTACTGAGTTGGTTTTTTCGCCCATCGCAACCCAATTGCCGGGCTTTTTATTTTGGCTCAAAATGAGTTCAAAGGTGCCGTCGGGATTAATGTCTAATTCGCGGGAGTCGATAAACCCTGTGGTTTCCATGGTGCCATCGATTGAGTAACGGTTAATCACTGTGCCAATGCCTAAGTAGTCAACTGAGCCTCGTGTGCCACTGATCTTATAATCGTAGGCGGGGTTAAGGGATGCGCTTTCATAGCGGTTATCAGGGTTGTCAGCACCAAGCTTAATGGTTTCATGGGCGCCCGATCGTAGGGTTGGAAATAGAGGGTCACGA
>DDDX01000088.1:0-181 GCA_002339085.1 Cellvibrionales bacterium UBA1969
TCATTCAAGACTAGCCGCAATGGGATAGTCTTAATTCTAGGCACATCACAGGCATCGCTAACTCAGCATGAATAAGGTTATTGTCGGCATATCTGGCGGCGTCGACTCATCCGTCACCGCATTGAAATTACAACAGCAAGGACTTGCCGTTGAAGCGCTGTTCATGAAAAACTGGGATGAA
>DDDX01000088.1:485-9185 GCA_002339085.1 Cellvibrionales bacterium UBA1969
CTGTTCATGAAAAACTGGGATGAAGATGATGGCACTGAATACTGCACTGCCCGCACCGACCTAGAGGACTCTCTTCGAGTGTGTGATAAGCTCAATATTGAACTTCACACCGCAAACTTTGCTAAGGCCTACTGGGATAATGTGTTCGAGCATTTTCTGGCAGAATATGAGGCCGGCAGAACCCCAAATCCAGATGTACTATGCAATCGAGAAATAAAATTTAAAGTCTTTGCTGACTATACCAAGCAACTTGGTGCCGATAAAATCGCCACAGGGCACTATGCGAGAACCTATCAATATAATGGGCAAGCACAGCTACTCAAAGGTCTTGATAACAACAAAGATCAAAGCTATTTCCTTCACGCTGTCGATCAACAACAACTGGCTAAAACACTATTCCCTATCGGAGAAATCGCAAAGTCAGAGGTTCGCGATATTGCCAAAAAAGCGGGCTTAGTCACCCACGATAAAAAAGACAGTACCGGCATATGCTTCATTGGTGAGAGGCGGTTTAGTGATTTTTTAGAACAATATCTCAAGCCAAACCCCGGCCTTATTATTAACGATAAGGGAGAACCTATGGGGGAGCATAATGGTCTTATGTTTCATACCATAGGCCAACGACAAGGTCTGGGTATTGGCGGTGTTGCTAATGCCCATCAAGCACCTTGGTATGTCGCTGCAAAGAATATTAAGGAGAACCGTTTAGTGGTCGTTCAAGGCAATGATCACCCCTTGCTATTCGCTAATTCACTGACTGCGATCGACGCCCATTGGATCAATACGGCTCCGACCCTTCCCTTTAAATGCCAGGCTAAAACACGATACCGGCAGGCAGACCAAGCCTGTACTATTTCGGATGACACAAACGGAAATCTACTGATCAATTTCGACCAACCACAACGCGCCATAACGCCCGGTCAATACGTGGTCTTTTACGATGGAAATCACTGCTTAGGCGGCGCAGTTATAACCTCAGCCATTTAATCTGACCGTATACTCTGTCAGGCTAAAATGTGCTTCAGGGTATTTTGCACACGCTTATAGTTTGACTCATCCAACGCTTTTACGCATAGTGTTGGCTAACCTTTAGCCCTGAGATACTAATTAAAAAATATTATGCCTACGATACTCAAAGCCATCTCCCCGATTGACGGACGTTACGCCAATAAAACTAGTGCCTTAAACGATATTTTCAGTGAGTACGGTCTAATTGCAGCTCGAGTCTTAATTGAAGTTAAATGGCTACAGTCGCTTGCCAGTGCCCCTCAGATTAAAGAACTAATGCCTTTTAGCCCCGCCATCACTTCGGAACTTGACAAGATTATTAATAATTTTAGTGAAACCGATGCCGAGACGATCAAATCGATTGAAGCCACGACTAATCACGATGTCAAAGCAGTGGAATATTTTCTTAAAAGCAAGTTAGAGCATATTGATGGTTTAACTGAGGCTAAAGAATTTATCCACTTTGCCTGCACCTCTGAAGACATTAATAACTTGTCTCATGCCGTAATGCTCGAATCAGGTAAGCAAACCTTAATTCCTGTTATGCAAGCTATTATTGACCAATTAACAGATTTCGCAAAAAACTGGTCAACTCAACCTATGCTGTCTAGAACCCACGGGCAAACCGCCAGCCCAACCACAGTAGGTAAAGAATTTGCTAATGTAGTGGCACGCCTACGTAGACAATTACGCCAGTTTGAAAAAGTTGAAATTTTAGGAAAAATCAATGGTGCTGTTGGAAACTATAACGCCCACATTTCTGCTTATCCTGATCTCGACTGGGCATCTCATGCGCAACAATTTGTCAAAAGTCTAGGCTTGCAGTGGAACCCCTACACCACTCAAATTGAACCTCACGATTACATTGCCGAACTATTTCAGTGTCTGGCGCGATTTAATACCATCTTAATTGATTTTGACCGCGATATTTGGGCTTATATTTCTCGGGGCTACTTTAAACAAAAACAAATAGTGGGTGAAATTGGCTCTTCAACTATGCCGCATAAAGTGAATCCAATTGATTTTGAAAACTCTGAAGGAAATTTAGGTTTAGCCAATGTTATCCTTAATCATATGGCTGAAAAGCTACCCATTTCTCGCTGGCAAAGAGACCTAACCGACTCGACAGTATTGCGAAATATGGGGGTAGGTTTTGCCTATAGCCTAATCGCCTATCAATCTACCCAAAAAGGTCTTGGCAAACTAGAACTTAACGAAACTGTTCTTAACGACGATTTAGATCAAGCATGGGAAGTATTAGCTGAACCTCTTCAAACTATCATGCGGCGCTATGGGGTTGATGAACCGTATGAAAAACTCAAGGCATTAACACGAGGCAAGCAGGTCAATGCCGAGTCACTGGCAGAATTCATCCATCAATTAGACATTAGTGAAGAAGCGAAAGCAGCTATGCTCGCTCTGACACCGGCTAATTATATTGGAAAAGCCATCGAACTGGCTGAACAGATCTAGGATCGAAACCTAAACCTATACCGACGTATGAAGACCACACTCTCGTCCATCCTGCACCTTCGTTGGGTCAAAATAATGCCGGCAAGAAAGCAATTGATGAGACTGCATATATGCATCAATTTGCTCATCAGTCCAATAAAATAAAGGTGCCACCTTCAAGAGTCCCCTGGCATCCCAACTTAAGATATCGAGCGTTTTTCGATGTTCGGTATCTTGCTGGCGAATACCGGCAATCCATATTTCAGGCTTGAATTGAGCAATCGCTCGATCAAACGGCTCTAACTTAACCTGATAGGTAAAATCTTTATGTAATGCCTCATCCTCGATGGTAGGAATACCGCCTAGCGTGGCATTTCGACGCTCTGATGTCATCTTAGGAGAAAAAATATGATAATCGAGGGGGATTCGCTGCATAAGCTTGTCAGCGACTACATAGGTATCTCGAAGATTATACCCTGTATCAACCCAAACAGCAGGCAACTGAGGGTCAACTTTACTACTAATGTGCAGCAAAGCAGCCGCGTTTTTACCGAAACTGGTGGTAACAATTGTTCGCTTCTGCTGAGTCAGCGCCCAACGAATAATCGCTTCTGGCGATGCCTGACGCAGCTGCTTATTAATGCTTACTATGTCTAGATCACCCATAATAAAAAATGACTGCTTTGATTAGATATATTTAATAAACCCTTGACTAAAACTGGCAGATGGAAACTAAACACAGTCATTAATTTGGAGGGAATAAAAAAGGGCTAATATAAAGACAAAACAGCAAATCAGCTAATAATTTAAAGCAATATCCTTATAACAAAAAGCTTGTTTTAGGCTGTCGAGAGCGATTATCTGACGCGAGTGGTACATTTATAGTGATCGCAGTGTATGAGCGGCCTCTGCCTCTTTCAACCGCGCAGATCCAGCTGAGGCAGCCAAGTAAACACGCCATTGCTGACGCGTCACGGGCATATCTGAAACCACAGCCAAAATGTTAGCATAAGCGGATTTAGAAAAACGCATACCATATTTAAAGACGCGACGACTCGAACTGGCTTTTGAGACCAATGAGCGGGCCTCAGCAGGCGATGTACAGTTAGCAATGAGCAGACCACCTTTTAATAAGTGACGTTTCAGTAAAGACAGCCACGCACCGTTATTACTATGCAAGTCTACCGCTCGAAGGGGCTCACCATCTTGTTCATAAAATAAATCATCAATAATAATATCAAAAGCTGGACCATTGTAACGGCGTAACCATTGCTCAGCGTCAGCTTTTTTTAATGAAATAGTCCTATCGGTTAGATGTAAGAATTTTTTAGCTATATAAATATGCGTGGCGTCAATATCAACGGCTATCACTTGATCGATGCAAGCATATTGTTGAATTTTCTTAATGGCTGCACCTGCCCCAAGGCCAAGCATCAAAATGCGAAGCGGCCGATCAACCGGCCGAAAAAAAATGGGTAACCACAGCATATCCCACACACCACCATTAAGGAAACGACCGCCATTGTATTGAGAGTGGAAGACTTCATTACGGTACAAACGCAAAGAATTACCGGCTTTGCGAAGCTGGTAGTGATTATTTTTTTTATATTGCTGCCAAACAATCACTTCAACGCACCTAATCTTAATGAATAACTATAATTTATTTAAACTCAAAGTGGGCAATGATTTTTTTACTAATCGATATACTACCCTGTGAAAAGACAGTCGCATCGGACGCCAAAGAAACAGATCGAGATAAATAAGGGCGATGATTAGAATTGTAAAGCTCAGTCAAATGAACAAGGCCAAGCAAGGTATGATTACTCGCCTTTAAAACAGCTTTAGCTTTTTCTGCAGCATTTTGGTAAGCGTTGGTTAACGCTTGCTGCTCTAAAGCAGAGTAATTACTTGAGCTAAGTTGAAGCTGCTCAAACCGATAACTACCGGCATTCGATAGCGTCTGAATCATTTCGCCATAAATCAAGATATCATCTAGGGTTACCGACACTGTTCGCTGAGCCGTATAGCCCTTAATACTCCTTGTATTTTGATAATCGTACAAGGTGGTCATTGAGAAATCCATCGCTTGGATATGGTTAGCTGGCAAATCAAAATCAGCAAGCAGCGCTAACACTTTACCCAGTTGCTGCTCAGCGTGATGATAGGCCTTAGATATAGTTTCAGCAGTGTGGTCAATCACAATCAGGAATGACAATTCATCAGGCACAACGTCCAAGCTAGCTTCACCCGTCAGCTCAAGTATATGAGCGCCGCTTAGACTAAACGTTTGTGTGGCCGATTGAGCGAACACTGGGCGCTGAAAAAATATCAGCGTAACCAGCGCAGTGATAAAAATAAAGCGGCTGAGAACTAGACCTAAATTGCTACAGCTACCCATAAACTCACCTTTAGTTTAACACGATGAAGAGAGCACTATTTCCTCGGATGACACGAAGTAATAATTTTCCCTTGCTGCGCTTAGCTACTTCAGCTAACTGCTCATAATTTGCAATTAACACTCGGTTGATTGAAACGATACGATCCCCAACCATCAAGCCAGACTGAGCTGAAGGAGAACTTTTCAAAATCGCTGTGATTTCGACACCCGCATCATTTTTTGCATCTTCTAACTCTGCACCTTCTAAACGGGGATGGATATCCTCAGCCTCAAGCACCATATTAATGGCATCGCCTACCTTGACATTAAATTTCTTAGGCTTGCCCTCACGGATCAAATCAATTTTTAATGTGTCACCTATGCGAGCCGCACCAACGACATTTCTTAACTTAGCGGCTGTTGTCACTGCGTAGCCATCCACTTTCAAAATGATGTCTCCAGACATTAATTTGGCCTTAGCCGCTGAACTTCCTTCTCTAACTTGGGTGATAAGTACGCCACGCTGCTGTTCATCAAGCCCAAAAGCTTCAGCTATCTCAATGGTCACATCTTGAATGCCAATCCCTAATTGACCACGCCGCACCTCACCAAATTCGAGCAGTTGATCGGCACTATTTTTAGCCATATTTACCGGTATTGCTAAACCAATTCCAACATTACCTCCGTTTGGAGCAATAATTGCCGTGTTAATACCGATTAATTCTCCCCGAAGGTTAACCAGCGCACCACCAGAATTACCTGGGTTGATTGAGGCATCAGTTTGAATAAAATTCTCATACCCCTCAATGCCTAATCCAGAGCGTCCTAAGGCGCTAATAACGCCCGTGGTAACTGTATTTTCTAAGCCAAAGGGGTTACCAATGGCAACGACAAAATCCCCTTGCCGTAAATCATTAGAATCGGCCATGGATAACTGCAATAAGTTATCGGCTTCAATGCTTAATATGGCAATATCTACCTCTGGGTCACTACCCACTAACGTCGCTGTAAAAGTCCGCTTATCATTCAAGCTCACATGGATTTCATCCGCACCTTCAACAACATGGTAATTGGTAATCACCGTACCGTTATTGGCATCGACTATCACACCGGAACCTGCACTCTGGGTACGTCGTTTTTGAGATGGGGAATGAAACTGCCTACCGTTAGGTTGGCCAAAGAAATGCCTAAACAAAGGATCATTTAAAATCGGATTATTCACCTCTCGAGTTGTAAAAGTTGAAATATTGACAACAGCAGGGTTCACTTTTTCTAACATCGGCGCAAGACTAGGCAAGGTTTCGCCTTGGCTATCAAATATAGGCAGTGCTGAAAATGAGCCATGAGTTACTAAAAGAAAACTAAACAAGAAACAAAAACGTCGAAGTGAAAAGAACAACATCACAAACTCCTTGAAAAATAAAAACCCAACAAATATTGCCCGATATACAATTGATATGGAACTCATTAGACCTCAAAAAGACAAAATAATCGCTAACGATTGAGCTGTTTGATAGACATCAAATGCCTCGAATTAGTTCCAAATGTGATTAAAATCTTGAAAAAGCCCGTTTTAACCATAATTAATCATCTTATTTAACATTTTGTATACACAATTATTTGCCCAAGACGATTATTCCGTGGGTCCCGAGCTTAAGGCCATTAATAGCACTGATTATTTAGCTGATGTTATGCTAAAATTTAGTCATAACAACTACTTTTCAATACGATTAATAATGGCAAGTCTATGAATTGGAATTTTGCTCGTGGTCAGTCAAAACGAACCCGCATGAGACGTATGCGAAGCGATCGCTTTTCTCGACAGTTGATGCAAGAGAATCAACTGGCGGCTAATGACTTCATTTACCCCATGTTCGTCATCGAAGGCAGCAATGAAAGACAGCCTATCACCCCAATGCCTGGCATTGAGCGTCTTAGCATTGATTTACTTTGCGCGGAAGCCAAGCATCTTCATAGTATCGGCATTCAAGCAATCGCCCTATTTCCTGTTGTCGAGGCTCATCGAAAGAGCCTCAAAGCGGAAGAAGCGTGGAATAAAGATGGACTCATTCAACGCGCCATTAAAGCCATAAAAGATAATGTACCCGAGCTAGGCATTATGACAGATGTGGCACTCGACCCTTTTACCACGCACGGGCAAGATGGTATTCTTGATGAGAGTAATTATGTTAGCAATGATGTAACGGTGGCCGCACTCGTCAAGCAAGCGCTTTCTCACTCTGATGCCGGTGCTGATATTGTTGCACCCTCAGACATGATGGATCATCGCGTTGGCAAAATACGAGACACGCTCGAAGCAGCTAATCATACTAACACAAAGATTATGGCCTACTCCGCCAAGTATGCTTCAAGCTTTTATGCACCTTTCAGAGAGGCCGTTGACTCTACAATCAATCTTGCAGGAGCGGATAAAGCCAGCTATCAAATGGATCCTGCTAACGGCGATGAAGCGCTTCAAGAAATTGCTCTTGATCTTGCTGAGGGGGCAGACATGGTTATGATCAAACCTGGCATGCCATACCTAGATATAATTTACCGCGTTAAGCAGCAATTCGCTGTGCCGACATTTGCGTATCAAGTCAGTGGTGAATATGCAATGCTAACAGCCGCTGAGAAAAATGGCTGGCTAGACGGCGATCAAACTATTTTTGAGTCACTTATCGCGTTTAAACGAGCAGGCGCCGATGGCATTCTTAGTTATTATGCCAAGCGTGTTGCAGAGACACTCGCTAAGTAAACTTGCAGCAAATATCAAGCAAACGGAATTTACTTTTAGTGATACCATGAATGAGTCTATCAGACCCTCATCGACTCAATCGACGGGTGAAATTTTTCACAATGCCTTTGGTGATTTTAAACTAAGGCGCTGGCCATTGCTTCGCCGTGATAAGTTGCAAGCTTGGGATGCGAGCGACGAACTTATCTTGCAGCATCTTAGTGACAATTATAAAACGCGACTACAACAACTAGAATCATCAGCGCAAAGAATACTGATAGTCAACGATGCTTTTGGGGCACTATCAACCTCCCTCTATCAGTACGGCGTATGTAATTGGGGTGATTCAAAAATAAGCCAAATGGCTGCCCAGAACAATATCAATCAACCCTATAACATCAGCCGGCATGTAAGCCCAACGAACCAAAAAGACAACCTTAGCTTACTTAGCAGCACGTCAATACCTAACGGCGACTATGGTATTGCTCTGATCAAAATACCGAAAACGAGCGCGCTACTTAAGCAACAGCTGCTCAGCATTAAGACGCTGATAAAAGACGATTGCGTCATAATTGGTGCTGGCATGACTAAACATATTCATAACTCCACGTTAAAACTGTTCAGTGATGTTTTAGGCACAACAGAAAGCTCCTTAGCCAAGAAAAAAGCACGCTTGATATTTAGCCAAATAGATGACTCGACTAAAGGGGATAAATCCGTTCAGCTAGATCCTTACAGCTACTATTGTAAAGAATTAGAAGGAACATTAACAAGCTACGCGAACGGTTTTTCAAAGAACAACTTAGACCTAGGCACTAGGGCTATGCTTACCGCAATAAAAAATAATCGCCTGCCAAAAGCTAAACGCCTACTTGATTTAGCTTGCGGTAATGGCGTACTGGGTATTTGTGCCGCTAAAACTTTGAGTGATAACGGCAAGGGAGAAATTAGCATAGATTTTATTGATGAATCTTACATGGCTGTAGCTGCTAGCCAGACTAACTTTAGTCAATTAATAAGTAGCAAACACTCGTGTAAAGTTAACTTTATTGTCGAAGATGGTCTCAGTCATTCTGAAAAAAAATATGATTGGATTATCTGTAACCCGCCATTTCATCGTGGCAAT
>DDDX01000069.1 GCA_002339085.1 Cellvibrionales bacterium UBA1969
GCAGAACTATAACGGTTGATCAGCTCCCAATCAATATCGTCAGGAAAATGAATGGTTTTATTCATCGCCGTATCAGTACCGCCTGGGCAAACCGCATTAATACGAATCGGCTGCTTCATAAACTCCATCGCCATCGAACGGGTCAACTGCACTAAGCCGCCTTTACTGGCGCAATACGCGGCAGTAAAGGCCTGTCCCATTAAGCCCGCATTTGAGCAGACATTCACAATACTGCCATGGGTTTCTAATAAATGAGGAATGGCTGCCTGAGATAAAAACATCGGTCCGGATAAGTTAATGGCTAAAACAAGATTCCACTCTTCTTCGCTTAACTCAGTCGTGTGATTGAAGCGCACGATACCCGCAATATTAGCCAACGTATCGAGTTGACCAAAGCTTGCGACAGCAGCCTCCACGGCCGCGACACAATCGCTCTTTTGAGATACATCGCAAATTTGGGTGGCAATCTTACCACCTTCAGCTTTTACCTCATCGGTGATCGTGGCTAGACCTTCGGCATCGATATCCACCGCAAACACGCTAGCGCCCTCTGATGCAAAGCGTTTACACGCAGCCCTACCCATACCTGACGCGGCTCCGGTCACTAATGTGACTTTTTTTTCAAATCGGTTCATTGTTAAGCCTACTCCTGATAATTATTCTCGACATTTAGGCTTATGAGACTAAATATTCTTTACTTAAGGCAATTTCAGAAGCCCATTGATAATTGGGTTTACCGCTTGGCGCTCGGGCAATCTCAGGTGTTAAATGCAATTGACGTGGAACCTTATAACCCGAAATATGATGGCGGCAATGAGCTTGCAACTCCTCTAAAGTCAAACTTGAACCCTCACGTATTTGCACCACAGCTGTCACTTTTTCAGTAAATCGCTCATCGGGCGTGGCAACCACTAAGGTATCAAACACCGCTGGGTGTGATTTAATGGCTTGCTCAACTTCTTCCGGAAATATTTTTTCGCCGCCACTGTTAATGCAGTTTGAACCTCGGCCATAAACACTGATCAAGCCGTCTTCACTAATCGTCGCCATATCGCCAGTCAGCATCCATCGCTGATCATCAAGCTCAACAAAAGATTTAGCCGTTTTGACTGGATCACCGTAGTAGCCTAAAGGAATATGACCCGAGCGTGAAAAGATACCCATGGTGTCACTGCCTGGTGTCACGAAAAAATGACTGCCATCCTCACGCTCAGCGATAACATTCATGAAATCACTTTGTTCAACGGCACCTAGACCGTCAGAAGCCCTGCCACTGTCTTGGCCCATCTGGCCCGTTTCAGAAGAACCCCAGCTATTGGTAATTATCACACCATCAAACTTCTCTTTGTATTTGGCTTGTAAAGAGTCAGAAAATACCGCTCCACCTGAACCGACACTAAAAATAGAACTGAGATCCCATCGACCTTCATTTTCATTTAATGCATCCATTAATGGAATACCCATAGCATCGCCAACAAACGATATCGAATTAACCTTCTCTTTATCGACAATACCCCACACCTGCTCGGCGTTCAGTGACCGACCGGGATTTAAAATCACCGTATGACCGGCTAAGGTACTGATACATGCCGACCACCAACAAGCACCATGCATTAAAGGCGCTAATGCCATACTGCGTATTTGAAAATTCTCTTTTGCTCTGACAATGATATCTTCAGGTTGTTTACAAGGCCCATCAGCATGGAAGTGACCGCCACCGTTCATGGCGGCATAAAATAACGCGACATGAGGCCACATAACGCCTTTAGGCATGCCGGTCGTACCGCCGGTGTAAAGTATAAATAAATCATCTTCAGAACGCTGGTCGAAGTTGCGTGTCGTTGATTGCCCGTTAATAGCGTCGCCATAAGCCACTGAACCGATTTCATCCAGATTGGTTTGGCTATCGTCATCAATAGCGACATAAGTGTGAACCTTGGGTGCCGCTTCACGCACCTCTGCAATAGCAGGAACAAATTCACGGCCATGGACGACGGCAACCATGTCAGCATTATCGAAAAGGTACAATAGCTCATCTTTGACATAGCGATAATTAACATTAACTGGAACCGCACGTATTTTGAAGCAAGCCCACATTGCCTCAAGGTATTCGTTGCAGTTATACATATACAAGCCAATATGTTCACCCGCCTTGACGCCGCGTGATTGAAAATAATGCGCTAACTGATTCGCTCTATCTTCAAGCTGTTGAAAAGTGACTTTTTCATCACCGCAAATAAGCGCCTCACGATCGGCAGGTACGTTATCAACCACCATTTCAAAAAGATCAGCTAAGTTAAATGTTTTAGTCATGATTTTTCCCTTACAATTGTTCTTATTCATTTTATTTACTGATACTTACCAACCACGATCTTCTTTGAGCTTTGAATCAGTTGGCTATCAGTGAGATTTAATTTAGCGCTCACCTTAATCACCCTAGGCTTTCAACTCAGCTACAATTTTTTTCCACATTGCATCCGAACCCGCGTAGGGTGCATAAATCGATAAGCGATCGGCATATTCGCCGTATTTGGCTTTTAATTTTCCTGCAATTTCTTCTGGCTTGCCACGCGTCGTAAAAGCTTCGACAAAATCATCATCAATATAGGTAGCTAACTGATCCCACTTTCCCTCTTTAGATAGGGCATTTAGTTTTGGCTGTAAATCGCCGTAACCCACAGAGTCCATAGGCAACTTATACGATGGAGTCGACGAGTAAAAACCTAATAAATTTTTCACGCTTTCTTCAGCAGCTTCGTATTCTTCATCGGTCTCGCCTGTAATCACGATAGCATTAACCTGCATAATAAAGTCATCGCGCGAACGTCCCCCCTTTTCTAAGCCTGACATGACCGCAGGCAAGGCTTTTTCTTCAAGAAACGGCATAGTATTAAATGGGTGAACAATTAGACCATCGGCTACTTCGCCGGCTACTTCGGTCATTTTGGGTCCCAGCGCCCCTAATAAAATAGGTGGGATGCCGTAAGGGTTCTTTCCGGCGTGAAACATAGGTGTCATTAAGGTATGAGTATAAAACTTGCCGCGAAAATCTAATGGCTCGTCATTCTGCCAGCAATTAAAAAAAGCTTTAACCGCTTGAATATATTCTCGCATGCGGGCTGCTGGCGGGCTAAACTCAACCCCAAATCGTTTTTCAATGTGCGGTTTAATCTGTGAGCCAATACCTAAGAAAAACTTACCTTTAGAAAATCGCTGTAAGTCCCAGGCTTGGTAAGCTAAATGGGAGGGGTTACGTGGAAAAGCAATCGCCACCCCAGTTGCAATATCTAACTCTGGTGCGTGCTCTGAGGCCAGCAACAGTGGGTAGAAAGGATCCCAGCTGCCCTCAAAAGAATAAACGCCGTCATAACCTATTTCAGCTAAGCGCTTCGCTTCCTGCGGTGCGTCTTCCACTCGACTATAAAATGGACCATCAATTTTCATCTACTGTTTCCTATTAACAAATTCGGCAGAAAGCCGAAATAATTTTACCTTGATCGCTTTGCGCGATTAAGTTTATTTAAATGAACGTCTGGTTAGATGCAATTTAGTCATCTGCCAGTACAATATCTCTTAGCTTTAATTATGGATTAAGCATAACAAAGCTACTGATAAAAAACCGCTATCGTATATTAATTGCTAGTAGTCATCGCTAGCGAATGAGGTCATTACAATGGCAATTGAACATAAACGCCCCAATTTAGTCCGCCGTATCAACTTAATGGCTGACACCGTTGGTGGCGCCGAGTATTTAGTCTCGCTCGATCCCGATGACATGCTCAATGTCGCTCAACGGACCACTGGGCTCGCTGACTTTGGTGAGAGTTTAACCGGTGATGACAGTTGGCGAGAAGCTTACTATAAGATGGTCGAGTGTTTTGAGCGGCAAGGCGATCTGAACACTTTAGGCCGACTAATGACCCGGCAAGAATTTATTCGTTTTTTACGCACGCGATTGATGGTGGTAGATGCCCACCTAAAAAACCCCTCCATACGGGAAATCATCATAGAAAAACCCCTATTTATTGTTGGTAATTCACGAACAGGAACAACCATTTTACATGAACTCCTGGCCCTAGACCCTCAACTGCGCGCGCCACTGGCATGGGAGACCCTGCACCCTGTTGACCTTACCGACACCTTAGTATCGCGCGCCGAATTAGGCGAATGTGAACAAGACATTTGGGCCGACATCGTGCCCGAGTTTGCCACCGTCCATGAATACAGCTCATACATCCCAATGGAATGCTTAACCATGATGGGCTTGGAGTTCACCTCCGGCATGGGCATTACTGGCAAGCTCGACGATTTTATGCTTTGGCGCGCAGGCACTGATCCACAACCCGGCTACCGTATGCACCGTTTATTTTTACAGTTGTTGCAATCGCAACAACCGACTAAAAACGGTCAAGCCTATCGCTGGTTGTTAAAATCTCCAGTGCATTTAATGACGTTAACGCATTTATTTACCGAATACCCAGACGCCAGTATTATTCACACCCATCGCGACCCAGTGAAAACCGTCGCTTCGACAATCAGCACGGTCGCCACCACGCGATACATTCGGACCAACAACCCAGATCCTAGCGTATTGGCCCAAAATGTGGTGCTTGGCTTTCAAATCGGCTTAGAAATGATTTACCAATACCGTCAAGACGGCACTCTTCCCGATCAGCAAATCGCCGACTTGCACTACAGTGATTTTATGGCCAATGCCGTCAAGGCGATTGGCGACAGTTATCAACAATTAAACCGACCATTTACTTGCGACCTTGAGCAAGCGATGCAGCACTATCTCGATCATAAACCGCAAGGTAAGCATGGCAAACACCGCTACAGTCCCGAAGACTTCGGTCTTAGCCGTGACGCCCTTAAAGAGCAATTTTCAAAGTATATGAACGCCTATGGAGTCAAAGAAAATGTCTGATCAAGCCCCCCGAGAATCGTTTAATCAATTTTTTGATTTTTTAAAACAGGTCGATAAAGATTACCTGAGTGAACAACGCTTTATCACTGAAGCCGACGATATTTCCGAAGGCCAGCACATGCTGTTACACCTCGTCAAAGCCGGTATTGATGTCTGGGTTGATAATGACGCCAGTCGGCCTCGCTTTGCACCCCTGCAAAGCGGTGTACTGAAATGGGGTGGCGAAGGACCCGACAACCCCACCTTTTGCGCACCGCTCGATAACCGTCACCGCTACGTAATACGCGGAAAAATGGGCAAAGAAGTGTATATCAGCTTTACCGTTTACACCGGTAAAGAAGAAGGCGATTGGAATGACGGGGTGATTTGCGCCTTGAACCATACGGAATTTAGCACCGATGATGATGGCAGTTTTGAGATTTTTATTGAGCGCGAGCCCAAAGCAGGTGAACTGCATACTGAGGCCGGCAAACCTTGCTGTATTGTGGCTCGCCATTACTTTGAAGAAACCACCACCGCATTAGCGATTCCCGAGTTGCGCTGTGAGATTGATATCGAATGCCTTAATGACCCCGGCTTCCCACGACCAATAAAGCCGCAAGCCTTGTCAGAAAAGCTGCGGGCCGCTCAGGTCTTTATTACAGGACAAACCTTAGATCGACCCATGCCAGGTGAGGCTGAGCCACCCTCTTGGTTTTCCATGCAGCCGAATGTGCTACCCACCCCCGAGAAATTTGTCCCTAGCGAAGGCGGTGGTGCCGGTGCGATTGACAATACCTATTGTGCAGGGCTAGTTTTATTACAAGCTGATGAAGCCTTAATCGTTACTGGCCGCTGGCCTAACTGCGTCTATGGCAATGTTTGCTATTGGAATCGTTACCAACAAAACACCGATTACCGCTATCGAAACGGTTCGCTCAACCGCAATCAAATGCGCGTGAACGACGACGGCAGCTTTACGTTTGTTGTGGCGCATAATGACCCTGGCATAAGCAACTGGTTAGATACCGAAGGGCACATGATGGGCAATATCTACTTTCGTTTTTTAATGACGGAAGGCGAGTTAGTGCAACCCAATTGCCAAGTGGTAAAATTCGATCAACTTTCGCATGTCTTAGGCACGACTAACCTTTAACGCATCAATTAAGCAGGCAAGCAACCGGAGGGAAAAGAATTGTGTGATATATACTGTAATAAGATTACAAAAAAAATACAAATACTGTAATATTGGCATATTACGTCATTTTGAAGCTGCATTGCTGTTTTTTTGCATAAATTGACGAATAAATACACTTACTCTATTTATATGCGTGTTATATCGATACAAAGTATCGATAATCTTTTAATTTACAGAGACTGTCACATGCCACTATTTTACCGCCTCTTACTTTGCTTCGTTATTGCTCTGCCCGCCTCTGGCTTCTACTACCCGTGGGCAACTGACAAAATCTTAAGTTTTAACCTTGACCCCATCAGTGCTCTTGTCTTTAGCGCAACTGCCTTAACGACAATGATCTTAACCCACCTTCAGTCAAATCCATTCGCAAGCTTGACACTTCCTAAGCGGAGCCAAAAAGCCGCTGCAGGTCGTGAGATGGGAAACGTTAAATGGTTTAGTGGCAGTAAAGGCTTTGGCTTTATTACTCGCGATAATGGGGATGAAATCTTTGTGCACTTTCGCTCGCTACAAAAAAATAGTAAGCGCCTTAGCCCGGGGCTCGATGTTGAGTACGCAGTGGTCGATGGTGACAAGGGCCCTGAAGCGGCGGATGTGAAAGTCGTTTAGGCCATTTAAAAGACACATTTAAACCTTCCGTCATTCATTATATGATCTGGCTATGTCTTCTCGCCGTGTTTACAGTACTGACCAAGGTCGCATCTGCCCGCAGTGTGATCAAAACGCTCATCAAGGCCCCTGTACAAAACCACAGAGCAACTTGCAAGGTGACGGTATCGTGCGACTGTATCGCGAAACCAAAGGCCGTAAAGGCGCAGGCGTCACGCTCATTGACGGCTTACCGCTCAGTGGTGCTGAGCTTAAGAGCTTGGCAAAATACCTTAAACAACGCTGCTCGAGCGGCGGCGCAATTAAATCTGGCATCGTAGAAATCCAAGGGGATCATCGTACATTAATCAAATCACTGCTAGAACAAAAAGGTTATAAGGTTAAACTAGCCGGCGGTTAAAGCATTGAACAAAAAAGGCCTGCTTATGCAGGCCTTTTTTACATCTAATACTTTTTAAAATTATAGACTTAAAGATTTACTTAAACCAATAACTAAGCTTGGTTTTTGGTCTTGTAAAGGTTCTTCAGCAGAGATAATACCCGTTAAGGTCGCACTTAAATCCAAACCCCATACCTGTGATCCGGTAGAAATTTCATAGTACTTCCATGAAGATTCATCACCTAATCCAGTATGGACAGTGACATCACCTAAAGAAATCTGTGTATTACCAACCGTGTAACCTAACAAGATCTCTTCGTAATTACTGGGATTATCTTTCACATCACCATCAATATAAGTTAAGGCTATACCCTGAAGATTAATGGAAGCTGAGAACTCAGAGGTATCAACATCGCCATCAAATCCTTGTGGAGCATTATCAAATAACCATGAATTTTCTCGCTGCAAGTAACCTAGAGCAACGTCTAATTGACCTATGGTAATGTCATAGCCAACATTAAAAGTTGTTTCAGTTAGATCGCCTGGTTGACCTTGAAGTACGGGAATATTGCAGCAGATGTAATCCTGCTCACCATCTCCGGAAGTATCGACTACAGTCGCGCCAAAAGATAGGCCTGCCAAATCAAACTGGATTGCACCATAGTACGCGGTCTCATTACCAAGTTCTACACCGCGGCGCACGTGAGAAGTGTTAGCTCCCAACTGACCCGAGACTTCGGCTAACGCAACCAAACTCGTCGTAAACAAGGCAAAAAATGTAACAAGCTTTAGAAAAATTTTCATTTTGCTCTCCTCGTTTTATATTTTTTATTTACAAAAAAGGCCTGCAAAAGCAGGCCTTTTTTTTACTAAACCTAAAAGTTTAAGAATTATAGGTTAAGTGATTTGCTCACACCAACTACTAAAGTGGCGCCACTTTCCATGCTAGAATCATCTTCGCTGAAAGTATTTGTAACTGTCACTGAGGCATCAAGACCAAAAAGTTCTGTACCCGTGCCGATTTCATAGTAGTTATATTCACCACTACCATCAACATCAACTTTACCAATAGTAATGTCAACATTACCAACCGAATAACCAAGAGTCAGGACATCAAAATCAACATCTGAACCAGACATATCATCTTCGCCATCAATGAAGTCAATAGATACACCAGATGCAGTGATGCCTACAGAGAATTCAGTTTGGCCTGTACCATCATCATCACCACCAAAATTGTTGCCCGCTTGACCAAAGTTATACTCATAGTCAGTATAAGATAAACGAACATCAGTACCCATCACATTCATAGAATAGCCAATCGCTATATCAGTTTCAGTGTTAGCATTAATCCCTGAAGAACCGTCACTATCAGTTACAGTTACGCCTACGGCTAAACCAGCTAAATCAAAACCTACGCTAGCATAAGTTGTGTTCCCGTCAGCCATTTCAAAACCACGAAACATGTAAGAAGAGTTAACACCCAATGTAGCCGATACTTCTGCCTGCGCTACTGCAGCAGTAGAAGCTAATGATGCGATTGCGATTGCTTTAACAAGAGTTTTCATAGTTGTTGCCCCGTTTGTAAATCTAGTTTTAATTAATTAATTAAGTGTTTAAAGAATCGAAATGAATCGTTCTGGTGCTTAGATTAGGTAAACTCTTCGGTATCGACCAGTTAAAATCACGTTAAAATTTACATATATAAGGCTGTTTTGAGCCATTTGAGTAAACTATTTACAAACCGTGATCACAAATGGTTCACTTTGTGCGCTTTTCAAACAAATATAAGCTCGGCATAAAAAACAATGAACACAAAAGTGACTTTTATTATCAAAACTGCACTGTTATAGCTCGGAAAGTAATCGAGGAAGGTGGCTGTTTACAGTTGAAAACCAGAATCGCGCATTTTCGCCATTTTATATCGCAAGGTGCGAGGGCTCATGCCCAATTTTTCAGCGGCTAATTTCTTCGACCCTTGGGTGGCCTGTAAGGCTTCGGCAATGAGTCGAAATTCATGCTGCTTCACATTATTGAACAAGTCTGAGGATTGATCCATAGATGAGTGGGTTGCTTGGTCGCGTTCAGCCACTGTGACATTAGCCGTTGAACGATTAGTTGAGGGTAGCGCTTGATCGGTTGTTTGATTTTTCTCTTGCAAAGACGCTGAAACAGATTGTGAGCCCAGCAAAAAATCATTCGGATAAAGTGTGTTGCCATTT
>DDDX01000076.1:0-31123 GCA_002339085.1 Cellvibrionales bacterium UBA1969
GTAAAATCGCAAATAAACGTTTTAAGCGACGCTCGGAAAGCCGGCTCGATATCGCCGCCCCCAGCTTTGCAAACGGCATACTCGTCATGGCGATACCTAAAAAAGCAGGCCAATAAATATAACCGCTGGCGAACTCTGGTAGCGCGTCAATTGCTCCACCATGCCAGCCATAGGTCAAGGCACCAAAAAAAGCGATCGGCAGACCGCATCCGCTCGAGGTCGCAACGGCTGCATGCATAGACTCACGACAAGCTGCTAGGGTCGGCACTGTTAATGTTCCACCACCAATACCAAAAAACGCACTGAAGCCGCCGATAACCGCGCCGAACATGCTCAGCATCGCAGGCGATGGCAAGCCAAAAGCGGCTTTTGGTTGCGCGCCCGTGAATAACTGCACCGCTGCCAACAATAAGAATAAACCCACTAATAGCTGTAAATTTTCACCGCTTAATCCCGCAGCAACGGTTGATCCCAGCACTACGCCGATGATCAGTCCTGGGGTCATCGCTTTGACCACCGGCCAATTCATATTGCCTAATTTATGGTGCGCCAACACTGAGCTTATCGAGGTAATGACGATAGTCGCAAAGGAAGTGCCTATTGCCAAGTGCACGATACTAACCTCAGGAAAGCCTTGCAAGCCGAAGATAAAAATCAACAGCGGCACGATAATGGCGCCACCGCCAACACCAAACAGGCCTGCCAATAGTCCCGCAATAGCGCCGATAATAGGATATAAAAATAAACTCACGAGCTTAAATGCCGTCGCTTGATTCGCTCGCCAAACAAGCGGGTAATCCCCTTCACCTCTAAAAGGTCATCAATCGCTACATGAATATCCGCTATTTCGCAAAGATCCAATACTTTACTCAGTAATTCTTGCGCCTCAGATTGACTAATGCCACGCAACACTGACTTCACTTTAGGTAAGTTCGTTGCGCTCATCGATAGTGAGTCGTAACCCATCGCCATCAATAAAATAGCGGCACCTGGGTCACCGGCTAATTCACCACAAATACTGACCGGTTTGCCGGCCTGCAGACCAGCTTTAGCCACTTGAGAAAGCGCCTGCAAAACGGCGGGGTGATAAGCTTCATAAAGTTCGGCAACGCTGGGGTTATTGCGATCGACAGCTAAAATATATTGGGTCAAATCATTGCTGCCCACCGATAAGAAGTCGACCCGTTCAGCTAATTGGCCGGCAAGGTATACCGCGGCTGGCACTTCAATCATAACCCCTATCTGCGGAAACGCCACATCAATTCCTTCTTCGATTAATTCAGCATGGGCTCGGCGCATCAATGAAAGCGCTTCGTCTAACTCTTTTACATAGCTGATCATAGGCAACATGATGCGTAAGTTATCGAGTCCTAAGCTGGCTTTCATCATTGCTCGAACTTGAGAAAGAAAAATCTCAGGATGGTCAAGCGTGATACGAATACCACGCCAACCCAAAAAAGGATTGTCTTCTTCAATAGGAAAATAAGAAAGTGACTTGTCACCACCAATATCTAGTGTCCGCATAGTGACAGGGCTGGGGGCAAAGGCCTCAAGTTGCAAGCGATACAACGTGCGTTGCTCCTCTTCACTGGGAAACCGATCCTGCATGATGAATGGCACTTCGGTACGATAAAGACCAACGCCCTCAGCCCCTTGATCAAGTGAGCGAGAAATATCAGACGCCAAACCGGTATTGACCCACAAAGAAATACGATGGCCATCTGTGGTTTCGCAGCTTAAATCTTTTAATGCCTCCAAACCGCGTGAGACTAGACGCTCTTCAGCGACGATTTCTTCATAACTACCGAGTAACTCGGCGTTGGGATTAAAGTAAACAATCCCAGCATAACCATCAACAATTAACTCACTGTCTTCAACCTGCGTAAACGGAATGTCTACAGCGCCCATGACGGTAGGAATTCCCATGCCGCGGGCTAAAATAGCCACATGCGAGTTACGCGATCCTCGTAACGACACTAAACCGGCTAATTTTTTACGAGGCAACTCACCCAGCATTGAGGCAGTCAGCTCATCGCCAATTAAAATGGCGTTATCAGGGTAATTAATTGGCTCTTGGGTGGCCTGCTGTAAATATTCTAACAATCGTCGACCGAGATCTTTAACATCAACCGCTCGCTCCTTTAAATAGGGATTATCCATTTGCTCAAACGCTTGCAAATGGGCCAGAATGACCTGCGCTACGGCACCTTGAGCCCACTCGCCCTCTTCAATAAGCTGCTCAATTTCACGAGGTAGCGCTGGCGAATCGAGCATTTTAGAATACACCTCAAACAAGGCCAGCTCTTGGGGAGGCAAGCGATCAGCCAACTGCACGCTCAGCTGCGCAATGTCGTCACGCACCCTCGCAACGCAGGCACGAAAAAAAACCAATTCTTCATAAATATCTTTGCTTTTACGTCGCGGCACTGCGTAGAGGTCAGCAGGAGGTGACAGCACGACAGCCTGACCAATGGCGATACCAGAGGCTCCGGGCACGCCACGAAACTCGGCATTAACCGCTCTTGTATCAGCCCGTAAATCTTCCAAGCCGGTCACTTGTGCATGAGCAATTAGACCCGCCAACTGCGCTGAGACTGTCACTAAGAAAGCTTCTTCGCTTTCATCAAATCGTCGCTTCTCAATTTGCTGAACAATGAGCACGCCTAATACAATTCTATGATGTATAATCGGCACGCCAAGAAAAGAACTAAAGGGATCCTCACCGATGTCGGCTAAGTACTCAAAATTAGGATGAGCTTGAGCATCGCTGGTATTAATTGGTTCTTCGCGAAGTGCTACTTGACCGACAAGCCCTTGACCCAAGGCCAAGCTCAACTCACCAAGGGCCGACTTGTTTAAACCTTCAGTTGCCCTAAAGACTAAGCGCTGCTGTTGATCAGCTAAATAGACGGTACACACTTCCGTGCCCATCGCCGCCTTAACATTATTCACAATGATATCTAGCGCCGATTGTAAATCGGGCGCAGCGTTAACCTTTTGAACAATATTACTCAGAGATTGGAGGATATTCATAATCGCTAATTAGTACCTGACGCGCGAATATATCTAGTCACCTTTTGAGCATGAACGCTCGACAGTTCTTTTAACATGCGTTGATACACTCCGCGCTTAAAATCGATAATCTGATCCAGCGGGTACCAATAGCTCACCCATTCCCAGCGATCAAATTCAGGGTTATGGCTTCGGTCTAGTTGCACGGCAGAGTCATCCGATAATAAGCGCAGCAAATACCACTTTTGTTTTTGACCAATACAAACCTTACCCTTGGTCGGACGAATCATTTTTTTAGGCAGGCGATAGCGCAACCAATCGCGAGTTGTACCCCAGATTTCAACCTGCCCTGCCTTTAAGCCTGTTTCTTCTTCGAGTTCACGATACATCGCCTGTTGTTGTGATTCTCCTTCCTGCATACCGCCTTGCGGGAACTGCCATCCGTCTTGGCGCACCCGTTTAGCCCAAAGCACATTGCCTCTGCCATTGGCAATCACAATGCCAATATTTAGTCGATAACCATCTGCATCCAACAATTGCTTTACTCCCAACTATCCCATACAACTACTATAACACATCGCAATAATCGATCACGGCAGCACGGTTAAAATAAGTCAATTGGCTGACTTATCGAACAATTTATCGTCGCAATGATCAACAGCACTTGGTCTAAGCTTTGAATGCCGATAAACTAATACTCATCATCAAGCTCAGCAATGAGTTTGCCGGTGCAGCAAAGCGGATTTTTTTGTGGCCCTAAGGAATAACTATGCCGAACTCAGTCTCATCACTGGCAATCTTTGACCTCGATAACACCTTACTCGCCGGCGATAGCGATCATGCTTGGGGAGAGTTCCTCTGTGCTAATGGCCATGTCGACGCCCAACAGCACCAGCGGCTTAATGACCAATTTTATCAGGCTTATTGTGATGGCAATTTAGATATTGATGCTTATCTACAGTTTGCCTTATCGGCTATTGCCGGCAAAACCCCTGCAGAACTATCTCAATTACACGCCGACTTCATGCAGCAATTTATTCAACCCATGCGACTAAAGAAGGCAGACATCCTTCTCCAGAATCATCGTGAAAATGGTGATTTTTTATTAATCATTACCGCTACCAATGATTTCATTGCTGCACCCATTGCCCAAGCCTTGGGCGTGGATGACTTAATTGCATCGCAAGCAGAAATAATCAACGGGGTTTATACCGGTAAACCCACCGGCATACCGAGTTTTCAAAACGGGAAAGTTGAGCGTCTCAAGCGGTGGTTAAGCGATCGAGATTTCTCGCTTGAAACGGCGTATTTCTACAGTGACTCGCATAACGATTTACCGTTATTATCAGCGGTAGGTCACCCTATCGCCGTCGATGCCGATGAAACCTTACAGCAATACGCCGAGCAAATGGGCTGGCCCAGTATTAGTTTAAGGAATCTAAACGCTTAATCAATTCGGGCAAAAACGGCTTTTAAATAATCCATTTCAGGCATCGCCACATTAACCGGATGATCAGCGCCTAAGCCGCCTTGATGCACGATCATCGCTTGCCTGCCCACACGGGCAGCTGAACTCTGCACAATTTTAGTCAAGGACTCGCGTGGTAAATGCAGCGAGCAGGAAGCGCTCACTAGCAAACCCGATTCGGCCAGTAACTTAATCGCTAGTTGATTAATATGATGGTAGGCGTTCTCGCCACTGCGTTGATCTTTACGGCGTTTAATAAATGCCGGTGGATCCAACACGATCACATCAAAAATTAAATGCTTGCGGATTAACGACTTTAAGACATCGATGGCCGCACCTTTTAAAAATCGCATCTGAGTATCATAACCAGCCGTCGTTGCACTCACCTCGGCTTGAGCGAGAGCAGATGCCGAGCTATCAACACAAGTCACGCTTTCCGCACCGCTGGCCATGGCTTGAAGCCCCCAGCCACCGAGGTAACTGTAGACATCAAGCACCCGTTGTCCCTGGCAATACTTAGCCAGCAAAGCACGAGAATCACGATGGTCGTAAAACCAGCCCGTTTTCTGGCCGCCCATTACCGGCACATTAAAAGCCACGCCATTCTCAATAATTTCAACGAAATCAGGCACCTCGCCATAAACTACTTCGGTCTGAGCCGGCAACTGCTCGATCGTATTTTCTTTCTCATTGCGTAACACGATGCCAGCGGGCTTAAGGACATCGATCAAACTTCTGACAATAGCCTCAAGCACTACCATCATCCCGGCCGTATTAATCTGCATCACCAACACATCGCCATAGCGATCGATGACTAAGCCCGGTAAGTTATCACCGTCACCGTATACCAAGCGATAATAGGGTTGTTGATAACACGCTTGCCGCCAAGCATATGCGGCCGTCACTTGCCGGCGAATAAAAGCGCCGTCCAGCGATTGCTGATCGGTGCGACTGTAGAGCCGACCACACAGCAGCGCCTGCGGGTTAAAGTAACCGCTACCCAGCACTAGCCCATGCGGATTGACCAAGGTGGCCTGCTGACCAGCGGCAAAGGTTTTAAATTGACTGCGCTCAATATCAATTTCATTACTGTAAACCCAGCAATGGCCTTGTTTAATTCGACGATCGGATTTAGTTTTTAACACCACCACTGGCAATACTGCTTCGGGCGCTTGCTTTGCATCCGTCGATTCGGTGGATTTAGGTAATTGGGGCATAGTCGTTCAATCTTGCCTTGATGTAGCGGTTGAATAAGGGTTTAGATTCAGCAATAGCGCGCACCATACAGCCATTTAACCGTGAACACAAACGCACTTTTATGCGAAAAGCCATAGCCCCGAGGAGATAAATTTGCCTATAATAAGCATTATCTATACAGCTCTTAATGGGTCTTCTGATGCCACCGACAACTGACAAACGCCAACAACGCAAAATGAGCGGCATCGACCAATGGGTGATGGGAATCGACCGTGTGGTGCGAACGATTATTCCAGGCAGTACCCGCAGTCATCGACCCTCGCCCGCTAAAGATATTCCATCGAGCAGCGCAAAGTCTGTTACCTTAGATGCTAAGACTAAACGCCATATTGGTGGCTTGATGCGGATTAACCACACCGGTGAAGTCTGTGCCCAGGCGCTGTATCAAGGCCAGGCCCTGACAGCAAAAACCGAGACGATTAAAACAGCCATGCAAGGATCTGCCAAAGAGGAAGAAGATCATTTAGCCTGGTGTGAAGAGCGACTCACTCAATTAGGCAGTCGACCCAGTTATCTCAACCCTTTATTTTATGGCTTATCCTTTGGTATGGGCGCCATTGCCGGCGCTGCAGGTGACAAGTGGAGTTTAGGCTTTGTCGCCGCAACCGAAGATCAAGTTTGTCAGCACTTGCGCGATCATCTTCAACAACTGCCCGAAGATGATCTGCAAACGCGGGCAATATTAGAACAAATGCTGGCTGATGAAGAGCATCACGGTGAAAAAGCCCTAGAACATGGTGGTATCGCGTTTAACTCGCCCTCTAAAACGCTGATGACCGGTCTCTCTAAACTGATGACCAAGACCACCTACCGAATTTAACCTCCTAGATACAGCCGGCCTCAAACCCAAGTTCTACTCAGGGAGGACACTAACCAGTCGATATGGGTGGGTGATAGATCATTTGCACCACCGTGCCCACCGGGTCTTTACAATAAAAGCTTCTTGCCCCGTCACGATGGGTGCGCGGCTCACTCAACATGCGAATATCATTAGCCAATAAAAAACTGTACCACTGATCAACCTGCTCTGGGGTGTCGAGAATAAAGCCAATATGGTCTAGCTGTTGAAAAGCCGGATCGAGATTGACGTTATCGGGCTTATTATGCAGCGCCACATTGTCATTCCCTGAACAAAGAAAAATATTGTCCTCATCAGGCTGCCACTCAATGGCCATGCCCAACAGCTCAATATAAAAAAAACAGGCCGCTTTAAAGTCAGAAACAAATAATGCCACATGCCGCATGCCCGCTGTCGGCGGCGGTCGCTGGCCTTTTACTCTCTGCTGGTCAGTCATTAGGCCGCCTCTATTCGGTAACTGTGGCTGACTTCGACACCGGCTTTTTCCATCATGATCGAGGCCGAACAATATTTTTCTGCCGAGAGACTCACTGCCCGCTTCACTTGTGCTTCCTTTAAATCGTGACCGGTGACTACAAAATTGAGATGGATACGGGTAAACACCGCTGGCACGGCATCAGCGCGGTCGGCCTCGAGCTCGGCCACACAGTTCGTGACTTGCTGGCGACCCTTTTTCAGCATCGACAGCACATCGAAGGAGGCACAACCGCCTAAACCCATCAACAACATTTCCATTGGCCTGGGACCACGATTTTCACCCCCTTGATCAAGCGGACCGTCCATCTGAACACTATGACCTGTCTCAGATTCTGCTTTAAAGCTGACCTCACCGGTCCAATGTACTCTGGCTTTCATAGTTTTCCTCATTAGCTAGGCAACTGTATTGATCGACAAATACCGTCACCGGCTACACCTTTTATGACTCAATATGCGGCTCGGTGACAAGCCGATAAATACCTCTCATCGAAGACGATTAAGGATAATAAGGGCCTTTATCCCAAACCGCGCCTTATTGTAACTTCAATGACTTAGCGATACAGCTGCTAATCAAGGTTATATGAAGAGTAAAAAATAGTCTATTGGTTCACAAAATAAACAGTTTTCGCTGGCTTACTGGTTGTTTTGAGTAATAATCAACCCAACAACACAATAAACTTTGTTCTCAACTACACAGGTGATTAAACTATTATGCTAGCCACGACTCATAACCGCCCAACCACTGCCGCCGTAAAAGGAAGACCCTTTGTGAACGCCATTCCACTCACCCCACATATCAAAAATGCCGAGGTATTAATTGCCAATAGTCATCGGCGACGCTACACCAACAAGAGTACCATTATTTTTGCCGGTGATACCTCTGAAACTCTGTATTACTTGGTAAAGGGATCGGTCACCGTTGCTATTGAAGACGACGAAGGCAAAGAAATCATTGTTGCCTACCTTAATGATGGCGACTTTTTTGGCGAGATGGGTCTGTTTGATCAAGAAGATCCACGCAGTGCTTGGATTCGCGCTAAAAGCGACTGCGAAGTCGCCGAAATCAGTTACAGCAAATTCCACGAACTGGTGCAAGAATACCCCGAACTGTTATTCTCGGTGAGCCAGCAAATGGCGACTCGACTCAGAAACACCACACGCAAAGTCGGCGATCTGGCCTTTTTAGATGTCACTGGTCGCGTGGCGCGCACCTTATTAGACTTGACCAAACAGCCCGATGCCATGACGCATCCCGATGGCATGCAAATCAAAATTACGCGACAAGAAATCGGTCGAATCGTCGGTTGCTCCCGCGAAATGGTCGGCCGTGTTTTGAAAGACCTGGAAGAAAAAGGACTCGTGAACGTAAAAGGAAAAACGATGGTGGTTTTCGGCACTCGCTAACCGTCAATCATCATTTAGCGCTTGATCATACTCCAGTACATTCCTGCGCAGGCTAAGGGCTTCTCACTATTGAGCAAGCCCTTTTTTATGCTCTGAGGATCAAAAAAACAAAGCAGCCAATTGCCGACCCGGATCCTCTGCTCGCATCAACGATTCGCCAACTAAAAAAGCATTGACCTGATGTTCACGCATAGCCGCAACATCGGCAGGGCTATGAATGCCACTCTCAGTCACAACTATCCTATCATTAGGAATATCCGCTAATAATTGGTAGGTGTTATTCAAGTCGGTGTCAAAATGATGCAAGTCGCGATTATTAATACCCACCAAGGTATTACCCAACGGTAACGATCGCATTAACTCCTCACGATTATGCACTTCAACCAATACATCCATACCGAGTTTTTGTGCGCAGGCATTAAGTTGTTCAAGCTGACGATCATTCAACGCTGCAACAATTAACAAGATACAGTCGGCGCCTAAGGTGCGCGCCTCATAAATTTGATAGGGGTCAATAATAAAATCTTTACGAATGACCGGCAAAGTACAAGCCGCACGAGCTTGCTGTAAATAACTGTCTGAACCTTGAAAGAAATCAACGTCTGTCAGTACTGATAAACACGCTGCGCCGCCAAGCTGATAACTTTTGGCTATCGCTACCGGATCAAAGTCTTCACGAATCACCCCTTTGCTGGGCGATGCCTTTTTAATCTCGGCAATCACGGCAGTGCCTTGCTGCTTAAGTGCAGACTGCATAGCAGTCACAAAGCCACGGCAACTATCGGCATCGGCGAGCATTCCTTCGAGTGTCTCTAGACTACGACGTGCGCTTCGATCGCTAACTTCTTCACGTTTACGATTGAGAATTTTTTTTAAAATCGTCGGTGTTACTGATTGGGTTTCTGTACTCATAAATTTTTTCTTGTTTTGATAAGCAAGCTTACGGTCATTGCTCAGTCGATTTGAGCAAACGAGTAAAATCGGCCAGTTCGGTCAATTTTTCAAAGGCCGTGCCTGCGGCAATAATATCTTGCGCCATGGTCACGCCCTGCTGCCAATCATCGGCCCGACCAGCAACATAGATGGCGGCGCCAGCATTGAGAGCGATGATATCGGCGGCCGCTTGTTGCTTCGTACTAATGGCACCTTTTGTCTGGCCCAGTACCGATTTAATTAAGTCAAAACTGGCCTCGGCATCGGCGACAGCTAAGCAGTCAATGGTGGCTGGCTCAATGCCGACTTGCGTCGGTGAAATACGGTACTCAGTGATTTCACCTTGGACTAGTTCAGCCACTAGGGTGTCAGCCGCTAAACTGATTTCATCAAGCCCATCGCTTGAATGAACAACCATCACATGGTGACTGCCTAGCTGACGTAACACCTCGGCTATCGGCCTAACTAAATCGGCCGAATACACACCCAATAATTGATTCTTAACGCCAGCTGGATTAGTAATTGGCCCTAATACATTAAACAACGTGCGAGTGGCCAATTCTTTACGTGGACCTATTGCATGTTTCATTGCACCATGATGATTTTGGGCGAACATAAAACCCACGCCCACCTGTTCAATGCAATGCGCAACCTGTTCCGCACTTATATCTAAACGCACTCCCGCCGCCTCTAACACATCGGCCGCACCGCTTGAGCTACTGACTGAACGATTGCCGTGCTTGGCAACCTGACAACCAGCGGCTGCGGCAACAAAGGTGCTGGCGGTAGACACATTAAATAATTTAGCACCATCACCACCAGTACCGACAATATCAACCAAATGCTCACCTTCAACCTCAACCGCCGTAGCCAACTCGCGCATCACGGTTGCCGCCGCCGCTATTTCATCAACGGTTTCACCTTTCATACGTAGAGCAACGAGAAAACCGGCGATTTGTGCTGGCGTCGCGTCGCCTGTCATAATCGTGCGCATCACCTCAACCATCGCATCTTTATCGAGGTCTTGCTGCTGTATCGCCGCTTCAATGGCCTGCTGTATCTTCATTTTAATGATTCATCCCTAGGCTTGGAGAAAATTATTCAATAATTCGTGACCGCACTGACTTAAAATAGACTCAGGATGAAACTGTACGCCTTCCACTGCTAGCGTTTTATGCCGCAAGCCCATAATCTCATCGACGGTGCCGTCATCATGCTGAGTCCATGCAGTCATTTCAAAACAGTCTGGCAAGCTGTCTTTATCAACCACTAAGGAATGGTAACGGGTTGCCTCAAATGGCTGGTCTAAACCACTAAAAACACCCCCGTCATTATGATGCATCATTGACGTTTTACCGTGCATGACGGTTCGTGCACGCACCACCTTTCCACCAAAAGCTTGGCCAATACTTTGGTGGCCAAGACAAATACCCAATAGCGGAATAACACCGGCAAACTGCTCAACAACAGCCAGTGAAATACCCGCCTCGTTCGGCGTACAAGGGCCAGGAGAAATCACAATCTTGGTCGGTTTTAAATCAGCAATTTCTGCACAGCTTATTTCATCATTGCGTACCACTTTAACATCGGCACCCAGTTCACCTAAATACTGTACTACGTTATAAGTAAATGAATCGTAGTTATCAATCATTAACAGCATTACGATGATTCCTCATTCTGACTAGCCAAGGCAGCGGCACGAAACATAGCTCGGGCTTTATTCATGGTTTCTTTCCATTCAAGTCTCGGTATCGAATCGGCCACAACACCGCCGCCGGCTTGAACATTCAATACCTGATCTTTAATCACTGCTGTGCGAATAGCGATCGCTGTATCCATATTACCTTGCCAGCTAATATAACCCACTGCACCACCGTAAATACCCCGCTTAACCGGTTCCACCTCATCAATGATTTCCATCGCTCGCACCTTAGGTGCACCACTCAAAGTACCCGCAGGCAATACGGCTTTCAGCACATCGATCGCCGTTAACCCGTTGCGCACTTTAGCAGTTACGTTAGAAACAATGTGCATCACATGCGAATAGCGCTCAACAATCATTTTATCGGTTAAGTTAACGCTACCAATTTCAGCAACTCGCCCTGCGTCGTTACGGCCAAGATCAATCAACATCAAATGCTCGGCTATCTCTTTAGGGTCAGCCAATAATTCCGCCTCTAAGGCTTTATCTTCTGCCTCGTCATAACCGCGTCGCCGAGTGCCGGCAATCGGTCTTACGGTGACCAGTTGATCTTCAACACGGGCTAAAATCTCTGGTGAAGAACCAACGATTTGAAAGTCCTTAAGGTCTAAGAAATACATATAAGGTGAAGGGTTCAAGCCACGCAAAGCACGATAGAGATTTATTGGGGGAGCAGTAAAGGGGGCGCGCATCCGTTGCGAAGGCACGACTTGCATCACATCACCGGCCAGCGTGTAAGCTTTAATTTTTTCAACCACTTGTTCGTAATCAGCCTGACTAAAACCGGATTTAAAATCTTCCTCTGTCAATGTAGGCACTTGATCAGACTGAACATCAGCAAGACCAATAGTCGGCAAGGGCTTGGCAAGCATTGGCAATTTGGCTGCCAGTTCATCGATACGATCGCAGGCTCTTTGTAACGCTAGCGCAGCTCGCTGCTCAAGGGTCTCAGCGGTTTCTGCACTGGGATCAGCATGGCTGATGATATGAATCTTACCGGCCAAATTATCAAATACTAACACCTGTTCTGACACCATCAGTAAAATATCGGGGGTGCCCAATTCATCATCCGGCGTCGAAGCTTTTAATTTTGGCTCGACATAACGAACCGTGTCATAGGCAAAGTAGCCCACTAAACCACCGAAAAAAGTCGGTAAACCCGCCAACTCTGGCGCGCGGTAACGCTGTTGAAATTGCTCGACAAACACCAACGGATCAGCCATCGACGCTTGTTCAATTATTTTTCCGTTATGTTCCACAGTGATGGCTTCATCAAATACTTTTAATACCGTTTGGCAAGGCAAGCCAATGATCGAGTAGCGACCCCACTTCTCGCCACCCTGAACGGATTCAAATAAATAAGAGTAAGGGCCGGCCGCTAATTTATGATAGGCGCTGAGCGGTGTGTCCATATCGGCCAACACTTCACGACTCACCGGTATTCGGTTATAGCCAGCTTGGGCCAGTTCGGTAAATTGTTCGAGGTTAAGATTCATGGTCAATCCAGACTGTCAATTAATTGGGTTTAGTGTCAAAAAATAGTAGTCGCATGCATTGGGTATCAAGCCGACATCAACGCGACATCAATGCAAATTAGCGCTTATTGCCAACGCCATCGTCGAAAACTATTTTTCTTAATCACTGTATTCACCACGCTATCCGTCTAGATCAGTTGAAAAGGGTAGATATTCATTGTAGCGCAGTCCGTCACGCTCGCAAGCCGTTTATTATGCCTTTAATGGGCCGTTTTATACCAGCGAAGCCAGCTCAGCGCGCATTTGCTCGATAACAACACGGTAATCCGGTTGGTTAAAAATCGCTGACCCTGCTACGAAAGTATCAGCGCCCGCCGCTGCTACTTCGGCAATGTTTTGAACTGAAATCCCACCGTCAACCTCTAAGCGAATGTCGTGGGCCACAGAATCGATTAATTCACGCGCCTCAGCCAGTTTAGACAGGGTGGTGGGAATAAAAGATTGACCGCCAAATCCGGGATTAACCGACATCAATAACAACATGTCAATTTTATCCATGACATAGCTGGCTGCATCCAAGGGAGTGGCCGGATTAAAGACCAAACCCGCTTGACAGCCCGTATCCTTAATTAACTGCAGTGAGCGATCGACATGCTCGCTCGCCTCGGGATGAAAGGTAATATAGCTGGCTCCCGCCTCAGCGAAATCGCCAATAATACGATCAACTGGACTTACCATTAAATGCACATCAATAGGAGCAGTAATGCCGTAGTCGCGCAATGCCTTACAAACCATTGGACCGATGGTCAAATTAGGCACATAGTGATTATCCATCACGTCAAAGTGCACAATATCAGCACCAGCTGCCAGTACTGTCTCAACCTCTTCACCAAGGCGCGCAAAATCAGCGGCTAAAATAGACGGGGCGATTTTAAAATCCATCATGAGTATTACCTGTTAAATAAGCGATCTGGGTAAGTCCAGCGTTTTGCGCTAAGATGACCCCAGTGATTCATTTAAGGAGATTTTACTGAACAATGTCGCGGCCGACTAGCACACTTATTTACTGGATTCGACGCTATTTAGCGCAATTTTTAGCTCAAATAGCTAAAATCATGGCGACTTTTATCGCCTCGTCGCTGGTACTTTGGCTGGTGGTTAGCAGCCAGCTTGGCTGGGCAGCCGATAAAAATGCCGTCTCTGCAGCGACTCGCGATCACCAACGCTCAGCCGATCTAACCATGCAAGCCTTAGCGGCGGCGGTAGAGCCCACCGAAGTCCTGTGGCTGAAAACCGATGATCAGCCCTTTTTGAGCCTTTATCGACCGGCCGTCGACGCCGCCCAAATGGCCATTATTTTACTGCCTAGCCAGCCCCATCAGATGGCGGATGGTGGGCTACTGCAAACACTCTACCGTGACTTGCCGATTGCCGGATGGAGTGCACTAATCGTGGCATTGCCTGCTCAACCCAGCCAGCATGCTAATGAGCTCGTCAACGATGCCCACCACCGACTTGCCATTCATAGAACGAATCAAGCGGTTGATCATATGATGGCCCAAGGCGCCGGCTCTACTGCGCTCATTGCGGATCGCTTATCCGCTCAATTGGCCATAGAAACGGCGATTACACGATCTGAAATTACCAGCGGTTTAGTGCTCTGGCAGTTAGATCACCTGCTGTTATCTAGCGATAAACTCCAGCAGCTCGCGAGTAGCCAGATCACTTTGTTGGATATTCTCCCGGCAGACTTGCTTGCGCAGGACAAAATCAACCGCCGTCGACAGTTTCAGCTAGCCGGCTTCGGTCAAAATTATCGGCAAATCTCTGTGCCTAAGGGTCAGGCTGCTATTCGCTATAGCAGTCGGCGAATTCAAGAGTGGATAGCCACTGAGTTTAAAAAATAATATTAATAAAATCAATAGTTTAATTGATTATTCCTGCCGTTGATCAGCCAGCTTATCCTGCAGTGACTGCCAGCGAGCGGGCGTACCAATGTCGGCCCATTCTCCCTGAAAATACTCACCGCTGACCTGCTCGCCACGCATGGCTTCACGCAGCAATGGCCCCAGCGCTAAACGACCCTCAAATGGCAACACTGCGCCAAACAAGGCAGGCGAAATCACAGCGATTCCACTATACGTTAAGCGGCTCGCAGCTGCTGCTTGGCCTGCACTTTCAAGCACTTCACCATTATCGAGCAAATCAAAATCACCCTCGGCATGATGGCTAGGGTTATCTACCAGTACCAAATGCGCCCAATACCCTGCAAGCGAATGCGCCAGTAAGTGAGGGAAGTCAATATCCGTCCATACATCGCCATTAATCAATAAAAAAGGCTGCTTACCCAGTAGCGGCAGCGCCTGAATAATACCGCCCGCTGTCTCAAGCCCGCCGCTGACTTCCGCCGAATAATGAATCTTCACCCCCCATTGATGGCCATCACCTAAGCGCCGCTCAATGAGATGACCTAAATGGGCATGGTTGATAATAATTTCTTCAACGCCAGCCGCTGCCAAGCGCTCAATGTGATGAACAATTAAAGGTTTGTTTTGCACCTCAACCAAAGGTTTTGGCAAATGATCGGTGAGCGGGCGCATCCGCTCACCTCGACCCGCCGCTAGAATCATGGCTTTTTTAATTTGATCTGTCATCGTGCTTGCAGCCATGCCGGTAGCCAATCACACGCTGGCCCTAACTCGGGATAGCGAGGCAGGAGATCAAGTACGTAATCAATGAACCGTGGAGTCATGGCCAAATATACGTCTTTATTATCACGGTAGTGCAGCCTGGCAAAGATACCGATAATTTTTAAATTGCGCTGCAACGCCATAAAATCACAATAACGCAGCCATTGAGAAGCGCTGATATCAGGCGCTAAAACAATCCGCGCCTGCTCAATCCACGTCTCTAATGCTGATCTTGGCCAGGTAATATAACGGTCCCAAAGCCATGAAACCAAGTCATAACTGAGCGGACCCAAGACAGCATCTTGAAAATCGATAATACCTACACCGCCGTTTTTCAACTGGTGTAAGTTGCAACTGTGAAAGTCACGGTGAACAAATACCTGCGGTTGCGCTTCTGCGCTAGCGATTAATTGATCGCATAAGAACCGCCAATCCACTTGCTCAGACCGACTAAAACCCTGTCCTAAATGCTGCTGAGCGAACCATTGGGGGAATAAATCCAGCTCTGCCTGTAACCGTGTGGCGCTGTATAGCGGCAAGCCATCCGCCGCGGTATTTTTAGCCATGACGGACAATAAGGGACTCACTTGATCAAATAAGCATTGGCCTTTATCAGCGGCTAACAATGATTGAAATAATGTCTGACCAAAGTCCTCCAACAACAAAAACCCCGCCTCAGAATCCGCCGCAAAAATGCTTGGGGCATGCAGGCCACTGGCTTGAAGCCGGCCGGCAATATCAATGAATGGGCCTAGCGCTTCTTGCGGCGTTGGCGCATCCATCACGATATAAGATTGGTCACAGTAACTGACACGAAAATATCGACGAGCACTGGCATCACCAGTGACGGCTTGCCAATTCATCAATACCCCCTTGGCTGCGCCGCTGGGGTGAATGGGTAAATTTTCGACAACTGAGCCTACCCAACGCTGCAATTGGCGGTATCGAGGGTCAGATTCTGTCAAATTAGCGTCAATATCGGTCATAAGAACAGGCTTGGTTTTAGAATCCCGAGGCAGAATGCTTTATTATTCAACGGCAACATTGGTCACTATCAGCAGGCCAATATTCAAGGGTTACGATTGCATGACTATTGTGGCATTACCAAGCACCTTTTCACCAGCGAAATTCGTCGCTCGCGGCAATATCCGTTGTCTTATGCCATTGATGCTAATTGGCCTTGTAACGGCTGGCATAAACCCAAACCTCGCCGCAGAACAGGCCGCTGTGAGCAGCGGCATTCTATCGCCGCCAGAGTATCGCAGGCTAGCCCAACAGGATTGGCAAATTGACGACCAGCACGCTGGCTGCGGCGGTTTCTATGTGAACCCCCTGCCAGTCAAAGAACTTTCAAGCTCAGAAGCACTTCAAGCCAGCGCTGATGCCAGCGCTATCGAGGCAGACAAATTATTGTTTAGCGGCAATGTTTTGATTCAGCAGGGCAATATGTCATTGCAAGCAGAAGAGGCCAGCTACGATGCCAAGCAACAACAGTTAGTTTTAACTGACAATGTGGTTATCCGCACGCCCGCCGCCGCCTTTGGCAGTGCATCAGCTCTGTTTAAGATCAACCAGCAAAGCACACTTATGCAAGAGGCTAATTACGTGCTGCATCAGCGCCACCTCCGCGGTGAGGCAAAATCTATTAGCCACTCAAGCGATCACCGCTTAACGGTTGAGCAAGGTAACTTCACCCGATGCCAACCGGGTAATCAGTTATGGCTACTAAGCGCCGAGCATTTAACGTTAGATAGCGAAGAGGGCCAAGGACGCGCCAAACAGGCAAAAATTTCAATTCATGGACTACCGGTATTTTATTTTCCCTACGTTCAATTTCCGATTGGCAATGCACGTCAATCGGGATTGTTATTCCCGGATATATCCAATAGCAGCAGCGGCTTTGATCTGGCGATCCCCTACTACTTTAATATTGCGCCACAATTAGATGCAACATTTTCGCCGCGCTACCACGCTAAACGCGGCTATGTTACTCAAGCTTCGGCACGCTGGCTGAATCGATTCGATCGTTGGAATATTGATGTAGCCTACCTCGATCACGATCCGGTTTATGCCAAACAGCAAGCCAGCAACGGTAACCCACAAGTCGACGCCAATCGCTGGCTGCTCAACATTCAAGAACAAGGCCAATGGGGCAAGCATGTCGTGAGTGAAATTGATGTGATTCGTAGCAGCGACCGTGACTACTTACGTGACCTAAATAATTTCAGCCTCAGCAGTAGTCGCCGCAGCCATTTACATCAGCGCGCAGAACTGAACTTTTACGGCGACCAATTTTCAGCGGGGGTTAAACTTCAACACTACCAATCTTTATTGGATGACCAGCAGACGAATGCCACGCTGCTGGAAAAAATACCGGAGTGGTACCTCGCTTTTCAGTCGCCCACTGGGCCTTTCAGCCTTGGCGCAAGAGGTCGCTGGCAAGAAAGCCACTTTGAACAAAAACAATACGCTGACGTTCATCGCCGCTTTGGTGAACTCAATATTGATTTACCTATGCAGTGGTCTGGCATCCGCCTTCGCCCTTCGATTGGCGTCCAACATCTAAGCTATAAGATCAAATTTGATGATCTTATAGGGTTTAATAGCGGTTCAGAAAAATTCACTAGCACCGCACCACAAGCAGCAGTTAAATTAGATCTGCTGCTTGAAAATAATGATGGCAGGAAGCTCTTATCACCCGGTCTGCTTTACCAGTATCGCGACGCCGACGAAAACTATCCACACAGCACTGTATTTAACGGCGGCTTAGACAGTGAATTAATGAGCTTAACTATCGATCAGTTATTGGCAAGCTCACCACGCAGTGGTTACGACTATTTAGCGGATACTGAACAAGTATCGCTTTACTTAAATCATCGACGTTTCGACTCTATCGGTCATGAAACACTGGCCGTCACTATCGGTCAGATTTTTTATCTCGACAATAACGACGATCAAATGTCCGGATCCCAAAGCCCAATGTGGCCGGGTGAAAACCAAAACAACAGCTCATCTATCGTTGGTGAATTAACCACCTCGCTGTCACCCGCCTGGCAAAGCTCGCTAAGCATGAACTGGAACCCGCATCAAAAACAATTAGCAGAAGGCCACTGGCAATTAGCTTATCGGGGGCAAGAAAAAACCAGTAATATCTTCAATATGGGGTATCATTACCGCCGAGCTAACCAACAATATTCTTTGTTAGCGCAAACGATTGAACAAGCTGATCTTAGTTTTGTCAAAGCGCTAAATTCTCGTTGGTCAGTGATCGGTCGCTACCAATACGACACCGTACAAAAACGGAGCAATGAAGCACTGGCTGGGATTGCCTACAATAACTGCTGCATCCGCTGGCAAGTCATCTATCGCGACGCGCTTATCTACCGATATGACGCTCAACAACAGCGGCGCGATCGCAGCGTTTTTTTACAAATAGAATTAAAGGGCTTGTTTGGTATTGGTAGCAAGGTAGATTCAATATTAAGTGAGTCGATTCATGGCTATCGATCAAATGATTGGCAAAGCAGCCTCTATAATTAATCAAAAGTATTAATGTGACGTCGGCAAGCGACAAAGCGACAAAGCGACTTTTATAACGGATAAGTTTATCTATGAGACAGTTATTTTTTTCAACCCTTAACCACCTTTATTCAGCTTTTATTAAAGCGAGTGCCTGCTTCACTCAGCGCAACATGATGACCGGCATATTTATTTTTACCTTATTATTAAATACTGCCAGCCATGCGGAATATGAAGTGATTGAGCAAGTCGTTGCTATCGCCGAAGATGATGTCGTGTTAGCAAGCGAGATACGTGATCAAATGGCCGAAATCCAGCGACGCCTAATCGCAAACAAGCAACCACTGCCTGACAATAATCGTTTATTTGAACAAGTTCTTGAACAAAAAATATTAGAAAGCTTGCAACTGCAAAGAGCCGAGAAAATCGGCTTACGAATTGACGACCAACAATTAAATGACACTATGAATTCCATTGCAGCTAGAAATAACCTTAGTCTTGCTGAGTTCAAATTATCGGTTGAAAAACAAGGCCAGTCTTACCTTGAAATTAGAAATAAAATACGTCGTGATATGATAATTCGCGAAGTGCAAAGACGCAGTGTTATAAGAACCATCAATATTGATCAGGGCGAAGTCGATAATTTTTTGCGCTCAGAAAAAGGGCAAGCACTGCTTGAAGTTGAATACAATATCGATCACATCCTTCTCGCTGTCGATGCCGATGCCTCAAAAGATATCGTTGCAGCCGCTAACAAAAAGATTTCTAAACTCAGGTCACTGGCCGCATCCGAAGGCGGCTTCCCGCCGATTGCTGGCCAAGCTAAACTTATCGCAGCAGAACACAACCCCTTAGGCTGGCGACGCTTTAGTGAAATTCCCATGATGTTTCAAGCGACTGTTAGCGAACTTTCAGAAGGGTCAATCAGTGAAGCCATACGCAGTGACAGCGGTCTACATATTATCCATATTCTGGCAAAACGTGGCGGCATAGAGGGCAGCCAAACCGAAACCAAAGTACGCCATATTTTGATTGCGCCTAATGAAATTCGTAGTATTGATGATGCCAAGATTCTCGCCGCAGAAGTTCGTAAAAAAATTATTGATGGCGAAGATTTCGCTTCTTTAGCCAGAAAATACTCTGACGACCCAGGCTCAGCATTAACCGGTGGAGATCTAGGCTGGGCAGAACCTGGGACCTTAGTCCCCGAATTTGAAACCATGATGGCGAATACCGATATCAATCAGACCTCTGCAATATTTAACAGCCAATTTGGCTGGCATATATTGCAAGTGACTGATCGGCGCGAAAAAGATTTATCCTCCGAGCTAGCCAATCAACGTGCACGAATGGCAATTGCAGAAACCAAATACGATGACGCGCTCAACAACTGGTTACAAGACCTACGAGACAATGCATACGTTGACATTAAATAAGGCAGTCAAGCCAATATGAATCGCACACCGCGCATTGCTATCACACCCGGCGAACCGGCAGGCATTGGCCCTGACATTACTATTCAAATAGCGCAGCAAGCCCATCATGCTGAGCTAGTGGCTATTGCCAACCCACAGCTACTTAAAGCCCGCGCCTCACAACTGGGCCTACCATTAACGATCAAGCCTTATCAGCCGTCTCAAGCGGCCCAACCTTCTGCTGCAGGTGAATTAATCGTTGATGCGATTCCGCTGAATACGTCGATTGAAGCTGGGGCAGCCAATCCACAGGCGTCGGGCTACGTATTGGCAACTCTTGATCGTGCCATCGACCTCTGCCAGAGCAAGCAGCTTAATGGCTTAGTCACCGGCCCTATTAATAAACATATAATCAATCAGTACTTGCAGCAATGCAGCGATGACGCTAGTCGTGTTAACAGTAAATTTTTCAGTGGTCATACGGAATACCTTGCGCAACAAACACAAACCTCAAAAGTGGTGATGATGCTCGCTACCAATCCAGCAGCGGATCCGGAAGAAGGCTTATTGACCCGCCCGCTGCGCGTTGCTTTAGTGACTACCCACCTACCTCTTAAAGCCGTTGCCGAAGCGATCAACCACGACGATTTAAAGCAGACGATCACAATTTTACAACACGACTTAATTCATCACTTCGGCATTAGTGATCCTACTATCTTAGTTTGCGGCTTAAACCCACATGCCGGCGAAGGCGGAGATCTTGGCGATGAAGAAATACGTATTATTGAGCCCTGCTTAGCCGAGCTAAGAGCCCAAGGCATGCGGTTAAGTCAAGCACTTCCAGCCGATACATTGTTCACTGATAAGTATTTAGCCAATGCTGATGCCGTATTAGCCATGTATCATGATCAAGGCTTACCGGTATTAAAATCGCATGGATTTGGTCGTGCAGTTAACATCACACTTGGCTTACCCTTTATCCGCACCTCGGTCGATCACGGTACCGCTTTTGACTTAGCGGGTAGTGGTCAAGCCAATAGCAGTAGTTTACTAGCCGCCATAAATATGGCGGTTGACCTTTGCCAATCTTCATACGGGTAAACGATTGTGGAGCCCCTTAATTCTCCGACAGATCGCCATCAAGCGCGCAAGCGGTTTGGACAAAACTTTCTGCAAGATGGTGCAGTTATCGATCGTATCGTTCGCGCCATTAGCCCAACGGGTAATCACCGATTTATTGAGATAGGCCCTGGTCAAGGCGCCTTGACCTTACCTATCATCGAACAGCTCGCCGAGCATGCAACACTGGACCTACTGGAACTGGACCGCGATTTGGCAGCTCAACTCGCAAACCAATTTTCTCAGGATTCACGGGTTAAGCTGCATCAAATCGACGCCCTCAACTTTGACTTTATCAAGCATCGACAACAAGACGATCAAGCACTAAGAGTGTTTGGCAACTTACCCTACAATATTTCGACTCCCTTGATTTTTCACTTACTCGAGCAGTGCAGTCAACTCGATCACCGTCAAGTGATCAGTGATATGCATTTTATGTTACAGCGTGAAGTCGTTGACCGAATGGCTGCCCAACCCGGCAGTAAAACCTATGGTCGCCTTAGCGTGATGACGCAATATTATTGCGCCGTCGAACCGCTATTTGAAGTGCCGCCAGAAGCGTTCAACCCTAAACCAAAAGTCATGTCGATGATTGTTCGCTTACAGCCTTTCGAATCTTTGCCGATTAGCGCTAACAACCCTAAATTATTTCATCAAGTTGTTAAAGCCGCCTTCTCTCAACGACGTAAAACCCTGCGTAACGGCCTTAAAAATCTTATCACCGCTGATCAATTAGAGCAGTTAGGCATTAATCACACGGCCAGAGCCGAAACTCTGCCATTGACGACCTTTGTTGAGATTGCTAACTTTCTTGCAACAACAACATCAAATCCTTAACCACCACGTTTTAATAAAAACCTAGGCGTAGAATTGACCCATGAATACAGCGCAACTCAAATTACAGCAAAGTATAGAAGTTAAGGTTCAGCCCCGCTACTTACCTGAACATTCCAATGAAGAGCTGGCTGAATATACCTTTGCCTATACGGTCCGTATTGCTAACAACAGTGAACAAAGCGTGCAGCTACTAGCTAGGCATTGGATCATCACTGATGGAAATAACACCATTAGAGAAGTTGAAGGTGAAGGTGTCGTGGGTCAACAGCCCGACATCATGCCAGGAGAGTCTTACAGCTACAGCAGTGGCGCAATACTTTCAACGAAAACGGGTACCATGGAAGGTAGTTATAAAATGCGCAGTTTTGAAGGCGTAGATTTCAATGCCATTATTGAACCGTTTGGTTTGGTTCACCCTAATTCACTTCAATAATATAAGGCCGTGTTAATCATTCATGCTCGGACAGTAATATGACGCAATACGCAGTCGGCGACATTCAAGGATGCTATACAGAATTAATGGACTGCTTAAATCAAGTCAATTTCAATCCTGACCAAGATTGCCTTTGGGTGGCCGGTGACATGGTCAATCGCGGCCCTGATTCTTTAGCGACCTTAGCGTTTCTGTATGAAAATCGTAATAGCCTACGCTGTGTACTGGGCAATCACGATCTCCATTTATTGGCCATTTACTTTGGCCATCGTCAAGCCAAAAGCAGCGATACTGTTGATCAGATCCTCAGTCACCCCGACTGCGACCACTGGATGGAATGGCTGCGCCAGCAACCGCTATGCCAGTATGATTCTCATAATCAATATTTTATGTCGCATGCCGGCTTGCCGCCACAGTGGTCGATCAAACAAGCCTTAAGTTACAGCGTAGAAATAGCATCGGTGTTAAACAGCGAAGCAATAGATGCATTTTTAGCAACCATGTATGGCAACACCCCCAGTCACTGGCAGACCGACCTAAGCGGGACTGACCGACTGCGATGCATCACCAACTATTTTACCCGAATGCGTATTTGCGATATTAAGGGTGGCCTAGAGTTCGACTACAAGGGTGGCTTAGCGGATATACCTGCCGGCTATTACGCGTGGTTTAAACACCCTCACCGACAATCGATTAACGACAGAATTATTTTCGGCCACTGGGCCTCGCTAGGTGGCTATACCGATAACGATACCCTATTTGGTCTCGACACGGCCTGTGTTTGGGGCCAGCATTTAACACTAATGCAACTAGATAACCAGCAATACTTCACCGCCAGTCCTGCGCCGAGACTCAGTCAATGAAAATTTATTTAGTCGGCGGCGCCGTTCGTGACCAGTTGCTTGGCTTACCCGTTACTGAACGTGACTGGGTGGTTGTCGGCGGTTCTGCCGCTGAATTAGAGGCTCTCGATTACCAGCAAGTCGGCAAAGACTTCCCCGTTTTTTTACACCCAAAAAGTAAAGAAGAATACGCACTTGCTCGCACCGAACGTAAACGAGGCACTGGCCATACGGGCTTTACTGTCGATGCCAACCCTAAAGTTAGCCTTGAACAAGACCTATCAAGACGCGACCTAACCATTAATGCCATTGCCCAAGATGATAGCGGACAGTTAATTGATCCCTGTCATGGACTCAAGGACATTCAGCAACGTCAACTGCGGCATATTTCGCCGGCCTTTAATGAAGACCCATTGCGGGTCTTACGTGTGGCACGCTTTCATGCCAAGCTAGCGCATTTAGGCTTTTCAATTGCTAAAGAAACATTACTACTGATGCGCGATATTAGTCGCTCAGGCGAACTCGCCACCTTATCAGCCGAACGTATTTGGCGTGAATTCAGTCAAGCGCTGAACCATGCCTCACCTCAAGTTTTTATTCAAACGCTTCGGCAATGCGACGCACTAGCCGCTTTATTACCCGAGCTCGATCGCTGTTTTGATCAGCATGATAATATGCGCAACGTCGCTAGCCAGATAGGCCAGCGCACCGTCGACGCATTAACTTACAGCGCTGAACAGAATTTGTCGGGGCCTGTTCGCTGGTCTTTATGCTTGCACGGCATTAACCATCTCAGCCGAGCAAAAAACATCACTGCCAAAACGATTGGCCCTGAGCCGAGTAGCAATGACCAAGTTAACGCCATTACACAACGATTAAAAGTGTCTAATGAATACAGTGAACTAGCGCTATTGGCCGTACACTATTGCGACCATATTATGCAAGCGCAAAACAGTAAACCTGACTTAATTATTGATTTATTTGACCGCTGCGATGTGTGGCGAAGACCGGAAAGATTTGAACAGTTACTCTATTGCTGTGAAGCGTTAAGCGCAACTAATGACGAGCAGGCGCATACGGTATTAGGTTCAATCACGTTTTTACGCACTGCCTATCAACGCTGCCATCAAATTAACGCCGAACAATTTGTTAACGCAGGCCTAACCGGCAAAGCGGTCGGCGAATCGTTGAGAAATGCCCGAAAAATCTGTTTAGCTGAATTAAAACAACAATTCTAATCGCAGCCAATTTAACGGCAATAAATTCAATTGCGACAGCTAAGCACGACAGAGACTGCTCGTGATTGCAGCACAATGAGCGGCCTGAATCGCCAAAGGCTTTCGAATAGTTATGGTAAGGTCTTGAATCGCTGGATGTTGATCCAGTAAATATTGCAACAACCGCTCGATTAATGTCTCAAGCAATAAGCATTGTTGTGCTTGGGTAAAATCATTCACTTGCTGGGCGACACAGGCGTAGTCAACGCTGGCCTCAAGGTTATCGCCTCTGGCCGCATCGCTAATATCAACTTGCATATCAATATCAAAAAATAAGCGTTGCTCGGTGTGCTTTTCCCACTCACAAAGACCTATCACTGTATCGACAGCAAGATCTTCAATCAAAATATTTGCCACTGTTTCACCTCGATCATTGATTTTTTTATACGCTACTCATAACTGCATCGCATCTAATTCAGTTAATGGCCAGCGCGGCTTCACATTAATCGACAGCGGTTCTTGATGGCCTGCCTGCAATCGCAGCGCACCCGCCAGCGCAATCATGGCGCCGTTATCGGTGCAGTATTCGGGCCGGGCATAAAATACCTTAGCCTGTTGCGCGCCGGTCATTGTCTCTAAGGCCTGTCTGAGCCGCTGGTTAGCACTGACACCACCGGCGATGACTAAGCGTTTGAGACCTGACTGCTGTAAAGCTCGCTTACACTTTATCGACAAAGTGCTGACCACAGCCTCTTCAAAGGCATAGGCAATATCGGCTTTGGTTTGCAATGTCAATTCACCATCCGCTTGCTGGCACTGAATAATGGTATTTCTGGCAAACGTTTTTAAACCGCTAAAACTGAAATCAAGACCGGGTCTATTCACCATGGGCCGCGGAAAAGTAAATCGGCCGGGCTCACCGGTTTCCGCTAGGGCCGCAATTTTAGGCCCACCCGGATAGCTTAAACCTAGCATCTTGGCGGTCTTATCAAAGGCCTCACCGGCGGCATCATCAAGCGATTCACCCAATAAACGGTAATCCCCCAGTGCTACGACTTCAATTAACTGTGTATGACCACCCGACACCAGTAAAGCAACAAACGGCAATTCCGGCGACTGTTGTTCTAACATGGGCGCTAACAAATGGCCTTCCATGTGATGGACGCCAACCGCGGGAATACCCCATGCCATGGCTAACGATCGCCCAAGAGAAGCGCCCACCAACAACGCACCGATCAAGCCAGGACCAGCAGTATAGGCAATACCGTCAATAGCTGACGAAGTAATATTGGCCTCAGTCATCAGCTGTTTAATCATCGGTAAGGTTTTACGAATATGATCGCGCGATGCCAACTCAGGAACTACGCCGCCAAATTCCCTGTGTAAATCAATCTGACTATGCAAGGCTTCGCAAATTAAACCTCGCTCTGTGTCATAAAATGCGATCCCTGTTTCATCACAGGAACTTTCTATGCCCAACACTAACATAGTATTGCTCTTGATAAATCACTCTCGAGATTCAAGTTATAAGCCTTGAATTTTACTGACACGAACGTTGCTACCATTGGAAAGAATTTTGACCCTATCGCCCGCCACCAGCGCTGCGTCTGCCTGGTCAATCGCCTGAACGGTTGAAATCACTTCGCCATGGTCCAGCTGAATGGTGTACTCCATGCCCTGCGCTTTAGTCAGCACACTTTCTGCTTTGGCACCCACCACCGCGCCCGCTGTGCCCACTAACACGGCAGCGACTTCTGCCGTTAGACCGTCATCGATACCCGAGCCCGCAATTGAACCCACTGCACCCCCGACAATACTGCCAATACCCGTTTGCGTGCCCTCAATAGTTACTGCTCTGGCATCGACAATGATACCCAGTTGTACTTCCTGGACCATTCTCACCTCATCGCGCGAGTAACTGGCCCCTGTTTGGTGGGTGGGAACAGCGCAGGCCGTCAAACTCAGTAAGCCGACTAAAAGGGTGATTTTTGAGAATGAATTACGCATTTTCATCGTTCGATGGCTCCTGAATCATTAGCATTGAAGCGTTGATATTACGACAGCAGCCGTGATTCCTAGCACGCCGACGATCAATAGATGCTATTTTGACCCAAAAATTTTAAAATTACTCCTTACTTAATTCCATTATTATCCCAGGCGGCAGCTATTAAACTGAAGCATCGCGCGAGTATAATAGGAAACAACACGCAAGCAGATTGCCGATATATTAAAAAAGATAATAAAATCATAGTCTTAAATAGTTATCGGCATCATTACTCCTCAGCACAGAATCGAGCGGCCCGAATCGAGCGGGGGGGGGTTAACGCTCGCAAACTCCATATGAAACATCAAGAACAGCGATAATCAACAAAACGCCCATCAGCCTTTGCAATTTAGAGCGAGGCTGTATAGAATTGCCGCCCTTATGAGTATTGACCAAGCTTAGCCTTATTTATTCGCTGCCGGTCTCATTAATGAATAACAGTAACCCTTAAACCAGATCAAATAGTTGAGTTTATATGCCACAAGTCAGAGTAAAAGATAACGAGCCCTTCGATATAGCCTTACGTCGATTTAAGCGCTCCTGTGAAAAAGCTGGCGTCATAGCAGAAGTGCGCCGCCGTGAGTTTTATGAAAAGCCAACTTCTGTCCGTAAGCGCAAAGCGGCCGCTGCGGTAAAACGTCATCAAAAGAAATCGGGGCGCGATATTCGTTCTCGCGTCCGTTTATACTAAGCGAACTGACGGCTTAGCCATAAAAAAACCCGACCCTGAGTCGGGTTTTTGCGTTAAAGACTGAGCACCTGCCCCAGTTCGCGTTATACTATCAATTCATCAGATCCGAACCACCGATACCTAAACGGCACCGCCAGCGAGGATAGCCTGTGAGCAAATGCGACCAAAAGATAGCGATTGAAACCGCCATGAAAACGGCAATGCGAGCAAAAGATAAACCCACACTGGGAACGATTCGTTTAATTCTTGCCGATATCAAGCGCATTGAAGTGGACGAGCGCATCGATATTGATGATCAGCGTGTCTTGAGCGTATTGGATAAGATGCTTAAACAACGACGCGATTCTATTGAGCAATACCGAGCAGCTGGTCGCGATGATCTAGCGATTATTGAAGAGCAAGAAATGGTGGTTATCCAAAGTTTCCTGCCCACGCCATTGAGCGAGGCAGACATTGCTGAACTTATTGCTGCAGCCATTGCTGACACCGGCGCCAGCAGTATCAAAGACATGGGGAAAATAATGGCGCAATTAAAACCGCAATTGCAAGGCCGCGCAGATATCGGCGCAGTGAGCGGTAAAATCAAAGCCGCTCTTGGTTGAAGAACAGGATTTTTCACTGACGATGGCTGGCCGCATACCACAATATTTCATTGACGATATACTCGATCGGGTCGATATTGTTGAAGTGATCGACCGTCGCGTTAGCCTTAAAAAAGCCGGCCGCAATTATTCAGCCTGCTGCCCATTTCACAATGAAAAAACCCCTTCCTTTAGTGTTAATCCTGATAAGCAATTCTATTACTGTTTCGGCTGTGGCGCCGGAGGCAATAGTATTGGCTTTATTATGGATTACGAAAACCTCGATTTTCCCGCTGCGGTAGAGTCACTGGCCAGCGTTGCCGGTTTAGAAGTGCCGCGAGAAGCCGGTAATTCAGCCGAGCAGCGACAACGCAAAAGTGAATCGCAAGGGCTTTATGACACCTTGGCTTGGGCAGCTAAGCACTTTCAACTGCAGCTTCGGCAACATAGCAATAAGTCGCAGGCGATTGATTATCTTAAACATCGCGGTTTGAGCGGCGAAGTCGCTCGTGATTTTGGTATCGGCTACGCACCGCCTGGCTGGGATCATTTGCTCAATGCCATTCCTAGTGGCGAACAGCGAGCTCGGCAAAGACAGCAACTCGAAACCTGCGGCATGCTGGTCAAAAAAGACAGCGGCGATTATTACGATCGGTTTCGCGAGCGCATTATATTCCCTATCCGAGACAATCGCGGACGGGTCATTGCCTTTGGTGGTCGGGTGTTAAATGACGATAAGCCCAAATATTTAAATTCACCTGAAACACCGGTATTTTCAAAACAGCGTGAACTTTATGGCTTATTTGAAGCGCGTAAAGCCAATCGCCAGCTTGATTATATTCTGATGGTTGAGGGTTATATGGATGTAGTGTCATTGGTGCAGTTTGGCATTACCAATGCGGTCGCCACGCTGGGTACAGCAAGTAGTATTTTTCATCTTGAAAAAATATTTCGTCATAGCTCAAAACTGGTCGTCTGCTTTGACGGCGATGCGGCCGGCAAAAAAGCCGCCGCTCGCTTGCTTGAAACCGCGTTGCCGGCGATGACCGATGGTCGCGAAATCTGCTTTTTATTTTTACCCGACGGCGACGATCCCGACACCTTTGTTCGTCAACATGGCAAAGTCGCTTTTGGCGCGCAAGTCGATAAGGCAATGCCATTGGAAGGTTTTTTAATTGAAACCGCCAGCGAAGGTATCTCACTCGACTCCGATGCCGGTAAAGCCAAATTAAGTCAACGCGCTCTGCCACTTATTCAGCAATTGCCGCATGGCGTCTTTAAACAACTGATGCTGAGAAAGTTAGCCTCAATCACTGGTGCCGATATTCACCTGCTGGAATCGCAAGCAGCAAAAATATCCGCAGCCAAAACCCAGCATCAAACGGCAGTGAGCAACAGTAAAAGCGAGCCACAGACCAAATCAAGCGCTATACAGGCGCCTCAAGAAGACACCCAAGTGGCTATTGGACTGGAAAAAACACCCATGGTATGGGCGATTGCTTTATTGCTGCATTACCCTCAACTGGCCAACCAGCATTCACTGCCCCGCTGTATTGAGCATTTCGACAGTGAGGAGGCCCGACTGCTGCAGCTGCTTATGAGCCACATTAAAGCCCAAAGCCAAACGGTCACTACTAGCCAATTATTGGGTTATTGGCACGGCACAGCCGAATCAGCGGCATTGAATCACTGTGCCAGTCGGCATAAGACGCCTGAGAGTATCACCGTGGCTGAGCAAGAGTTTGCTGATATTTTAACCAGTATTGAGCGCCAATTTGCTCGCCATCAACGCAGTCAATTGGTAGCGGAATTAAAGCAAAAACCCTTATCTGAGTTAAGTGAAGAAGAAAAAAACACCCTCAAATCAATTAAGATGCCAAACGCAAAAAAAGACATCTAAACAGCTTTATTTTTTATAAAATCAAGCATAAAAGCGGCAAATAGCCTTTAATCATGAAAATAAATGGCTAGGCAGCACTTTTCTGCAGAATATCCTCCTCCAGCAAGTGATTTACATTATGCCTATCGGTTTCTATACGGTATAATATCCGGCTAAATTTTGGACAGGACCGGTTTAGCCGTCTAAACTTGTTATCGCTAAACCAGTGACTCAACAGGCTATGAACTTGTCAGGGTGATCAATCAAATCAGCTAATCGGCTTTTTTCAAGAATAGCCAAATGGCTTTTTTCAAGAACAGCTCAATGGCTTTTTCAAAAAGAAGACAAAACTCAAACGAAGGCACTGTAACTGACCTATAACTAAACAGCAGCAAACGAACTATTGGTTATATTTATCTGCCTAACGATAACAATCAACGCAGTACTTAAAATTGACGCAGTGATCTTTAACGCATAACGCTCCATTGGCTATTTTTCAGGAATTATATACATGTCTGCCGATCAACAATCTCGTATTAAAGAACTTATCACACGAGGAAAGGAACAAGGGTATCTGACTTATTCAGAAGTTAACGATCACCTTCCTGAAGATATCTCGGATCCTGATCAAGTCGAAGATATCATTCAAATGATTAACGACATGGGCATTAAAGTGTTTGAGACCGCCCCTGATGCCGATGACTTGCTACTGGCTGAAAACGAATCCACCGATGATATTGCCGCCGCTGAAGCCGCAGCCGCTCTCGCTGCGGTTGAAACTGAAGCGGGCCGGACCACTGACCCCGTCAGAATGTATATGCGAGAAATGGGTACCGTGGAACTGCTCACCCGCGAAGGTGAAATTGCCATTGCCAAACGAATCGAAGAGGGCATTCGTGAAATGATGGCGGCTTTAGCTTGCTATCCGAATGCCGTGAATACCATCTTACTGGAATATGCCAGCACTGAAACTGAAGAGAAAAAACTCAGCGATGTCTTGATCGGTTATTTAGATCCTGCTGATTCAGTTCCTTCTGCTCAAGAAATTGCCGATGCCCAAGCCGCTAAAACCGCTAAAGCCGCTAATGGCGAAGAGGAAGAAGAAGCCGCAGATACCGGCCCAGATCCTGAAGAGGCCAAAGAACGCTTCGATGCCATTGCCGCGCTCAGCGTTAAAGCTGATCGCTCGATTAATCGCTATGGTCGTGAAGACGCCTCGTCGGTCAAAAATTTATTTGAACTGGGTGAAAAATTTAAATACTTAAAACT
>DDDX01000076.1:31514-31963 GCA_002339085.1 Cellvibrionales bacterium UBA1969
CAAGAGCGTGAAATTATGAGGCTGTGTGTGCAAAAAGCCAAAATGCCACGCAAAGATTTCATCAAGGCTTTTGTTGGGCATGAAACCGACATAAGCTGGATTGACGCTATCATTAAGGCTGACGAGCAACCTTATGCGGCTAAACTTGTCAACGTACTGGAAGAAATTTTACGCGCACATAAAAAAATAGCGGTAATTGAAACGCAAGTCGAGTTAAGTATTTCTGAGATCAAAGATATTAATCGTCGCATGTCGCTGGGAGAAGCACGCGCTAGACGGGCGAAGAAAGAAATGGTCGAAGCCAACTTAAGGCTAGTGATTTCGATTGCGAAAAAATATACCAACCGAGGCCTACAATTTCTCGACTTAATTCAAGAAGGCAATATTGGCTTAATGAAAGCGGTCGATAAATTTGAATACCGTCGCGGTTATAAATTCTCAACCTATGC
>DDDX01000076.1:32322-32805 GCA_002339085.1 Cellvibrionales bacterium UBA1969
CAGGCCATTACTCGCTCAATCGCCGACCAAGCGCGCACGATTCGTATTCCCGTACATATGATCGAGACGATCAATAAATTAAACCGTATCTCGCGACAAATGCTGCAAGAAATTGGCCGCGAACCGACGCCTGAAGAGTTAGGCGAGCGGATGGAAATGCCGGAAGACAAAGTACGTAAGGTACTGAAAATTGCCAAAGAACCGATCTCGATGGAAACACCGATTGGTGATGACGAAGACTCGCATCTGGGTGACTTTATTGAAGACGGTACCGTTGATTCGCCCATTGAATCGGCCACTGACCAGAGTCTTCGCGATGCCACTACCGATGTACTCGGCAGTCTCACCGCCCGTGAAGCCAAAGTGCTAAGAATGCGTTTCGGTATTGAAATGAACACTGACCATACGCTTGAGGAGGTCGGCAAACAATTTGATGTGACTCGTGAACGGATTCGTCAAATCGAAGCCAAAGCGCTGCGCAAA
>DDDX01000080.1 GCA_002339085.1 Cellvibrionales bacterium UBA1969
TCTTCTTTAACCTCTTCGAACTCAGCGTCAACTACATCATCACCCGCGGCGCTAGATGGCTGTTCAGCTTGCGCTGGGCCCTCGGCACCTGCTTCAGCTTGCTCGGCATACATTTTTTGCGCCAAGGAAGAAGACGCCTCTGTCAACTTGGTAGAAGCCGCTTCAATTGCTGCTTTATCATCGCCTTTTAATGCTTCTTCCACTTCAGTAATAGCCAATTCTATCGTAGCCTTCTCATCATCGGTGGCTTTATCAGCACCCTCTTCTAAAGCTTTACGTGAGGCATTTACCATGCCTTCAGCCATGTTGCGAGCACCGGTCAGTTCTTCAAATTCACGATCCGCTTCGGCATTCGCTTCTGCATCTTTAACCATGTTTTCGATTTCTTCATCTGATAAGCCCGACGAAGCTTTGATGACAATCGACTGTTCTTTACCGGTCGCCTTGTCTTTCGCCGATACGTTAAGAATACCGTTCGCATCAATATCAAAGGTCACCTCTATTTGTGGCATGCCACGACTGGCAGGCGGAATATCGGCTAAGTCAAATCGGCCTAAGGATTTATTACCCCCAGCTTGTTTACGTTCGCCTTGTACTACATGAATTGTCACCGCCGTTTGATTGTCTTCAGCAGTTGAAAAGATCTGTGACTTCTTGGTCGGTATCGTGGTGTTTTTTTCAATTAACGGTGTTGCAACACCGCCCATTGTTTCAATGCCGAGGGTTAACGGCGTGACATCCAGCAACAATACATCTTTCACGTCACCGGCCAGTACCGCACCTTGAATCGCCGCACCCATTGCAACGGCTTCGTCGGGGTTAACGTCTTTTTTTGGTTCTTTACCAAAAAACTCCGTCACTTTCTCTTGCACTAATGGCATACGAGTTTGACCGCCTACTAACAGGACTTCGTCAATGTCTGAAGCACTCATGTCAGCATCCTTTAATGCAACGCGCAGCGGTTCAAGTGAGCGTTCAACTAAATCGCCCACCAATGATTCCAATTTAGCGCGAGTCATTTTCACCACTAAATGTTTTGGACCAGACGCATCAGCAGTAATGTAAGGCAAGTTCACTTCAGTTTGCTGAGAACTCGAAAGCTCTATCTTGGCTTTCTCGCCCGCCTCTTTTAAACGCTGCATCGCCAATGGATCACCTTTTAGGTCCATACCGCTGTCTTTTTGAAATTCATCAGCTAAGTATTCGATCAAGGCTAAATCAAAGTCTTCACCGCCGAGGAAAGTATCGCCATTAGTCGACAACACTTCAAACTGCATTTCACCGTCAACATCCGCGATTTCAATAATCGAAATATCAAAAGTACCGCCACCTAAATCATAAACCGCAATAGTTCGATCGCCGCCTCTTTTATCCATGCCATAAGCCAAAGCTGCCGCGGTTGGCTCATTAATAATGCGCTTAACATCAAGGCCAGCAATCTTACCGGCATCCTTAGTGGCCTGACGTTGTGAGTCGTTAAAGTAAGCGGGCACGGTAATCACGGCTTCGCTGACGCTCTCACCCAAAAAATCTTCGGCAGTTTTTTTCATTTTCATCAAGACTTGTGCCGACACTTGAGGTGGCGCCATTTGCTCACCGCCTGCTTCTACCCAAGCATCACCATTATCAGCCTTAGATATGGTGTAAGGCACCATCGAAATATCTTTTTGTACGACTTTATCATCAAATTTACGACCGATCAGACGCTTAACAGCAAATACCGTATTGGTTGGATTCGTTACCGCTTGGCGCTTGGCCGACTGACCGACTAACACTTCATCGTCAGTAGTATAACCCACCACTGAAGGTGTGGTGCGATCACCCTCTGCATTTTCAATAACTCGCGACTGGTCGCCGTCAAGGACTGAAACGCAGGAGTTAGTGGTGCCTAAGTCGATGCCGATAATTTTACCCATGGTGCTCTCCTAAAATCGTAGTATTCATTGTTATGCTAAAAGTCTTGCTCTTAGCGATGTCATAAAGCCACAATCGCTAGTGGCTATCGCGTTATTTTTTCTATTAGTATGCTGTCTACATGGAGGCGTTTTCACGTATTTCAAGTCACTACTGGTCGATGATTGCAAGGCATTTCAATCAAAGACGATCAATAAACGTGAATTAGGCCTCTTCTGCCTTGGCTATCACCACCATAGCCGCCCGCAATAAGCGGCCATTAAGTGTGTAGCCTTTTTGCAACACATCAATCACGCTGTTGGGCTCGGCTGTTGGGCTCGGGACCATGGTCATGGCTTGATGAAACTCGGGATTAAAGGGCTCGCCATAGGGCTCTAGCACCTCAACCGAGAAGGTTTTCAACACGTCGAGAGCTGTTTTTCGGGTCAGCTCAACGCCTTCAAGCAAGGACTTCACCACCTCATCATCGGCCGCTGCTTCTGGGACCGCGGCAATCGCACGGTCGAAATTGTCCAGCACTGGCAGTAGGCCATTAATCAGTTTTTCTAAACCAAACTTATGGGCCTTTTCGACATCTCGCTCGGCGCGACGCCTTAAGTTTTGCATTTCAGCCTGGGTACGTAATTGTTCATCTTTCGCGCTGGATAATTGCGCGGAAAGCGCCTCTAGATGGGCTTCAAGACTGGTTTCAGCCTCTGAATCAGATCTAGGCTGGCCGGCATCATCGTCATCATTGGCCGTAGCAAGCGATTCATCTTGCGCGCCGCTTGTAGCCGCATTATCAGCACTGGCCTCTGGGCTAACGGGCTCGCTTGCCTGCTGTTCATTGGGGGCTTCAGATGACGGGTCAGAGGATGGCTTGTCGTTCACATTGGGCTCCTTTAGGGCGCTAATTAAAGTGTTACTGCAATCATGGTGATAAATTGGGGGCAAGCTGATAAATTTCAAGCGAAATAACAGAAAAAGACGACTAAAAAACCCTGTGCGATCAAAAATCAATCTATCGCTGGATGTGACTGACACTGACACCCCGTTTTGGTGAGCACAACCCTTAACAGACATTATTTTATTCAAGCAATTTTGCGCCGATTAAGTCATCAAGGGGCTTAATTCACCTGCTCTTATGCGCTAGACTAATGGCCATTAAGCCAGCAACTGCCTTTGTAATGGACAAAGGTAATACGGCTTGGAGCAGAGGCGTTTTTATGCTTACCCACTTGTGTATTCGAAACTTCACCACAGTTGACCAATGCGAGCTTGAGCTCAGTGCCGGGCTCAGTGTGGTAACCGGTGAAACCGGCGCCGGTAAATCGGTAATGCTCGATGCCTTGGCAATGGCCTTAGGTGACCGCGCAAGCAATCAGGTGCTTCGTGACGAAAATAATAATGCCGATATTAGCGCAAGCTTTCGACTTCAGGAAAAAACCGCACTGCTGGGCTGGCTCAATGAGCATGACCTCAGCAATGAAGACGACCCGCATGAAGCTATACTGCGGCGTGTCATCACCCCCTCAGGGAGAAGCCGCGCTTATATCAATGGCAGTCCCGTCAATATTGCCGATCTGAAAACGGTGGGCGAAGAGTTGGTTGACTTGCACAATCAACACGAGCATCAATCACTATTAGACAAACACAGTCACGGTATGTTGATTGATAATTTTGGTGGCCATCAGGCACAGCTGGCCAAAGTCAAAGATGCCGCCGAACAATGGCAAACGCTGGAGCGTAAAATTCAACAATTCACCGCACAAAATGACGGTAAAGAAGCACGGCTTCAATTACTCAGCTATCAGGTGCAAGAGTTAGATAAACTGGCACTCGAAGCGAACGAAAGCGAGACGCTGGCCAGCGAGCAAAAAAAATTAGCCAATGCTGAACAATTGCTACTGGGTATCAATGAAGCGATGCAGGCCTGCAATGGTGATGAAAGCCCCGGCGCGCTAGGCTTATTGCAGCTCAGCCAGCAACGCCTCAGCCAGTTGACCGTCGACTTACCCAGCCTCGCGCCGGCACTGGAACTTATCAGCAGTGCCGCGATTCAAGCAGAAGAAGCGTTTAATGAACTCAATGCCGAACAGTCACAGTTGAGCATCGACCCCGAGCGACTGCAGTGGGTCGAACAGCGCCTCGATGCCCTCTACAGTATTGCCCGTAAGCATCACGTGCCGGTCGAACAACTGTTTGATACCCATCAACAATTAGCCCAAGAGCTAGCTGATCTTGAAGGGGGCGATGAAAAAATTAGCGCTTTAAAAGAACAGCAAACGGCACTACAGAAAACCTTTACTGCTGCGGCTAAAAAGCTGAGCAAACAACGACAAAGCGCCGTCAGCAAACTCAGTAAGGCCGTCAATGCCAAGCTTGATGAATTACAAATGGCACACTGTCAGTTTGCTATCGCGATTGAGCCTCTCGCGAGTGAATCACCCAATACTGCGGGCGCAGAGTCGTTAGAATTCTTAATCTCAACCATTCCAGGCAAACCGCCAAAGGCCTTAGCAAAAATAGCATCGGGCGGCGAATTATCACGGATCAGTTTAGCCATCGCGGTAGTCACTGCGCAAACCTCAAACATTCCCACCGTCGTATTTGATGAAGTCGATGTCGGTATTGGCGGTGGTGTGGCAGAGGTCGTGGGTAATTTACTGCGCGAGCTTGGTCAACGCGGCCAGGTGTTTTGCGTGACTCATCTCGCGCAAGTTGCCGCTAAAGGCAATAGCCATTTATTAGCACAGAAGTCAGTTAGTAAAAGCGATGCTACCACCTCGATAACCGAATTGAATACTGACAAGAGAACCGCAGAATTAGCCAGAATGATGGGCGGCTTAGACGTAACGCAGTCATCAATCGCGCATGCGGCAGAAATGCTCGAGAGCGCCTAGGGCAAAGTGGCCGCTAGCAAAGAGTATGGCCAACAAGTATTATAGCCCCTCTCTCAGCGCAAAATTAATCTTTTGGTTTAACGTATAACACTAAGCTATGGTCAAGAATTTCATAGCCTTGCTGTTCGGCGATCTTATGTTGCAGCGCTTCAATGTCTGCATCACAAAACTCAATAATCTTACCTGTTTCCATGCAGACCATGTGATCATGGTGATCGCCTTTGGCGATCTCAAACACCGAGTGGCCGCCCTCGAAATTATGCCGCACCACTAAACCCGCTGATTCAAATTGGGTTAATACGCGATAAACCGTCGCTAAGCCCACGTCTTCACCGGCTTCAAGTAAGGCTTTATACACTTCTTCCGCACTCATGTGATGCGCACTATCAGAGGCATTTTCTAACAACTGCAAAACTTTAATGCGCGGCAGTGTCACCTTAAGACCGGCTTTCCTAATCTCTTGATTTTCAATACCCATACGTATCTCCTGCAATTGTTCTCATTGGTCAATAATAATTCGGGTTTAGCAACTATCAACGCTTCACATCAGTCACCCAGAAACGTATTATACATCGTCAAACTATGAATTAAACAAACAATTGCCTTATCACCGTGTCTATTTTTGTTACAAACAGCTTCGGATACCCAACATGAGCCATGCTCGACTGCTTTACATTCGCCGCCATATTATTATTTCGCTAAGTTTGCTGTTAGCTGCCTGTGGCTCAATGCCCAATCTATCACCGCATAAAATCGCCATTCAACAAGGCAATCTTATTACGCAAACGATGGTCGACAGACTCAAGCCTGGCATGTCAAAACGACAAGTCGAGTTTGTTTTGGGTACACCGTTAATTGCCGATACTCTTCAGCAAGATCAGTGGCATTATGTTTATTCATTAAAATTAGGCAACGGACAACAGATAAAAAAACAGTTGGCTGTCTATTTTGATCAAGATAAGCTCAGCCATCTGGAAGGCGACTTTCAGCTCAAGGCAAATAACGCGCCTTAAAAAACCATCGCATCAAGACGACTCGCGAGCCGCCTTGGCTTTTTCAGCCCGCGCTTTGCGAAGCGCTTTTGGATCAGCCAATAAGGGACGATAAATCTCAACGCGATCAGCGGCTTTTAATTGGTATTCTTCGGCTTTCACCGCCTTGCCAAATACGCCCATTTTCGCCTCCGCCAAATCAATTTCAGGAAAATGTTCTGTGATACCTGACTGCTCAGCCGCCGCCAATGCCGTACACCCTGGCTCCACATCCAAGGCAATAATTTTTTGCCGCTCAACGGTAGCATAAGCCACTTCTACTGCTAAGCGCTGGGCCGCTGTAGATGACAGTGTCGAGGCATCGTCTGACATGTGTTTCTCCCTTGCAAGCCTGCTGGCGCGTTATTGATTAGCGCCGTAAACCTGATCGGCACGCTGGCAAAACGCATCGACCAAAGAATGACTGACCGACTCTAACACAGCGCTGGCCAACCGAGAAGTGACCGAATTCTTCACCACAAACTCCAGCTGCAAGGACACCTTGCAGGCACCCTCTCGCAACTCAGTAAATTGCCAGCTACCGGCCAACTGTGAAAGCGGCCCTTGCTCTAGTGCTAGAGTTATTTGACTGGGCGGCGTTAACTGATTACGGGTAGTGAAACTCAACGACACGCCGGCTTTTTTTAACGACAAACTCGCCACCATATGCGAGGCCGAAGACTCGAGTACCTCAGTAGCCACACAGTTATCGACAAACTCTGGGTAAGCGGCCACATCGTTGACTAAGGCATACATCCGCTCTGCAGAGTGAAATAACAAAGCACTGCGTTCAATCACAATACTCACTGTCGCATTAATTCCTTTATCAATAAAGCCATATCTTTATTGTTGAAGAGCGTCATGACGGTTATTCCCAATCAGGCAAAATACTGCAGCTCACTTATTATCTTCATCATCGGATGCTTGATGTAGCAAGGGAAACACGTAATGACCATTGCTGTCATTATTCTCATCTCCCAGCCCCTCTTCCGTTTGCTCGGGCTTTAAACGTTCGAGATACGCAAAATATTCTTGTTCACTCATGCCATGGCCGGCGGCAAATTTTTTAGCAGCTTTGATCTGCACTAAGTTTATAATTTTTTTATCGTTAGTTTCAGGCATAATGAAAAAAATGTTTTCTCGCTTAAGCGACATTTAAAGGCTTTAATGACAATTGAAATCAGTTTATCAAACTTTTTGCATATTGGGGATGAATCATGCTTTATAAGAGAGGAAGAATAAATATCGAGCGCAAACATGAGGCTAATTGTGGGCTTTTGATACGAGTCGAACCTAAAATTCATGTTAAAATCTGATAATAAGACCACAACTCAAGTCCAAAACTGAATCTTAACCTTCAAAGCGCTATACTTATCCACTATGGCCAAGAAACCCAAAAACACTGAACATATCATCGCGCAAAATAAACGTGCCCGACACGATTACCTCATTCAAGAAAAATACGAGGCCGGCTTGGTGTTAACGGGCTGGGAAGTCAAAAGCCTGCGTGCCGGAAAAGGCCAACTGACCGATAGCTATGTGTTTTTGCGTGACGGCGAAGCTTGGCTGCTAGGCGCACACATCGAGCCGCTGAAAACTGCCAGCACCCACGTGGTAGCCGAACCCACTCGCTACCGCAAACTACTGTTAAACAGCAAAGAATTAGCCAAGATTTTTGCCGCAACTCAGCAAAAGGGCTATACCTGTCTGGCCTTAAAGCTGTATTGGAAGCAGCATTTAATTAAATGTGAAATTGCGCTGGGCAAAGGGAAAAAAGATCACGATAAGCGATCGACTGAAAAAGATCGTGACTGGGACCGCCAAAAGCAACGCATTGCCCGCGAACATAACCGCTAAATAAATCGCTAAACTACCTGACAATAGCCCTATAAAACCCTATTACTATTTCTAAAATAAGCCATAGGCACGGCAATCCAAAAGCGATGAATTCTATATCCACCCAATCCTGAGAATTATTTGCGCCTAACCACCCGTTAAAATATAAAGCGACCATTAAACAACTCATGACTACCAACAAACCTCTCGCTAAGAATTTCGCGAAAGATTGAAGCCAAGGCTTAATCGCTTTCCACATTTAAAAATTCTCAAAAATATAATGGCAGTCACTATGGCATAAACGCCATAAAACCGAAACCACTGGAGCTTTTCGCGCGAAAATAACCGTTAGATTAGCATCGGTTAATTCACCCGTCCGGCAAAGCTCAGCTAGTATTGCCGGCCGTTTGACAGAAGTGAAAAAGCGCCTATTTATGCGTGACCCGCAGGAAGCGTGTTATACTGTAGTCGTGGACGATTAATACGGCATTTTAGTTATCGCTAAAGTACCAAAAATAATCACTAACACATTGAAAAAAAAGGCTTTGTAGCGTAAGCCGCGTTTCAATACCACAATGGGGACGATCTGGATTCGACGCCGGTGACGAAACCAAAGGTGCATGTCGAGAGGGTAGTGACTCTCGTAAAACAATCGCTGTAACTTTATAGTTGCCAACGACGAAAACTACGCTCTAGCGGCCTAAACCCTGCTAGCAGTCACCATTGGATGCTTGTAAACGAGAAGTGACTGTCATATAGAACAAGCTAGTCTGCGGGTATGTTCAGGGCCAACAGGCAAAACTTTACTGAGCTCGTCTCTTATCGCCCTGCCCGCTGGGCCGCGAGAGATCAAAATAATAGGCGGATCTAAGCATGTAGAGCCGATGGCAGAGTGCTGACGGAC
>DDDX01000077.1:0-9440 GCA_002339085.1 Cellvibrionales bacterium UBA1969
TCCGCTAAGTTTTATAATTTGTAAGCTTACTTCGCACGGTAAGCGATAGAATGAACCCAAGAATAGATAAGTAAGCCATGAAAATAAATCGCATTTACGACCATTAACCGCTGTTTATCTTGGAATTGCAGACCCAATCTGCGCTATTAAATGAGGCCAATCTCTATGCAAAAATTAATCTACTCGATTTGGAAGACAGAGGACGATGATACAGCGGCGTTTCGCGATCAGTTGCTGCAGGAACTTAGCCCCGCCCTTATTGCGCTGAACTGCCAGCATTTACGCATCTGCATCGCTGACGATGCTGTTGCGGCGGCGGCACCTTATATAATTTCCAGCGATGATGATCTGGTCTCAGGCTTAATTACCTTTTGGGTGGACAGCTATATTTATCGAGACGCCTTAGAGTCAGTCATTGCACAGCATGTCAGTCGTTTCGCAGGGTATGCGGTTTGGGAATCAGCGCCGTTAGTCGAGCCCGAGGCACAACGACCGGTTGGTCAACGTAGTCCAGGTATGTGTGAAGTGGTCTTTTTAAGAAAACCCGATAGACTCAACCGTGAAGAATGGCTCTCTATTTGGCACCAGCAGCACACCCAAGTAGCTATCGAAACGCAATCAACATTCGGCTACCGTCAAAATGTCGTGGTTCAAGGCTTAACCCAAGATTCCATCGCACACGACGCCATTATCGAAGAAAACTTTCCGGCCGAAGCCATCGACAGCAGGCAGGGTTTTTATGCCGCTGGCGATGACCAGGCGCTTTATGAGGCACGCGAGAAGGCTATGATTAATAGTTGCAGCAAGTTCATTGACTTTGAGCGCATGGACTGCATTCCAATGAGTCAGTATGTCATGCAAGCCTAACACACACGCTGATTAGTTTGCCCGCGGTTGAATAAAAATCTCTACTCGACGGTTCAAGGCACGCCCGGCTTCAGTAACTGGTATATTAGATAATAGTAAATCAAATTTTAATAGTTATTTAAAACAATGACTTATAAATATCAACCAAAAAAATCAGCAATTAACGGCTGTCAACTCTTGCAAAACCACTGTATATGTATACACTGGTTAAGTATACAGTGATTGTTCTCGTTAAAACATTCGCTAAACGATGAAAGTAGCAATACTCAGAGAATCAGTGCCCAGACAAGCAACACCTAGACCAGTGACATCTGTTCTTATGGCAGCACTCCATTAAATCTTTTATTGAATAACTGCATTACTTAAATAAGGAACTTATCATGCTCATTGCTCAAATACCTGTCCTACTTAGCAAACTTGTCCAGCTACGTTTTCAGCAACATGGCCAACAAGCAAACCGCGCGCTCGCCGGCCATGGGATTATTGGCCAAGACTATCAAGTCATTAGTGAATCTGGCTTTAACCAATTAATTAGCTCAATTAATCAGAGTCGAATTATACACCGCAACAACAGTACATTGATCTGCGATACGCAAGATCGCGTGCATGCACTAATAAAAGCCCCTTATTTTGATACGCGCGGGCACTCGCGCCCGGTTCGCTACTTCGCGCTTAAAGACGCTAAATTATCGCTGTTTAGTCGCCTCAAAAATCACGGCCAAGAGGCAATTAGAAACGTCTATACACGCAGTGTCGCGATTCTAAAGACCCGACCAAAACGTCGACTAAAAACAACGGTTAATGCCAGTCAAACCGTTTGGGCAACGGTTCGTTTAACCGCTTAGCTGCAAGCCAAAAACGCCAAGCTTCTATTCCAACCCCCCCCGTTGCGCAAGGAAGCGCCACCTACAATACACCGAGTAATCGCGAACCTTGGTCGTTAATACTAATCCTTATAGCCAATCTTTAACGTCAGCCTGTATAGTCAAGCCATACCCTAAACCGTTACACTGTGAATGGCCATTTATTGATCTTCAGTGATTGTAAGGGCGCATGATGAGTTATGATTCAAGCGTTTTAAATTTTAACGCGCATTAGATTTACGTGGGTAAAAGCATGATTGACTGGCAAGCGATTGAAACCGTCCTGTTCGATATGGACGGCACCCTACTCGACCTTCACTATGACAATTATTTTTGGCTGGAACATCTCCCTAAATTTTACGCCAGTCATAAAGGCTGGAGCGAGACTAAAACAAAAGATTGGTTAATGGCGCAGTTTAAAACAAAGTACCACTCATTGGATTTTTATTGCATTGATCACTGGGAGGCCTTATTAGGTATTGACATTATCACGCTAAAAAAAGAAATCAATCATATGATTGATTTCTTGCCCTATGCACAAAGCCTTCTAAAACAATTAACTGCACTGCCAGTGAAAACGGCGATAGTAACCAATGCGCATCGCCGTACTTTAGCCATTAAGGATCAGGTAGTTCAAATCACCGACTACGTCGATGAGGATTTTTGCTCCCATGATTTTCAATTACCCAAAGAAGACCCCGGATTTTGGTCAGCACTCTCAAGGACTTACTCATTTAATCCAGCGACCACGGTTTTAGTTGACGACAATGAGCGAGTATTAGCTTCAGCAGCTGCGTTCGGCATTCAGCAGCTCGTCATGCCATTAAAGCCTGATAGCATGCGTCCACTTCAAAAAATGCGCCAACCTGATGAATTTATCGGGATTCATTGTTTATCTGAACTCTTGCCCAACAAAACACTCAGCATTAGATAACCATAGTTCATCACTATACGGTAATACAATGAGCGAAAAAAAAAGTCAGGCAAGTGTAAGAATTGACAAATGGTTATGGGCTGCGCGCTTTTTTAAAACGCGAAGCCTAGCTAAGCAAGCCATCGATGGTGGAAAAGTTCACTACAATGGCCAGCGAATAAAAACCAGTAAACTGGTGGAGCTTAATGCAGAGCTAACCATTCGCGCAGGCTGGGATGAAAAAACTGTTATCGTTAAATCGGTAAGCGATCAACGTCGTAATGCAACCCTTGCCGCTGAATTATTCAATGAAACTGAAGCCAGCATTGCACTTCGAGAACAACGCAGTCTCGAAAGAAAAATGGCTAACTTAACGATGCCAGTTCATGCCGCAAGACCTAACAAAAAACAGCGCCGTCAAATTCATCGATTCAAAAACAAAACCCAGATCGATGAGTGAATGGTTCTAAACAGCTAAGCTTTTTTAAATCACTAGGAATTATTATGCACAGTGATGTCATACAACGCTTTTACTTTAGTGGACAGCCTGTACGCGGAGCCATTGTGAAACTGCAAAACAGCTATATTGAATCGCTGAATGGCCATGACTACCCGCCGATCGTTAATGCCCTACTGGGTGAATGCTTAGCATCAACCTTACTTATGGGTTTAAACTTAAAGCATCAAGCGCGACTGTCTCTTCAGGCCAGAGGCAATGGTGTTATTCACTTATTAATGGGCGAGGCACAACTTAAAATCAACCCTGGGGAGTTAAACCAACACAGCATCCGCGCTGTAGCAAGACTGAAAGATCCGTACGATGCTTCAGCAGAAGCCTCATTGACGCTGGACGAATTGATTGGCCAAGGTCATCTTGCCATTACAATAGAGCCGGAAGAGGGCGAGCGATATCAAGGCATTGTTGAAGCAAAAGCAGCATCATTAAGCGCCTGCCTCGAGAATTATTTTCAACAATCTGAACAACTGCCGACCACGATTCAATTAATTACATCGCCTACCATGGCGGCTGGCTTGTTAATCCAAAGAATGCCGACGGAAGAGAGTAAAATATCAGCCAACGAAGCTCAAACTGATAACTTATGGGAAGAAGTCAATACGCTAGCCGCAACCGTAAGCAACAATGAGTTGCTCGCTTTAGACAGTGAAACTTTAATTTTTCGACTATTTCATGAGCACGTAGTAACGCTATCACCTCCTGAAAAAGTTTGCTTCGATTGCAGTTGCTCTGAAGAACGAACCGGACAAGCATTATTAAAAATCGGCGTTAAAGAAGTATCGGCGCTATTAAAGCTCGATAGTGAAGTAGTGATGGATTGCGAGTTTTGCAGTGCGCGCTACCGATTCACGCAATCAAAACTTCAGCAACTGGGTATGAAATTTAACTAACAAAAAAATCCATCAAATGTAAATGTATAAACCTTAGTTATAAAAAGATTCACACTATTAATACTGTTAGTTGCTTGTTATAAAATTACATTTGCGACTTACTGCTCTGTAAATACCACTCACTGCTAACTTCTGGCATACTTGTGCTCACGTTGAAAATAACCTTTTATTTTTCAAAGGATTCACAAGGAACACTTAGATCATGAACGCAGTTACTCCATCGTCGACGACATACCGCGATCTCAGCGCCGCTGATTTAATTGAGCAGGCTCTCAAACGCAATGAAGGCACACTGGCCGACAATGGCGCATTAGTCATTACCACGGGCGCTCGGACCGGTCGTTCGCCTGCCGATCGATTTATTGTCGAAGAGCCTAGCAGCCGAGATGCGATTGATTGGGGTGGCGTTAACCGTCCTTTCAATGCAGACAAATTTGATGCCTTATGGCAGCGAGTCAGTAAATATTTGTCTCAGCGAGATCAATTTGAAGCTAAATTGCATGTTGGTTCAGATACCCAGCACTATATACCGGTGCAAATGAATACTGAGACAGCATGGCAAAATCTATTTGGTCTGAATATGTTTGTCCGAGTAAAAACAGATCAATATAACCCCAAAAATAAACAACCGTGGTCTATTTTAAATGTTGCTAGCTTTTGCTGTGAACCCGATAGAGATGGCACTAACAGTGATGCCGTGGTTATTATTAATTTTGCACAACGCAAAGTGTTGCTCGCCGGCATGCGATATGCAGGTGAAATGAAAAAAGCCATGTTTTCTGTCCAAAACTTTTTACTGCCCGACAATGACGTGCTGCCGATGCACTGCTCTGCCAATGTCGGTGAGAATGGTGATACAGCGTTATTTTTTGGTTTATCAGGAACAGGTAAAACAACACTTTCTGCTGATCCTGGACGTTACCTTATTGGTGATGATGAGCACGGCTGGGGTCGCGACATTGTGTTTAATCTTGAAGGCGGTTGTTACGCAAAAACGATTAACTTGAGCAAAAAAAATGAACCCGTTATCTGGGACGCAATTTCAAATGGAGCAATTCTAGAAAATGTTTTGTTGGATGAGCAAAATATGCCCGACTATGACGACACCTCTCTAACAGAAAATGGTCGCTGTTGTTATCCATTAGAACATGTGAAAAAACGTGTAATCGACAACTTTGCCGGTGAACCCAAGGTGGTCATCTTTTTGACTTGCGATGTCTCTGGTGTGTTGCCACCGGTTTCAATATTGAGTAAAGAGGCTGCCGCCTACCATTTTTTAAGTGGCTACACTGCTCGTGTAGGCTCCACTGAATTGGGTGGAGATGCAGGGATTCAACCCGCCTTCTCGACCTGCTTTGGTGCACCTTTTATGCCTAGACCAGCGGGTGATTATGCAAATTTATTAATGAAGCGAATTGAAGCTTTCGACAGCAAAGTCTATTTGGTCAATACTGGCTGGACGGGTGGCCCGGGCGGCCCGGGCGGCGAAGGCCAACGATTCTCTATCCCCACCACACGTGCAGTTATCAGCGCCATTCAAAACGGTGAATTACTCAGCGTGGCTACTGATCACATCGACGCACTCAACCTCGATGTGCCCATAGCCGTGCCTGGCGTTGAGACTCAATTACTTAATCCGGTTAATACCTGGCGCGATGCTGAGCAATACCATGCCCAGGCCAATAAACTCGCTAAGCAGTTCATCGAGAACTTTAAACAATACGACGTGCCAGATGCAATTGTTAGTGCTGGACCAGCCCCGCATTAATGGTCAAGCACCAGCGGCCTCTAACCTACTGATTTAAAAGCCCATCTGATTTTTTGATCGACGCTTCAATGAATTTAGCGCTTTAGCGACAATATAATTCAGTTAACAATAACTCCTCTAATAATGTCCCTTTTAAACTCCGCCTATACAGGCTCCACCTTTTACAGTGCTGCCACAACCTAACCTATATTGATATATATTAATATAGATAAACTGCAAAATACTTATAATTTATCTTTTCAATATTGAAATTATTTGATATAGTTGTATCATAAAATTCATGTACTTAGATGCAAAGCATGTCACCTGAAGCCTTACAAGTCATTAGCCAAATCAAGCCCAGCGGTCTTGGTGGTTTAGAGCGCCTGCTAAAAGCCAGTGCCGACCAACTCCGGCTAAAAATACTGCAAGCACTCCAGCATGAGTCCTATGGCGTGCTGGAGCTTTGCGCATTATTCAGCATCAAGCAATCAGCCATGAGTCACCACTTGAAAGTCCTATCAAAAGCACAGCTAGTGACCACCAGACGCGAGGGCAATGCTATTTTCTATCGACGCATGCTGCCTGCCACAAGTGATTACCCCGCCATCGTTAGCCAGCTGTTTGCGGCCATTGATGATGAGCCTCGCAGCGAATCACTGCAACAAGCCATCGATAGAGCTCAAGCAGTTCGGGGTGAGCAATCGCTCAAGTTCTTCTCTGAGAATAGCCAGCTCTTTACCGCCCAACAGGATCTCATTGTAAATATTGCAGACTATAGCGGAACCTTAAATGAAATCCTTGATACGCTGATAGCTGATACCACTCGACAATCAGCAAGGAAGCAAGCGGTTGAAATTGGTCCGGGAGATGGCTCGTACTTGCAGCACTTAAGCCAGCGTTTCAACCATGTGATCGCACTCGATAACGCTGAGCCAATGCTGGCCAAATGCCGCGATACCGCGCGCCGTCAGGGCATTAAAAAAGTTGGCTTTGTACACGGCGATACTCGCACCTTAGTACAGCTCGATGAGGAGATTGGTCAGCGATCAGATAGCTTTGGCGCTCGTAAAGCCGATTGCGCGGTTGCGAATATGGTGCTCCATCACAACACAGAACCGCAAGCCATGATCCAAGACATCGCTCAAGTACTTGCCAGTGATGGCGTGTTTCTTATCTCTGAGCTTTGCCAGCACGATCAGGAATGGGTCCGCGAAGCCGCTGGCGATGTCTGGCTTGGTTTTGATGAAATGCAAATCGATCAATGGGCTTTGGCCGCACATTTGATAAAAGGACCCAGTAGCTATACCGCTTTAAGAAATGGTTTTCGTATTCAAATGCTAAGTTACATCAAAGCCACTGTTAAACCAACCAGCCCCTAATGACGGGCATCGATCAGAATGACGAAGGAATAAGTATTATGAGTGAATACAGCGTTTTTACTTCAGAATCCGTATCTGAAGGGCACCCCGACAAAATGGCCGACCAAATATCAGATGCCGTATTGGATGCAATTATCGCCCGCGATAAAGATGCGCGTGTTGCTGTAGAGACCCTAGTTAAAACCGGCATGGCCGTAGTCGCTGGCGAGGTCACTACTGACTGCTACGTCGACCTTGAAGACATTATTCGCAAGGTAATTGTGGATATTGGCTACAACGGTTCGGAGGTTGGCTTTGATGGCGAATGCTGTGCAGTTTTAAACGCCATCGGCAAACAATCGCCCGACATTAATCAAGGTGTCGATCGCGTGAAACCAGAGGATCAAGGGGCGGGCGATCAAGGCCTCATGTTTGGCTATGCCACTAACGAGACTAAAACCTTAATGCCGGCTGCGATATTTTATTCGCATCGCTTAGTTGAGCGACAAGCACAGCTACGCAAAGATAAGGTGCTACCATGGCTACGACCGGATGCTAAAAGCCAAGTGACTTTGCGCTATGAGAATGGCGTACCGGTGGCTATTGATGCTGTTGTGCTATCAACACAACATGACGAAGGCATTTCTTTAGATGAACTTCGTGATGCGGTAAAAGAAAATATTATTTTACCTGTGCTACCCAGTGAATGGCTACATGAGGGCACACAATACCATATTAACCCGACCGATAAATTTATCATTGGTGGGCCGGTAGGTGATTGCGGCTTAACTGGCCGAAAAATTATTGTCGATACTTACGGCGGTATGGCACGTCACGGTGGAGGTGCTTTTTCTGGCAAAGACCCATCCAAAGTGGATCGTTCTGCCGCCTATGCAGGTCGCTATGTTGCCAAAAACGTAGTGGCTGCCGGCCTCGCTGATCGCTGTGAAATTCAAGTCTCTTATGCAATTGGCGTTGCCGAGCCGACATCAATATCAGTCAATACCTTTGGCACCGGCAAAGTTGATGATAGTAAGCTTGTTGCTGCCATTCGAAGTACCTTTGATCTTCGACCTTACGGCATTACCAATAGCTTAGATCTTCAACACCCCATGTATCAATTAACAGCGGCATATGGCCATTTTGGACGCGAACCATTTGAACACACGTACCATTGGCATGAAGGAAACGAGGCTAAATCAGAAACATTCATCGCCTTTAGCTGGGAGAAAACCGATAAAGTTGACGCCTTAATCGAAGCAATCCAGGCTTAAACCAAGAATTTTTTTATTACGTTAAATACACATTGATTAGGACATAACTATGAGTACAGATTACAAAGTTGCCGATATAGCACTGGCTGAATGGGGTCGTAAAGAATTAGAAATAGCAGAATCAGAAATGCCTGCTTTAATGGCGTTGCGCCATGAGTATGCTGAACAACAACCGTTAGCAGGTGCAAAAATTCTTGGCTGCATACACATGACAATTCAAACCGGCGTTTTAATCGAAACTTTAGTCACATTAGGTGCCGAAGTTCGCTGGTCTTCCTGTAATATTTTCTCTACTCAAGATCATGCAGCGGCGGCTGTCGCAGCGGCTGGCGTGCCGGTCTTTGCATGGAAGGGTGAAACTGAAGAAGAGTATGAATGGTGCATCGAGCAAACAATATTAAAAGATGGCCAACCATGGGATGCCAACATGGTGTTAGATGATGGGGGAGATTTAACTTTAGTGTTACATGAAAAATACCCAGCAATGCTTGACAAAATACACGGTGTGACTGAAGAAACTACCACTGGCGTTCATCGCTTACAAGAAATGTTAGAAGCGGGCACACTTAAAATTCCAGCCATTAATGTCAATGACTCTGTTACCAAATCAAAAAATGATAACAAGTATGGCTGTCGCCATTCGTTAAATGATGCCATCAAGCGTGCTACGGACCACCTCATGTCAGGGAAAAAAGCCTTGGTCATTGGCTACGGTGATGTCGGCAAGGGCTCGGCTCAATCACTCCGACAAGAAGGTATGATAGTGAGAGTCACTGAGGTTGATCCTATTTGCGCCATGCAAGCGTGCATGGATGGCTTTGAAGTTGTTTCAGCATATAACGATGGCGTCGTAACGGGCAAGGCCAGCGACACTAATAAACCATTGCTTGATAATACTGACCTAATCGTTACCACAACGGGTAACTATAACGTCTGTGACTCAGCTATATTGCAATCGCTAAAAAGTACTACTGTAGTTTGCAATATTGGTCACTTTGATAATGAAAT
>DDDX01000077.1:9745-15400 GCA_002339085.1 Cellvibrionales bacterium UBA1969
AATATTGGTCACTTTGATAATGAAATTGATACGGCTTATATGCGAGAACATTGGGAGTGGGATGAAGTTAAACCTCAGGTGCATAAAGTTTTTCGCGATCGCGCAAGCAACGACTATTTAATTCTTTTATCCGAGGGACGACTGGTCAATCTTGGTAATGCAACTGGCCACCCATCACGTATTATGGACGGCTCGTTCGCCAATCAAGTACTTGCACAAATTCATATGTACGGGGGACGATCAGCTGACCAAGCCAACCGAGCGATAACCTTAGAAGTACTACCTAAAAAATTGGATGAAGAAGTCGCAACACACATGGTTAAAGGGTTTGGCGGTGTAATGACAAAACTGACAACGGAGCAAGCTAATTATATTAATGTCACTGTTGATGGGCCGTTTAAAGTTGAAAGCTACAAGTACTAAACCAAAGCTGCTGAGCGGTTTTATTTAGCCGCTCAGCGTTTATTTATCATCATTGGAAACCACTATGATTAGTGCTAATGCCACATCGATTAGCTTTGAATTTTTTCCGCCAAAAACCGAGCAAGGGCATGCCAAGCTAGCAGAAACGCGCCTCGCATTAGCGGCATTAGAGCCAGAATATTTTTCAGTGACCTATGGTGCGGGAGGTTCAACACGCGATAATACCAAAAGTGTTGTCCTAGACGGTCTTAATGCGGGTTTTAATACTGCACCGCACCTTTCTTTTGGTGGCGATGAAACCGATACAATTATTGCTCTATTGCAAGAGTATGCAGCTGCAGGTGTCAATCGTCTGGTCGCTTTGCGAGGTGACTTACCGTCAGGATTTGGTGGCGGTGCGCGATTAGTTCATGCCAATGAATTGGTCAGTTTTATTCGTCAACATTGCGGCGAGCAATTTCATATTGCTGTTGCCGCCTATCCTGAAATTCATCCTGAAGCGACATCTTATGATACCGACATCGGCTTTTTAAAAAAGAAATTTGATGCAGGCGCGAGCAGCGCGATTACACAATACTTTTTTAATCCAGATGCTTATGCTTACTTCATTGACCAGTGTCAAGCATCAGGCGTTGAGCAGCCCATTTATCCTGGCATTATGCCGATAACCAACTTTGATAATCTATTACGATTCTCAAAAAACTGTGGTGCTGAAATACCTCGCTGGTTATGTTACCGTGCCGAGGCCTTGCAACATAAGCCTGCTGAGCTGAACGCTTTTTACTTAGAGTTTGTCACCCAGCTTTGTGAAAAGCTCATCGCTCTAGGTGCGCCTGGAATTCACTTTTATACCATGAATCAAGCCGAACCCAGTATCGCTATCTGCCAGAACCTTGGTCTTCAATAATGGGTGATAAATAATGCGTTGCTCACGAATCTTCACTGACAAAGCCTTGGCCAAATCAGCAACGGTTGAACTCGACGCACGCAATAATCATTATTTAATGCACGTACTGCGCGTTAAACAGGGCCAAGCACTGCAGTTATTTAACGGTAATGGTCGCGAGTTTAACGCTAAGGTTAAAGCCTTAACGCGCAAGTCGGTTCGGGTGTTAATTGTTGAAGAAGTGAATCCAACCGTTGTTGAGTCGCCACTGCATACTACCTTAGGAATTGCCATATCCAAAGGTGATCGGATGGACTGGGTGATACAAAAAGCAACTGAGCTTGGTGTCAATGTCATCCAGCCTCTAGTGAGCGAACGGATCGATGTTAAATTGAATGCCGAGCGCCGAGAAAAAAAATTTTCTCACTGGCAGGCAACCTTGATCAGCGCCTGCGAGCAATCAGGTCGCTGTGTATTACCGTCATTACAACCACTTAAATCTATCGATGAATGGCTGCCAAACGATAACAGTGACTGTAAACTAGTACTGCGCGCTAAAGCTAACTCATTCGAGCAAGTCAAGTCTCATTTTACGTCAACGCCCCAATCAGCCAGTGTCATCATTGGGCCTGAGGGTGGTTTATCGCCAGAAGAAATTACCATAGCAGTCACACAAGGATATCATCCAGTCGGTTTTGGCTCTCGCGTATTAAGAACTGAAACTGCGCCGATAGTGGCCCTGAGCATATTGCAAGCTAGCTGGGGTGACTTCTAATCGTATCGAAAAACCGGCGCTACAAAATAAATACATAATGTATACAGGTAAACTGCAATGAAAAATATTAAGCTCGGTGTAGTGATGGATCCAATCGAAGCGATTAATCCAAAAAAAGACAGCACACTGGCAATGCTATTATCTGCGCAACAGCGCGACTGGCAAATTTTTTATTTCTTACCACAGCATTTGATGCTCGATCAAGGTCGACCTAAGGGTCATGGTCGAGCCTTAACGGTCTATGATAAGCTAGACCATTGGTATAGCTTTGGTGATTCGCAGCTCATGGATTTACAGCGACTCGACGTAATTTTAATGCGCCAAGAGCCGCCGTTTGACAGCCAATTCTTAAGTAATACTTTTATCCTTGAAGCCGCTGAACGATTGGGCACGCTCATTATTAATAGACCCCAAAGCTTGCGTGACTGCAATGAAAAAGTCTTTGCCACTGAATTTCCGCAATGTTGTCCGCCAGTCATCGTTAGTGCTTTGGCTGACGACCTACGCCATTTTCATGCCGAGCATCAAGACATTATTCTTAAACCATTAGATGGCATGGGCGGTAGCTCAATCTTTCGCGTAAAAGCTAACGACCCTAACCTCAATGTCATTATCGAAACACTTACCGGCCATCAGTCGCGCAGCATTATGGCCCAGCGATACCTTCCAGAAATCAGTGCCGGTGATAAAAGAATATTGCTAATTGATGGCCAGCCTCAAGCCTTTGCTCTCGCCCGAATGCCTGCAACTGGTGAGACCCGCGGTAACTTAGCGGCTGGCGGTACAGGTGTGGCACAACCACTGTCTGATCGAGATTACTGGATTTGTGAACAGATCGCGCCTACGCTGAAAGACAAAGGGCTAATGTTTGTTGGCATCGATGTCATTGGCGATTATTTGACTGAGATTAACGTGACCTGCCCGACCTGTATTCGAGAATTAGATGCACAATGCGAGTTAGATATTGGCGAGACTTTAATGGCATGTATTGCTAGCAAACTATAAATCTATTCATTTTCGCTAAACCCTTGGGCCTGTGTTTCACCACTACAATCAACACTGACATGTATTCGTATCGGGCGACAACATACCTGACAGTCTTCAATGTATTCATAGGGCTCAGCAGAGCCAATATAAGCATCACCCACCGCAGCACCCTCGCTGGGCTCAATTAAAATAGTAATTGATTCACCACAATAAGGGCAGCCGATAGCACGCTGTTCTAAAAAAACCATTGGCTTGGTCTTACTTGTTTGGCTGCTTGACCAATCGCAGATAAGACTTTAATGCCTTCCAGCCATTTGGAAATAAAGTCTTTGCCTCGTCATCAGAGACAGAAGGCACAATTATCACATCATCGCCATCACGCCAATTGACCGGAGTTGCCACTTTATGCGCAGCCGTTGATTGCATTGAATCTAACACTCTTAGTATTTCATCAAAATTTCTACCTGTCGTCATAGGGTAGGTCAGCATTAATTTAATTTTTTTATCCGGACCAACAATAAATACCGATCTAACCGTAGCATTGGTAGCTGCGGTTCTACCTTCAGAGCCACCCTCTTCATCAGCGGGTAACATATTATAGGCTTTGGCAACGGCTAATTCTGTATCGCCAATCATTGGAAAACCAACAGTATTGCCATGTGTCTCTTCAATATCTTTGGCCCACGCTGCATGATTTTCTACTGGGTCAATACTGAGGCCGATAATCTTACAATTGCGCGCGGCAAATGTTTTTTCCATGCCTGCCATGTAGCCTAATTCGGTGGTGCAAACCGGCGTAAAATCTTTTGGATGAGAGAATAAAATTGCCCATCCGTCACCCATCCACTGATGGAAGTCAATTTCACCATGGGTTGTGTTGGCGATGAAATTTGGCGCCTCATCATTAATTCGCAATGACATAATTTTCTCCTTAATTAGTTTTATGGGTAGAACTTAACTGCACTAAGCCAGCTTATCAACTAGCCACTGATCGGCAAAACAGTTGAAACGACAATCCTTAATAAAGCCACAATGACCGCCATGAGCAGTCTTTTTTATGTTCACACGGCTTGAAAACTCTAATTGATCCAACCATTGCGTTTTAACGATAGGGTCATCCTCTGCAACCAGCACGTCAACAGGGCATGATAGATTCCTTAACTGATCATTCTCAATTTTGTAGCTTAAATAGTAATCCTCGCGGCTGTCAAACGGCGTATGCTCTGCAACAAATAATGTATTCATTGAACTTAGCGATCCACGTTTAGACAATAATATCTGGCAAGAATGATCAGGAAATATCGCGAGCTTTTTCTTAAGTGATTTTCGCCACTTCCGAATAAAGTAAAAATGGTACAGCCACAATCCTTGCTCTAAATCATCAGTTGTCCGAGCTGGATCAATTAGCGGCGAAATCACCGCCACGCGCTTAATCGTTTCCGGCGCTAAATGGCAAGCGAGGCGCATACAAAAATTTCCGCCCAAGCTAAAGCCCACTAAATTAACTTTACCATGCGGATAGGATGAACTTATTTGCCTAATCGCATTCGCTACCTCATCAAGCCTAGCCGAGTGAAACAGCGCTTTATTCAATTGATGACTTTCACCGTGATCGCGTAAATTTAGCCGAAAAATACTATGGCCTACTTCGTACATGCTCGCTGCTGCAGAAAGTAAGTAGCTGGATTCGATCGAGCCTTCCCAACCATGAATAAAAATGGTTAGCTGATCATTAGCGGCTTTTCTTGATGGGCTATAAGCGCCGAGCAGTTGCACACTTTCATTATTGCTACCACTTTCTATTATTGCTAACTCACTTTTATCACGCAACTCTTTGGCACGATGCCGCGCAAAGACGCGTCGCGGGCCCATACTCGCTAATAAGGTCTGTATATGAGCATGCCTCAACCAGGCAGGCGGTAAAAAATCATCGGCCATACTTTCACGCGTTTTCGTTGCTTGTTTACCAAAAAAACTGTAATAAAATATTAATTTCGTTAATGCTATGTTAATGATACCTAATAAAATAGTCGGATTAAAATGATAAAAAAAATTTTACTCGCCTCAGTGTTATTAGTGACTAGTCTATCCCTGCTTTTTTTCAGTGTTGTTATGCCTGAAATTAGCAAATATACCGGTAATAATCCCACGCTATGGGAGCCTGATATCAGTCAGCTGGAGGCCAATACAGCCCTGTTGGATAAGCATCATGAGCGAGTTTTATTTGTCGGCAGTTCTAGCATTCGTCTTTGGCGCACATTGGCAGATGATATGAGCCCCTTAACGATCATTCAACACGGCTTTGGCGGTGCGACGATCAATGATGTTGTGTATTTTTCTGATCGTTTAATCAATGCCTTTAATCCGCGTGCCGTAGTGATTTTTGCGGGTACGAATGATATTACGCCGCGAAAAGTTAGACCAGCAACAGAAATGCTCGCAGCTTATCAGGGATTAGTTAAGAATATCCGTCAAGGTTTACCATCTGCGCCAATTATTTTTATCGCAATCACCCCGTCACCGCATCGCTGGTCAGTCTGGCCTCAGGCCAGCAAAACGAATCGCTTACTCAGTGATTTTATCA
>DDDX01000081.1:0-15718 GCA_002339085.1 Cellvibrionales bacterium UBA1969
CTATCCAGTTGAGCTACAAGCGCACAAGTGATAATTTTAAGTGATTGAATAGTATGGCGCAACTCAATGACTGAGTTGCAATTGGTGATATTGCGGTTTATGGATTGATTTGTATTAATAATGAGGGAAGGTTCATGTAAAAGCTTTATACTGTTTGAGAGCAAGGCCATTTTATATATTTTGGTTTCATTGATAAGAAAGGCGCTATTTTGTCAGACTCTTTTTTTTCAGGCTTTGAGCTTGACCTACGGTTAAAGCAGGCCATAGAAAAGGCCGGCTTTGATGAGCCGTCACCGGTTCAACAGCAGGCTATTCCCGTTGCCTTAACCGGTCGTGACTTGCTGGTTAGTGCTGAGACCGGTAGTGGTAAAACCGCGGCTTTTTTGCTGCCCTTAATGCATAAGCTATTGCAAAAAACGGTTGAGCAGGAGCGCGCAGAACCCTCTTCAACCCGCGCGTTGGTGTTAGTGCCAACTCGAGAATTGGCAATTCAAATTGTGAAACAGTGCGACCTATTAGCCAGTTGCTCGCATCTGAAAACAGGTCTTATAATCGGCGGTAATAGCTTTAAGTATCAGCAGGCGATATTTCGCAAAAATCCCGAAATCATTATTGCAACCCCTGGTCGTATGGCTGAACATATTAGTCATGCTAGCTGTGATCTAACTGATATCGAAGTCTTAGTCTTAGATGAGGCAGATAGAATGCTTGATTTAGGACTAGCTGAAGATGTGATTAGAATTGCCAATAATTGTAATGGCTCTCGGCAGACCTTCTTATTTTCTGCCACATTAACGCACAAAGCCTTCGCGGCCATTGAGCAAGACATACTCGATAACCCTGAAATTATTAAATTAAATGCAGGTCGCCAGCAGAATGGTAATATTAAGCAGCAGGTGATATTGGCCGATGGTGACGAGCATAAAGACAATCTACTTTCGGCCTTATTTGAGCGGCAGGAATTCACTAAGGCTTTGGTTTTTTGCAATACGAGGGCACAGGTTAATCGCTTGTGTGGTTTGATTCGCTATCGTTCGTCAGCAGAGAAACCGCAGAGAGCAGGTCTGTTACACGGTGATATGAGTCAGGAAGAGCGCCGCGATACCGTGAGTAAATTACGAGGGGGCAGTCTTAATATTATCTTTGCCACCGATCTTGCTGCTCGAGGCTTAGACATTAAAGGCGTAGACCTAATCATCAATTATGACGTGCCACGGTCAGGCACGGATTATACCCATCGTATAGGTCGAACCGGTCGTGCAGGTGAAGAAGGCTTAGCTGTTGCTCTGGTGAGCAGCAATGACTGGAACTTAATGTCTAGCATTGAGCGATTCTTAAAAGTTCGTTTAGAGCGAAGGAAGCTTGCAGGTCTAGAGGCGCGCTACAAAGGCCCTAAAAAGCTTAAATCATCAGGCAAAGCTGCTGGGTCAAAAAAGAAAAAAAATAAAAATAACGCAGCTAAAATGGGGATTAACTCGAAAAAAACCAAGCCTAAAAAAAGCGGTAAAAGTGAATCGAGGGAATCAAGCGAAGGAGATCGGTCGAAGCAGGGTTTTAGTCCGCTAAAGAAAAAAAAATTAGTTTAACCAATCACTAATATTTTGCTTAATAATGTGGGTTAAGGCATCAATATGATTGCTGTCGCTATTTAATGCAGGTATGTAGCTATACCGCTGACCGCCGGCTTCGATAAAGTAATCTCTATTTTCGACGGCGATTTCTTCCAATGTTTCTAGACAGTCGGCCGAGAAGCCGGGGCAGAAAACATCGATGGATTGTGTGTCGTTTTTTCCCAGCTCTTTCAACGTGGCATCTGTATAAGGTTTTAACCATTCGGCCTTACCGAATCGTGACTGAAAAGTCGTTATGCATTGCGTTTCATCAAGGCCCAGTTTTTCACGGATCAATCGCGAAGTTTTTTGGCACTGACAGTAATAAGGGTCACCGGACTCTAGATAGCGTTTGGGGACGCCATGATAAGATAAAAGCAACTTTTCTGCAGGTTCATGTTGCTGCCAGTGTTGTTTTATCTTATCGGCACAGGCTTGAATATAACGATCGTCATCGTGATAGCTGCTAATAAAGCGAAAGTTGGGTATCCAGCGGGTCGCATTAAAGAGTTTGCTAATCATGTCAAAGGTTGAGCCCGTGGTGGCGCCTGAATACTGAGGATAGAGCGGCAGCACTAAGATTTTCCATGCGCCTTGTTGTTGAAGTTTTTCTAATTCACTCTCTACTGACGGTTGCCCGTAACGCATTGCGAAGCTAACGATGACTTCCTTATGGTCACCGAATTCCTGTTGTAATTTTTCTTGAATAGCGTTTGCTTGGTCGACGGTATGAAAGAACAAGGGCGAGCCTCTTTCGGTCCAAACGGATTGATATAATTTAGCTGAGCGTTTAGGCCGGATATTTAAGATGACGGCGTTGAGGATAAACCACCAAATTAGTCTCGGTATTTCTACTACACGCGGATCAGACAAGAACTGCTTTAAATAAATTTTTAGCGCCTTGCTAGTCGCCGCTTGTGGGGTGCCGAGATTTGTGATTAAAACACCAACTTTAGGTTTTGTTTTGTGGTCAAAATCTTTAAGGCCTTTAAATCCCATATTCATCAATTCCTAGATCAATAAAAGGCTTATGTTAAACCTCTGAGTGAGTGGCTGTTAAGCTGACTTATCGATGCCCAATTTAGGGTTGATGCCCGTTTTAGTTCGGTAAAAATTTTTAATTTTATCCATATCCTCTTCGATTCTACCGGTGGGTATGAATTTATCAATGATGCCGCAAGTTTTCGATGGGGCGTCAATAAAGCCGCGAAATATTGGCACTTTAGCTTCAAGGGCAATATGGTAAAAACCTGTCTTCCATTTTTCGACCTTACTTCGTGTGCCTTCAGGCGTAATGAGCAATGTCATTTTATCAACAGATTTGAACCGTTTAACCATCTCCGTGACGGTATTATTAGTCGTTGATCTGGCGATAGAGATGCCGCCTAACCAAACCATAAACCCTTTAAAGGGTTTGGGGAAAAGTTGCTCTTTGCCCATCCAGCGAACATCGATATTTTTAGTTAAAGCAATGCAGATCATGAATATAAAGTCCCAATTACTGGTGTGAGGCGCCGCAATAAAGATATATTTTTTCTCTGCAGGGGGATCACCTATGACTTTCCAGCCTTTTAAAAAAAGAAAGCTCTTAGCAACAAGTACTAAAACATGACGAATAATGGGTGTTGTAAATACGGTTGTCATAATAGGAGTATTTTATCCTTAAAGTGTCAGTAGAAAATCAAGTTTTGCTTTAACTAGAAGTTAACAGCAGATATGTTAACGTTAGCATTAATATTACACTAAACAGCGTGTACGGTCTAACTCCGCTACGGGGTTAGTCATAACTTTAATACGCGGTTTATTGGCTAGAAGACCTATGTTTTATCGTATTGAATGAATATTGTTCTTATTTTGTTGCTGATAATGGCTAAGCCAAAGCGAAAATTCTATACTAGGCATTGGTTTAGCTAGGTAATACCCCTGTGCAAGATCACAATTGGCATCTACTAAAAATTTTAGTTGGTCTTTCTGTTCTATTCCCTCTGCGATCACTGAAATTCCTAACTCATGTGCCATCTTAATAATGGACCGTGTGATTGCAGCATCGCGATAATTAGTGGGCAGTTGTTTAGTAAATTCTCGATCGATTTTTAGGTGATTGATAGGGAGTCGCTTTAGTAGTACTAGCGACGAGTAGCCTGTACCAAAATCATCAATCGAAATATTAACTCCCAGAGACCTTAAGGTATGAAGTTTGACTGGCAGCATATCTCTCTGTTCCATTAAAGTGCTTTCGATGATTTCGATGGTCAATTTACCCGGCTGAATTCCTGAGCTACTAATGATTTTTTCAATTGATTCAATAAAGGTTTCTTGATGGAGTTGAAGCGCTGATAAATTGACGCTGATGTTGATGGCAGATAGGCCTTGCTGTTGCCATTGTACCTGCTGTAGGCAGGCTTGTTTTAATACCCATTCACCTAATGGCAAGATAAGTCGGCTTTCTTCTGCAGATAAAATGAACTCACTAACCGGTATGTCACCCTTCTCTGGATGATGCCAGCGTAATAAGGTTTCTACGGAAACCACTTGCCGAGTGTCAATATCGATAATGGGCTGATAAAACAGAGAGAACTGCTCGCTTTTTAAGGCGTTAATTAAATCATCCTGCATATCAATCTTTTGTTTTGCGGCGCTATCGATAGCCGCATCAAAAAATTGAAAGTTATTTCTACCTTTACGTTTAACTTCATAGAGTGCCATGTCGGCCTTACGCAAAAGCTCATCGTAGTCTTTAGCGTCATCGGGGAATGTGGCGATACCTATACTGACACTAATTTTAATTTCGTGATTATCGAATCGCATTGGCTTATTGAAAAGAGAGAGTACTTTTTTACTTATCGTGCTTGCATTGTATTGGTTTTCTAAGTTAGTTAAAATTATCGCAAATTCATCACCACCTAAACGAGTGACTGTATCGCTTTCTCGGCTCAATGATTTAAGCTCCGAAGCCATTTTTATTAATAGCAGATCGCCAATAGCATGGCCATATTGGTCGTTAACAGTCTTGAAATGATCAATATCGATAAGCATTAGGCCGATAGCGCTAGCATTTCTTCGTGATTGTTTTAAAGCCTCACCCATTCGCAGTTCAAATAGCGCTCGGTTGCCGATACCGGTTAATGCATCGTGTTGTGCGAGATGAAGAAGTTCAGTGCTACGTATTTTTTGCTGATCACGCCAGCGTTGAATAATGCGTCTAAGATACAGCCAGAGTGCGATCAGACCAACTATTTGTAGTGATAGCAGCGCAGTGGTTTTGATTAGTCGATGCTCAAGTGAGTTTATAATATCGCTTGATTGTTGCTTCAACGAAGCTTGTAATTCATTAAATACTTGCTGTTGTCTTAATTTTTTTTGCTGAAACTCAAAGTCTCTATAAATAGTGAAGGCTTTATTGGCTTGCTGAGTTTCAAGGTGGGTAAAGATTAGCGCTTCTGTTGTTGCCGTACTTTTAAGGCTTGCGATCAATGCATCAAGGTCAATCCCGTGTGGTTTTATTATCCATTGGCTGTTGAAAAGCTGACTATTGTCCTTCAGTATTTTAAGCTTTTCTAGCAGTATCATTTGATTAGATTGATAAATATTTTTCAAGTGCTTGTCACCGGAATTGACGGCCAATGTTAGCGCATTAGAAAGCCCTTGGTAGTGGTTATTTAATTGCTGGCTCAACTGTTCAATTCGTAAACTTTTGTCAATTTTCGACTGTGTTGTTTTGCTGGTTGTATAGGTGCTCCAGATCCCTGCGACAATAACTAGAAAGCTGATCAATACCGCAACTTTAACAGACCATTCGATATTATTTTTATAAGCTGAAGTGGGCTTGATGGTATTTCTCCAAACATTGATTTTAGGCTCTTTTGAGTATAGATGAGCCCCGAAAAGCATGGAGAAAATAATGTTAACCAGCTAACAGTTTTATATATTCATGCAAATGATAAAAATGATAAGATTTTTATTTTATATTAAAAGTTTATGACGTTTATTAGGTGTTTTTTATGCGCCAGTGTTCCCAGAGGGGATATCTTTGTAGGGGATACCCTTATCTGCTCTTGGCTCCTGTGGTAGGCCCAACACTTGTTCGGCAATAATATTGCGCATGATTTCGTCGGTGCCGCCGGCAAGGCGAATGCCTGGAGCCATTAACATAGCTGACTGAAAGTGGCCATCGAGGGGCGTGCTTTCATCGCCAGTGAGTTGTCCGCCGGCATCCAGTTGTTGAATCACAAAATTTGCAATCTCTTGATTCATACTGGCACCCACGAGCTTACCTAACGACCCTTCTGCGCCAGGGACGCCACCTTTTGCCACGGCAGTAATCATTCTGAAGGTGGTAGCTTCAACACCAGCATGCTGGGCATACCAAGTGGCAAGCTTGTCGCGAACAATGGGATCTTGCGATGCAGGCACGCCATCAATATCACTTGCTTTGGCCCAATTTAAAAAGTCCTCAAACCCATCTGGCGCTGCGGTTGCATTTGCCAAGCGCTCATTCATTAGCACCATCAAAGCAGCGCCCCAGCCCTCGTTGACTTTTCCAAGACGGTAGTTGTCAGGAATGACAGCGTCATTAAAGAAAACTTCGTTGAAATGTGAGCCGCCATCGATTTGCTTAATGGGTTTGACTTCTACGCCAGGTTGCTTTAGATCGATCATAAACATTGTCAGGCCTCGGTATTTTGATACCTCGAGATCTGTGCGTGTTAGGATTACACCATAGCGGCTGTACTGAGCACCAGATGTCCAAATTTTTTGGCCGTTAATCTTCCATTCATCACCGGTTTTTTCAGCCTTAGTGCTTAGGCCTGCGACATCAGAACCCGCGCCAGGTTCGCTGAATAACTGGCACCAAATATCATCGGCACGAGCCATTCTCGGCAGTAGTGTTTGCTTTTGCTCCTCGCTGGCAAAGGTCATCAGCGCAGGGCCGCAGTTGCCGATACCAATAACAAAATATTCATCGGGCTCGCCGTAGTGACTCACCTCTTGGTTCCAAATGACCTGGTACATTTGGCTAAGACCTTGGCCGCCATATTCCTTAGGCCAAGTGAGGCAAGAGAATCCCGCATCGTAACGTTTGTGATACCAGTCAACAGCTTGTTGGTAGCGATCTTCCTGAGTACCAGCCATTAAGCCTTGACGTTTGGCTTGAGCATTAGCGGTGAGCCAAGATTTGACTTTCGCTCTAAACATTGCTTGTTCTTTAGTGTCATTAAAATCCATAGTCTGCTCGATATCGTGAATGTCTGTTTATCATTATGCTAGGCTTATTCATCAAGTAAGCGACTCACCAATTGCTCGCGCCACCACCGACTGCTACCAATGATCGATGACAGTAATTGCGCGCGTTTGTAATACAAGTGGCAGTCAAACTCCCAAGTAAAACCCATGCCGCCATGCACTTCGATATTTTCTTTGCTGCAAAAATAGTAGGCATCGATAGCACTGACGCGTGCCGTAGCTGCTGCTAACGGTAATTTCTTATCATTGACGCTCAGCGCCCATGCAGCAAAATAGGCGTTCGACCGAGCCAGCTCAATAGCGACATACATGTCGGCGAAAATATGCTTGATCGCCTGGAAAGAGGCAACTGAGCGACCAAAAGCAAATCGTTGCTTGGTGTAGTTGATACCCATTTGCATGCTGGCCTCGCAACCGCCGAGTTGTTCAAAGCTGGTGAATACCGCGGCACGGTCAAAGGCCTCTGTCAGTATTGCTGAGGCGGTATCGTTGGCACCTAATGGTTCCGCTACAGCGTTGATAAATTCAATGCTGGATAGCGGACGACTGCTGTCAATAGAGGGTGTTAAAGTGCGTTGGATATCGGCTTGGTGTAAGTTAACCAAATAAAGCGAGTGTTTTTTGTTGGTATCAGTCGCGCTGACAATCGCATAGTCAGCTTTAACTCCGTCAAGCACGGCAATTTTCTTGCCGCTTAACCGTCTATTACTATATTGGGTTTGCTTTGCCTTGAATAGATGTTGTCCGGCAAGTTCGCTGCTGGCCAGACAAACGATCGTCTCGCCTGCTGCAATGCTCGGCAGTAAGCGTTGCTTTTGTTGCTCGTTACCGTGCTGTTGAATGATTTGTGCGGCTAAATAGATGGTGGAAAAAAAAGGTATGGGTGTTAATGAGCGCCCAAGTTCTTGGGCGATGACGCAGAGCTCTAAAGACCCTAGGCCTAGACCGCCATACTGCTCATGAATAGCGGTAGCTGTCCAGCCTAAATCTACAATAGATTTCCATAAATGAGAATCATAGGCTGTTTGTCCATCCATCACTCCTCGCGTGGCAGTGAGCGGTGAGTGCTCGGCTAAGAATTGCCGAGCTTGATCTTGAATCAGTTTTTGGTCATCGGAAAATTCAAAGTTCATAGGGGCCTACTGATCTGCTAGACGGTATTTAGTTAAAATGCTTGTTAGTTATATTACGTCAAATCGTCCTGAGTGCGAGAGCCTTATCTGCCATAGACTGATTGCGTTTGAATCTTTATGTTTATCTGAATTCTGTGGTCGAGTATTAGAGTGCTCAAGTCGATAAAAATTCCGCTGACTGTAAATCGAGGCATTGTTGAAAATGCCGTTGCGCCATAATTAAGAACATTTGATCGCTGCGCTCGGCTGCGCTGGTGAAGACAGCGCCCAGAATGACTGTCATAAAGGCATTCATGGCGAACTCTCGGTACTGTTCCCAACATTCTGTTTCGCTGGTTTTAACTCCAGCAAGTTCAAGTGCTGAGCAGTAGCGAGCGACTAATGCTCTTTCATGTTGACGTCTTAATTCGCTAGTCAAGCTACCGCCAAGAAAATACGCCACGTCTGTAAGGCCGCAGCTTATTGCAATTGATTGCCAGTCAACCGTTATCGCTGAAGCGTTTTTACCATGATCGTTAAATAAAATATTCTCCGATCGAAAGTCCGAGTGAACAAGTGTTTTAGGCCCCTTAAACCCTTGCATCCATTGAGTGTAATGACCGACAAATAGATCGCCAAATTCAATTGCTGAAGGTGCTAAGCCAGCTCCAAAGCGATCGAGAAATTTCGGCCAAGCATCTTGGAGTAGGGCGCCACCAAAGGCGGGGTTATCACCGGCGTAGGGTTTGGATATGTGCTCGCCCTCTAATTTTTCGCTTTCCCAAAATGCCGCGTGCAGCTTGGCTGCTTGGTCAATCGCCATTTCAGCGCGGTGTATCGTTTCGCCCCGAAGTTGGTCGCCAGGCTCTGCAGGAGACATGTCTTCCATTAAGATGATAAATTCTTCGCCCTTGTCATCGCTTGCGCTGTAATAAATTTTCGGCAAGCGCATATCAGTGTGCTGTGCTTGCTGTTGATAAAACAGCACTTCTCTTGCGTAGGCACCGGAGCTGGCTGACATTTGTTTGGCGACAGGATCGGCGGCCGGCAGTTTGGCCACTAGCGAGCGGGGCAATGCATAATGATGGCTATTGTCTTCGTATTCAATGGTTAACCTTGCATTGTCGCCCATTTTTCCGGTGCCAATCATTTGGTAGTCGACAGTGCTAATCGTGGCAGATTCAAATGCGGAATTATGGATAGCCAGCGTTTTGCAAAGCCACTCAGCAGTAATGGCTTCAGGTAATGAGACAATGGCAGATAACATGGTCGGGTCCGGTAAGCTGAGAAGCAAAATAGGTTAGTGTCAAGTGGATAAAAAAGCATCCACTTCTGCAGATGCTTTTTTATGAAAGCTTAGTTAAAGTTTTAAGCCTTCTTCAAGGTATTGTGCATCTTTACTTGGCGCCGGGAAGTTAGGAATTTGATGGATGCCATTGGATTCGTCAGTATAAATTGTGGAATTATCGAGTGTGTCATAGAACTGCTTATACCACTTCCTGTTCAAATTAAAAGGCCCATCAGCTTTGAGTTGCATGATGCGAATCGCTGGACGTTTGTGTTTCCAAACATCAAAATCGGCAGAGAAAGCATGCAAGGCGCCTGCTTGGACTTCTTTGGCAGCAGCAATATCCTCAGCTGAGTGCGGGATATTTTGCGCTTTAGCCAAGGCTGCATGCCATACGCGAGTTACACCATCTTCTACCGGTGTATTGGCAATTAATTCGTAAGTGATGGCGCCACCGAAATCTTGCTTAGATAATAAAATGCCCGGGCCGGTATACCAAGTGATGCTGGATAAATAACAACCGTAGGTATGATGGAAGCCACCTTGGCGCTGAATAACCACGTGGTTTCTGAATTCGTTTTCAAAGTATTCGCAGGGTGCGCCATGGGTGGGCCCAAGATGAGCACAGTCAGCCATGTTGTCGAGTATTTCTTGTGGATGAATGTCGATCGTGCCTAAGTGATCAAGCTCCCAGCGAACCCAGGCAGGGTCATCCCATTCTGTTAAAAAAGGCGGATCATAGCTCGGCAGATTGCCCTCGGGATCATGCCACATCATTATACAACCCATGACTTCTCTGACTTCATAGGATTTAATGGCTGCTGATTTAGGGCAGGGGCCATCGTGATAAGGAATATCGTCAACTTGTCCGTCGGGTGCATAGCGCCAACCATGATAGGGGCAGCGAATAGAATCGCCCTCTATTTGTTTATCCGTGGCGACGATTTCAGCACTTTTACTAGCTGCTATGTGAGTACCCATGTGGGCGCAGTAGGCATCAAGCATGACTACTCGACCACTTTCACCCCGGTAAAGGGCGAAATCATTACCAAAAAAGCGAACGGCCTTGGGGCCTGCATCCAGTTCATTGGCCTCGGCAACAATAAACCATCCGCGTGGGAATGTGTGTGGCCCTAGTTTATAATCTGCGGCTAATGCCATAATTGAAACCTCATATTGACAGTATGCTCTCCCTGCCTCGGTGGAACTTAATAAAAACTTAAGATTGACCGCAAAAGATATAACAGTCCATCCAACATATTTCCTTAAGCAGCGTATTTTGTCATTGACCGGATCGATCATTTTATCTGATTACTTTAATTAAAACATTGCCAGTTTGGTAATTATTCTAAGCAAGTTTTATTGTAAAAATAGACCCTTAGCGCTTTTTAAGCTTGAATCATTATACCAGTACAATTCATCAGATCTCTGACATTGTTATGTACAATGTATGTCAATTGTTTATGGTTATCAAATACGTCGATATTAATGAATCAGTTTAGATTTATTGGCCGAGCAAAGGCAAAGAATAGGAACCTATATTGTGGATATAAGCTTTGATTCCGAACGGATTTTAACCGCAGCTGCAGAATTTCAAAAATTAGACGATTTTGGTGATCCTGCTTTCAGGTCAGGCTTGGCAGCCTTATTAGCCACGTATGATCAGCATGTTGATAGTGAAGCGAGCCGCCAACGCGTTTATATGCGAGTATTAAAAGTGCTTGGTGCTCGATTGAGAGTTGAAAAGGCAAAAAAAAACCACCCCGATATTGCCGAAGAGCACATAATTCAGCCAATGATCTTGACCGGTTTGCCTCGAACGGGCACTTCAGCCCTGTTTAATTTGTTATCCAGCGATCCCGCATCTAGAGCATTGCTGCAGTGGGAAACCCATTACCCAGATCCTATTGAAGGACTTGTTGCCGGTAAAATGGATCCCCGACACCGAAAGCTCGTTGAAAAAATTGAAGCGCAAAAGGCTCAAAATCCTGAATTTCAAACCATGCATTTTGCCAGCGCCGATACCCCTGAAGAATGCGTGTTATTGCATTCGCTAGCCTTCAATGGCGTTCAATTAGGCTTTGAGTGTATGTTAGAGCCTTACCAGAGCTGGCATCAATCAAGCGATCTTTTGCCTATGTATAAGTACTATCTAGATCTGTTAAAAATGCTCCAATGGCGAAGACCAGGTGATCGGTGGTTATTGAAAGCACCTGCACATATGTGGGGTCTAGACAGCTTAATTCAAGTCATGCCTGATGCTTGTATTTTATGGGGCCATCGTGATCCTTTGCAGGTGATACCGTCCATCTCAAGTTTAACGGCAATGGCCGCCAAGATGTTTGCGGGCCATATAACCGCAATGGAGAACGACAAGCTCGGTCCGTTAGTGATGGAGTTTTATGCGCGCTCACTTGAGAGAGGCCTCGCGGCGCGGTCAAATATTGCCGCCGAGCATTTTTTTGATTATCGTTTTACAGACTTTGTCGATAGACCTTTAGCGCTGATTGGAGATGTCTATGATTTTTTCAAGTTGCCGGTAGACCAGGTCTTAAAAAACTGTTTTACAGATTATATTGAGCAACACCCAAAAGGAAAGCATGGTGACCATCGCTACACATATGAAAGCTTCGGCTTAACTCAAGCGATGATCTTAGAGCGGTTCGATTTTTATTATCAACATCCAGTTTACAGTCAATACCTTTAATAAGTGCCGTTAATTACTTCATGTGCGGTCCAAAAGAAATAAGCAAGGAATATTATTATGATGAATGAGCAAGTAATTTGGGATTCTTTCTGCGAACAGTTGAAAGAGGCAGGTAAAGTCATTATGCGGGATGATTTGCCGACGACTGCTTTTGATCGTGCAGAAGGTTTGCGTTACATGGCGCGCTTAACCAAAGCAGGATTAGACACATTTTGCGAGCTAACAGGGTCCAAATATCCGGTGCTTCGTCCTCAGGCTGACATGGTAAAAATGGGTTTAGATAACCCGGATAATTATTATGTTGGAGCATCAATTAACGCAAAATACGATTACCGTATTCGAGGTAACCGCGGCACCATTCATTTTTTAGGTTTTGCCGCACAGGCCCAGAATTTTGCCGTGCGCAATAAGATGCTTGGCGGTGCAGGGCATCTCAATCACGCCGATATGGATATTGACTCCGAAGGAAACTTTGAAATTATTGCCAGTCAACGCCCACACCAAGGCAACTGGTTACAATTAGGCCCAGAAACCTCGCAGATCTTGGTCCGACAGAGTTACCTTGATAAGCTCAAAGAGCGTCCTGCCACCTTAAGTATTGAGTGTTTGCAGGCCGACCAAGCACCCCCAGCTTTAGATCCTCAGCGGATTGGCCAGCAACTGTTACAGGCGGCAAATTATGGCACAGGTTGTGGCCATTGGTTTGCTGACTGGGTCGCCGACATGCCTAATCATGCCGAAGAAAATACGCTGTACTTGCCTTCAGCTGAAAACCATCGTGCGGTCGGAGGTGACCCAGAAGTCCGAATTTTTTTAGGTCGATGGCGCCTAGCAGAAGACGAGGGCTTGTTGGTGAGCTTAATACCGCCTAACTGCGAGTATTGGAATTTTCAAATAGCAAATGTTTGGGCGGAGTCGCTGGACTACCGTTTTCAGCAGGTGCATGTGAATAGCGGTAGCGCTGTTTATAAAGACGACGGCAGTGTTGACATATTGGTCGCTGCCGACACCCCAGATAGTCGTAAGCATACCAACTGGGTGTCTACCGCTCACCATGAGCATGGTATTATGGGTGTACGCTGGGTGAGAGCCGACAGTCATCCGCAACCGCAATGTCGGGTGGTAAAGATAAACGATCTACCATTATAAGATGTATTTTAAAAAATTTTGGCGCTTTAACGCCTAAATACTGGTCAATAGTGTATGGCGTGAACAAGCAATATCTTGAGACCTGATGGGCTCTGAAAGCTGATTTCGTCATCTAGGCATTTACCTAGTAAGGCTTTGGCCAAAGGCGAATCCATGCTGAGTTTGTTTTCTCTGAGGTTAAATTCATCGGGCCCAACAATACGGTAACACTGCAGTTCTTTCGCCTCATCTACGAGCGTGACCCAAGCGCCAAAAAAAATCTTATCTTGCTGCTTGGGTGCTTGGTCAACCACAGTTAGATCATCCAGTCGCATGGTTAAAAAGCGCACGCGACTGTCAATTTCTCGTAAGCGTTTTTTGCCGTAGATATAATCCCCATTTTCTGAGCGATCGCCATTTTTTGCGGCTTCATGAACTGAATGGGTAACGGTGGGCCGTTCAACTTTCCAAAGTTGATGCAATTCTTCTCGCAGTGCGATTTCGCCCTCAGGAGTGATATAGTTAGACCCTCTGGGAGTCGGTGGTCGGTAGCGGCCCATTCGATGCCATCCAATTTAATGAATCAAGATCATGCGCCGAGAATTTCACGGGCGGTTGATTATAACGGTGCAAGGGTATGGTAAGCAGTCTAGCAATAGCAAGTCAAAAAAACACTGCAAGGGTGATCCCGATATTGCCAATGATGTTTGCCTGTTTGACCTTAATTTTTACCCCAATTTCCTTTTTGAAAGCGGAATCCATGTCTCAAGCTTCGTTTAATATGGTTGGTGATTTTCGGCCAGGAGGCTTACTATTTGGCCATATTACAACAGAACAGACCGTTTATTATCGAGGTGAGCAGGTTTTAGTCAATCCTCACGGGCAATTTGTGATTGGTCTTGATCGCGACCATGAAGGCGATCTGATGCTTAATATTGTCCAACAGGATGGTAGTAAAGTGATACATAAGTTTATTATTCAACCACGTGAGTACCTTATCCAATCAATCAAAGGCGTGGCGAAAAAGTATGTCAGCCCAGATCCCCAGCAACTAGCTAGGACCCGATCAGAGTCGGCGCGTGTAAGAACGGCAAGGAAGCAGCTAAGTCTTGAAGACGCGTTTTTTGACGGGTTTATTTGGCCCGCTAAGGGCCCGATTACCGGTGTCTTCGGCTCGCAGCGTATTTTTAATGGTGAGCCAAGGCGACCACATTATGGTTTGGATATCGCCGGACCGATTGGCGCTGAAGTCATTGCGCCAGCTGCAGGTATTGTTCGCTTAGCCGAAGATTTATTCTTTTCTGGTATGACCATGGTGATTGATCATGGCCATGGGCTGAGTTCGTCTTTCTTGCATTTAAGTGAGATGATTGTCGCGGCTGGTGAATCTGTCGAGCAGGGACAGCTAATTGCCCGTATTGGCGATACGGGACGTGTGACCGGGCCCCATTTAGATTGGCGAATGAATTGGCAGTTGGGCGCGGTATCGGTGCGCGTTGATCCCCAACAACTGGTGAAAATTGGTGAGAATAGAGCTGAATTAAATCCTTAAGAGGTTATAATTATTAATGAAAAAGAGCGCTAAATAGACCGCCAATCATTGAATATATGTAACTATCGCTATGATAAATTTAAGGCAAACGACAATTAAATAACAAGGCATGTGATTATGATCGATAAAAAACTTTTAAATATTCTTGTCTGTCCTGTCAGTAAAGGAGAGCTTAGCTATGATGAGGCCAAGCAAGAATTAATATGTCAGGCCAGCGGCTTGGCTTATCCGATACGAGATGACATACCCGTGATGTTAGAGAGTGAGGCGCGTCAATTAAGTGAGGATGAACTTTCTGCCTAGTGATGAATTTTCGGTCTAGAGATGAACTTTGAGTATTGTGGTGAATAAATGGATACGGTATTTGGCAAGATTATTGCGGGTGAGATTCAAGCAGAAAAGCTCTACGAGGATGAGCATTGTATTGTCATTCCCGATATTAATCCAGCGGCGCCAGTCCATCTGTTAGTGATTCCTAAAAAACCCCTTGCGATGCTATCGGAGGCCGATGAAGATGATCAGCTGCTATTAGGTCATCTAATGTTAGTGGTGGCTAAAATGGCTAATCAATTAGGCGTTGCTGATGGTTACCGTGTGATCATTAATAACGGCGCAGGCGGCGGTCAGACGGTTTTTCACTTACATATCCATATTATTGCCGGTTTTGAGATGAAAGAGAGTGATATGTAGTGGTTTTTTCCTACAATCAGCTATCCTTAAACATGAACCTAATAAGCTTCAACCGTGATTTATTTAAAAGCATTTAGAATTAACTGATTCAGAGTTTCCCCATGCCCAGACCTAGCAGTACAGCTGCCATCCGAGAAGCCTTTTTATGCTATTTTGAGCAGCAACAACATCAGCGGGTTGCCAGCAGTTCCTTAGTGCCAGGCAATGATGCCACTTTGTTGTTTACCAACGCGGGTATGGTGCAATTCAAAGATGTTTTTCTTGGCGATGAACCGTGTGATTATGTCCGTGCCACCAGTTCGCAACGTTGTGTTCGAGCTGGCGGTAAACATAACGATTTAGAGAATGTGGGCTATACCGCTCGGCACCATACGTTTTTTGAAATGC
>DDDX01000081.1:16028-23512 GCA_002339085.1 Cellvibrionales bacterium UBA1969
TACGTTTTTTGAAATGCTTGGTAACTTTAGTTTTGGCGACTACTTTAAAGCCGAGGCCATTCCTTTTGCTTGGCACTTTTTAACGGTTGATTTGGCGATCCCTAAAGATCGTCTATGGGTGACCATCTATAAGGATGACGATGAAGCTTTTTCAATTTGGCATGACGACATGGGCCTTGCCGAAGAGCGAATTATTCGTATCGGCGATAATAAAGGTGCGCCTTATGCCTCGGATAACTTTTGGTCGATGGGTGATACCGGACCCTGTGGCCCATGTACTGAAATTTTTTATGATCACGGTGAGCACATCGAAGGTGGTTTGCCAGGGACACCCGAAGAAGACGGTGATCGCTATATAGAAATTTGGAACATTGTATTTATGCAATACAACCGTTCTGCGGATGGAAACATGGCGCCGTTACCCAAACCAGCGGTTGATACCGGTATGGGCCTTGAGCGAATTGCTGCAGTAATGCAGGGTGTGCACAGTAACTATGAGATTGATTTGTTTCAAGCATTGTTAATGTCAACGGCTGAACTGCTAGATATCAAATACCAAGGGCAAGGTTCACTTCGTGTCATTGCCGATCATATCCGTTCTTGCGCATTTCTTATTTTAGACGGTGTGATGCCCTCAAATGAAGGTCGTGGTTACGTGCTGCGACGCATCATCCGTCGAGCGGTTAGACACGGCAATAAGCTGGGAGCGACTGATTTATTTTTCTGGCGTTTAGTCTCAGCGTTAGTCGATGCGATGGGCGAGGCTTATCCCGATTTAGTCAAAGCACAAAGTCAAATAGAAAAAGCGCTGAAATCTGAAGAGCAGCAATTTGCGCTCACCCTCGAACAGGGGATGAAAATTCTTGATCAGGATCTTAGCGTGTTGACTGGGAATGTTATACCTGGCGATACCGCCTTTAAGTTATACGATACCTATGGTTTTCCGCTCGATCTAACGGCTGACATTGCTCGCGAGCGCGGCATGACGATTGACGTCGACGGTTATGATGCTGCGATGTCGCAGCAGCGAGCGCAGGCTAAGGCGGCCAGTCAATTTAAGTCAGGTGGCTCAGATAAGCTTGATCTTGAATCTTGTAGCTTAACAAAGGCCACTGACTTCACCGGCTATGATCAGCTTAACGATCAGGGAACGATTATGGCTCTTTTTATCGATGGTGAACCTGTCGATAAAGTCATCGTTGGTCAAGAGGCACTTATTGTCCTTGATCACACCCCGTTTTATGCTGAGTCAGGCGGTCAAATAGGGGATGTTGGCAGGCTCTCTTCGGTCGATGGTGGTTTTGAGATAAGTGACACCTTTAAGCAGGGTGCTATTTTTCTTCATCGCGGCCAAGTGATGCAAGGCTGTCTGCGATTGGCTGATAAAGTTGATGCATCGGTGACGCCGCAGTCACGACAAGCGACGGCCCTAAACCACTCGGCGACCCACTTATTGCATGCAGCATTACGTCAGGTGCTTGGTGATCACGTAACTCAAAAAGGCAGCTTGGTTGATACAGAACGCCTACGGTTTGACTTTTCTCACCAAGAAGCCATGTCAGACCAGCAACTGGCTCAGGTGACCAATTTAGTGAATCAACAGATCCGAGATAATTCATCAGTTAAGAGTCAAGTGACTGATATGGCCTCGGCACAAAAATCCGGAGCTATGGCTTTGTTTGGCGAAAAATATGGCAGCGATGTACGTGTTTTGACCATGGGTGCAGACCGCTTTTCAGTTGAACTTTGTGGTGGTACGCATGTGAGTCGCACGGGAGACATTGGCCTGATGATAATCACGTCAGAATCAGGCATTGCTTCAGGCGTAAGGCGTATCGAGGCTGTCACTGGCGAACAGGCTTTGTCATTCATTGCTGACGCTGAGCATCGTGTCAAACATGCGGCTAATTTATTAAAAACAAACCCTCAGGAAATATCGCAAAAAGTTCAGCAATTGCTTGATCAACAAAAAGCGTTGGAAAAAAAACTACAGCAATTACAGCAGAGGTTAGCCAGCAGTGTGGGCAGTGATTTAGCCTCGCAAGCCGAAGATCTGAATGGCATTAAAATCCTTTCTGAAGTTCTTGATGGCGCAGACCCAAAGTCACTGCGCGATACAGTTGACCAGTTGAAGCAAAAAATGGGTTCTGCGGTCATAATACTCGCCGCACCACATGGTGATAAGGTCGCCTTAGTAGCCGGTGTCACAGCAGACTTAGTCAAAACGGTAAAGGCGGGTGATATTATAAAACTGCTAAGCGGCGCATTGAGTGGCAAAGGGGGCGGTCGTCCTGATTTTGCTCAAGGAGCGGGCTCGGCAATAGAGCATAATTCAGAGGCAGTTACCGCTGCGATTGAGGGAGCCAAGCAGCAAGTTATCGAATGGCTAAATTAGCTTTTCGTTAGATTAGCTTATTTGAGCATTAATGACTTAGTTTGTGCTTTGTCTTTTTACCCAAACCTGATTAGATGAGCCACCTTTTTTCGCCGCGAATGAAGTTTCTCTATGAATAATTCTAAGGCATCTGTTCTCAACAGCAGCGTTGCCCTAAATCCCTATGTATTGTATTTAGCCATGTTAAGCGTAGGGATGGGGCAGACCGTTATCTATGCCGTGATGCCTGCTTTAGGTCGTGAATTGGGTTTGGATACGATACAACTGTGGTTGCCTTTCTTCGACCAAAATTGGCAGCCCGGCAAGCTTGCTATTACCTCATTATCGGCTATGACGGCTTTAGTATTTGCCTTAGTCGCGCCTTATTGGGGGCGTAAAAGCGATAGCCTTGGACGAAAATCTGTGATCTTAATTGGCCTTTTTGGTTATACCCTTGGCACTTTGTTGTTTAATGTGGTGGCTTATGCTGGTTTCCAAGGCTTAATTACAGGCGGCATGCTTTGGTTGCTATTGATACTCGCTAGGGTCGTGCATGCCGCTATTATGTCAGCGACTTTTCCGGCTTCCAATGCTTATATAATAGATGTGACACCTTTAACCGATCGCGCCAAGGGTTTAGGTCGTATGTCTGCGGCGAATCAATTAGGTGTGTTAATGGGGCCTGTTATGGCAGCGACAGTTGTTGCAGGTTTTTTAATGCCCTTAATGATTCAAGCCTCCATTACGCTTATTTGTGCTTTGTTAGTTTATTATTTTTTGCCCGAGAGTCGTGAGTTAAATGTCCAAGGTGGTGACGATTTAACTAAAATAAGAAGGCTAAAAGATAAAAAATCATTGGTCAAACTGAGTTTCTTTGACCCGCGCTACCGGTTTATTCTGCCTGTTGGGCTGGTACTCTATACCATGCAGGGCATGGTGCAACAGACTCTTGGCTTTTATTGTGAAGACGTTTTGGGCATGTCGCGAATGACTAGCGTACAGTTTTATGCCACCGCGATGATGTTCAGCTCGCTCGCGATGATTGCCGCTCAGTTATTCATTGTTCAGCGTTCGTCTTTGAATTGTTCGACCTTAATTCGCTGTGGCCTTCCATTTTGTGCCCTGGGTTATGCCACTATTGCCTTTACGGCGAGTCAATTGGGTCTGCTGTTGGGAATGGCGATGTTTGGTTTGGGGGTTGGCTTGGTGATGCCAGGGTTCTCAGCGGCTGCTAGCTACACGGTCGACAGTCGAGAGCAGGGCAACTTGTCAGGCTTAATTGGCTCCATTGCTGGGATGGGTTTTGTGATTGGCCCCATTATGGGCGGGGCGATATATAACTTGCATTTGTCAGGTCCATGTATATTAGCGGCGATAACGCTCAGCTTTTTGGCGCTCTATGTCTCGATTAATAAACGGTTCAGTAATTTGGGCACCGAAAATTGATCATTTTAATTAAATTTGATCTTTTAGGTTAAATATTGTACATTTTTTCATCTACTTGGATCTAAGCTTGGCTGTTGTCTAAAAATAATAAATATGCTGACTATTATGGATATTCTTTTTCGGTATTTACACAGCAGTATGAAGCAGGGGATGGTTCTATTGGCCTGTATTCTTCTCCAGGCTTGTGAGCCGAGGCATTACTGGGTGCTGATCATTTACGATCAAAATTCGGTTGTTGCTAACAGTTTTACCATTGATGGCTATGATTCAAAGCAAGCCTGCCAGCGAGCTGCACAGCAGAATTTCCCTGGAAAACGCTTCTTGTGTGTCCTTGAAGATGATATTGGTTAGAAAGCCAACACATGTCTTATATCCCACTTTCTATGGGCTTTTTCCCATTACAATCCCTCTTCAATCAGCTTTGTTTTGCCGTATAATTTTGCCTAATTGGAGAATAATCTTTAGCCATAGTGAACGATATAGTTTTTTAACTTTGAATTGAGATGGCCAATCGAATGGCGACATTAATTACGATTATGGATACGACCTTGCGAGACGGTGAGCAGACGCAAGGCGTATCATTTTCGCCTGATGAAAAGTTAAACCTCGCTAAGGCATTACTATCGAATTTACGAGTGGACCGCATCGAGGTCGCATCAGCACGGGTTTCAGCGGGGGAACAGAAAGGTGTTGCGCGAATTAATGCCTGGGCGCAAGACCATGGTTTTGGCGATCAAGTCGAAGTATTGGGCTTTGTCGATCGAAATAAAAGCGTTGATTGGATTGTTGAGGCCGGCGGCAAAGTCATTAACCTGTTAACTAAGGGCAGTGAAAAGCACTGTAGCAACCAATTAGGCAAGACCCTTGATCAACATGTTGAGGATATTAAGACGACAGTGGCCTATGCTCACCTGCAAGGCTTGTCGGTTAATGTTTATTTTGAAGATTGGTCCAACGGTTATTCCGATAGTCCTGAGTACGTCTATGGCTTAGCTGCGGCTCTAGAGGATTGTGGTATAGATCATATTATGTTGCCCGACACCTTAGGTGTTATGTCACCTGCGGAGGTTTATGATAGCTTGCGTGATATGAGTCAACGGTTTCCGAGTCATCATTTTGATTTTCATCCTCATAATGACTATGGTCTTGCGACAGCGAATGTGATGGCTGCGGTCAAGGCAGGGGTAACCAGTGTTCATTGTACCGTGAATTGCTTAGGTGAGAGAGCGGGCAATGCATCCCTGGCCGAAGTGGCAGTAGTACTAAAAGATAAGATGGGTTTGTCACTGAATATTGATGAGTCACATATTGTTGGGGTGAGTCAAATGGTAGAAAGTTTTTCGGGTAAATTTGTGGCGAGTAATACGCCCATTTTAGGGTCTGATGTATTCACCCAAACGGCCGGTATTCATGCTGATGGAGATGTGAAAGGTAATCTTTACTTCAGTCGACTTTACCCTGAGCGCTTTGCCCGAAAAAGAACTTACGCGCTAGGTAAAATGAGTGGTAAAGCCTCGCTGCAAAAAAACTTAGAAGAAATTGGAGTTTCACTGTCTGTTGAAGATCAGCGACGCGTATTAGACCGAGTGGTTCAGTTAGGCGACTCTAAACAACGCATTACCAGCGACGACCTGCCTTTTATTATTGCTGACGTATTAGAGAGTAATGAATACCAGCATGTCGTGCTGACCCATTGTGATCTTAAAAGTGATTGGAATCAGCAAGCTTATGCCGATATTGAATTAAAAATTGATGGCAAGTCTTACGGGGCTAACGGCACTGGTAATGGTGGTTTTGATGCCTTTACCTCGGCGGTTAATAAGATATTAACTGAGCTCGATATGCAATTGCCTGAATTGCTTGATTATAAAGTCCATATCCCGCGTGGTGGTCAGACTAGTGCCTTGACCGAAGCGAGTATTACTTGGCAGTTAGGCGGTAAGATGAAAACAACGACTACCCGCGGTATGCATGCTAACCAAGTGTTTGCCGCGATTGAAGCAACACTGCGATTGCTGAATCGCTTACTGCATGACCGCCTTCAGTAATCCGACCTGAGATTACTGTTGAGCCAGTAATTTTTCCGCAACTTTGTCGCCAAATTCATGGGTTTTTAACATGATCACATCTGCACTAGACTTGGATAAATCGGCTGTTGAAAAACCATCGGCAAATACACCTTGCATCGCATCCCAGACATTTTTGGCTTCTTCATGCATGCCCAAACTGTATTCCAGCATCATTGCAAATGAGCCAATCATGGAATAAGGATTAGCAATACCTTGGCCTGCGATATCAGGTGCAGATCCGTGAGAGGGCTCATAATAGGCCTTGTCGGGACCAATACAGGCAGATGGCATAAGGCCTAGCGAGCCAAGAATGCCCCCACCTTGATCGCTTAAAATGTCACCGAACATATTTTCCATCACCATGACATCAAATTGACTAGGGTCAAGGCATAAGGCGGTTGCCGCAGCATCGACTAGCATATGCTTGACTTCAACATCAGGAAATTCAGGCGATACTTCATCAAGCACTTCGTTCCATAATACACTTGATTTTAAAACATTGCTTTTATGAATATTGTGTAGCACTTTTTTACGGGAAGCTGACAGTTTAAAGGCTTCAATGAGAATGCGCTTAATTTGATCTTCATCATATTCTAGTGCCTCAGTAACGTAGCGCTTGCCTTGTGCATTGACGCCGACTTCTTTGTTACCAAAGTACAGTCCACCGACCAGTTCACGCACCATAATTAAATCAATGCCCTCACCAATAACCTCAGCTTTAAGTGGTGAAAAATGGCCTAAGGCTTTGGGCAGAGAAACCGGTCGAAAGTTGGCGTAAGTGTTTAGCCGTCTTCGCATCGGCAATAAAGCGCCGCGCTCAGGTTGCATGTCAATCGGTATTTTTTTCGAATCTTCATGGTTGAGCCCAATAGGTCCTTTAATGAGGGCGTCGACCTTATCGCAAATAGCCTTAGTTTCGTCTGGGAAAGCGTTGCCATGACTGAAGTAGGCGTTAGCGCCAAATGCGCCTGGAATTAGTTCAAAACTGATGTCATTACGCTGCTCGATAATTTTTAGGATTTTTATCCCTTCGACCATGATTTCGGGGCCGATTCCATCACCGGCAAAAATACCAATTTTATAATGTTCCATTATTTTATCCATTTAATGCTTGGAGACAAAAAAATTATGTCTTGCGTGTTTTAGGGTAACCTGTAACGGTTTTGATTAGTGATTGGCTCGGCCTCGTGCCTATATATTGGTAAGCGGGCAAATCATACTACAGTAATTTTACGTCTCAATGCCAGAGTTGAAATTTTTTTTTCACTAGAGCTTGCACTTTGGCTTTGGATGGGTAAAATACTTGCCTCCTGATATGTCCCCTTCGTCTAGTGGCCTAGGACACCGCCCTTTCACGGCGGGAACAGGGGTTCGAGTCCCCTAGGGGACGCCATTGATTTAACCCTTTCTTTTTACTTCTCTTTTTATCTCCTAAAACTTAACTGATGCACTTTTGATGCAGTTATTAGTTAAAAAATACTCCTACTAATATTGAATATAAACTACCCATCACTTAAGCTAAGTTAATAACAAAAACCCAACATCGTTCCCCAAGATGGCGTTAGGGATAAATGGACTCTGGAGAAGAAGGATGA
>DDDX01000081.1:23831-24456 GCA_002339085.1 Cellvibrionales bacterium UBA1969
AGAAGGATGACCAATCTATTACGCTTGAGTGCGTGTCTGTTTTTTTATTATTGCTTAGAGTTTTGGCTGCCGATACATCTGAGGATAACTTGAGTTATGCTTAACCGATTTATAACCGCCTCATCAGAGGCGAAAATTTTAGTTTTCATTCTTGTAGTGCTTTTCCTTGTTCTATGGTTTTTTCTTGTTCGGGAGATTGAAAAATCCAGCAAAACTTCTACAGAAAATGACGTTGAAGCATCTTCAGTTATAAGTCCTGTCATTATTTTGCCTATTGATCCGCCATTAAAATCTAAAACGACTAATAGGCAAGCTTCTGAGAATATTGATTTACCTGGCCATGATAAACATCAGCATGAAATTTCCGATAAAGAAGTTGATATTCAGAAACTAATGGATGAGCAAATTGATAATAAAGCCCGCAAAGAAATAAATGAAATGCTCGCATTTGACGAAAGTAAATATGAAATTGAGAAGACAGAAGATGGGGAAAGAATTATTTTTAATAATCACTCAGTTGAAGTTGCTATTGGATTAAAAGATAAGAATGGAAATACAATAGTAGTAAATATTACTAGTCCTATGCCTTTACTGAAAGAGAAGTAATGTGTCCCCTTTTTACAGG
>DDDX01000035.1 GCA_002339085.1 Cellvibrionales bacterium UBA1969
ATCGTAGGGTTGGAAATAGAGGGTCCCGATGCTCTAAAAAACTCTCGAGTCCACCGCGTAGTAAGCGGGATAAATAGCGATAACCCTCGGCTTGATTAAAGGCATCTTTAGGCGCTTTGTCGCTTTGAATAATTTCGCCCGCCTCTTTTAGGGCGTCACAAAAGTCAGCCCATGCGGTACCATCAATAACACGCTGTTCAGATTCCGAGTTTGCCATTTTTCTATCTCCTTAAAGTAATCTTTTTATGCCTGTGCATGCTAGCCCATATTGAGCTGGTAACGTTGAATATAGTCGCCGAATAAATTGTTGATTTCTGATTGTTCAATCCCATAGTCAGCAATGTCGTATTCGTGTTTGCCATGTTTGCCTGGTTGATTCTCGTCCAGCCATGTTTGCATGTTTACTTTTCCTTCGTCACTTATCGATGCGCCTGCTGCGACATAGACTTTTTCAAGATCAGGCCAAGGGTTCTGTACAAATTCATCGTGTTTTATATCGATAAATTGTCCCGGATGCTTCGCTTCGAGCCCGGGGCGATTTTTTTCAAAAGCGCGCGAGTATATTTGCAACATGTCCATCCAGTCACGCCCAATGATGTGGTCATCATCCAAGTGAGAAGATGGTGTTCTCACGACTTTACTAAAGCTACATCCTGAGGCGATGATTTTCATGGGGGCGCGGTGTGTCTGGACAATAATAGCGGTTGGGTGATTGGCTAAAATAGCCGGCAATCCCAGCTGATGATAGGGGGTTTTTAATACCCAGCGGCCAGATTTTTTATGCTGTAATACTTTCATTTGTCGTTTGTGATAGGCATAAGAATCGGTGAGGTCTTGTTGGTAAAGCCAGTTCGCGTAGCTGGGTATATGGTACTGAGCAGAATACTGCACTGACATAAAGTTTTGGCCAAACAGTAAATGACATTCATCGGGGGCTTCTGCGTCCATTAAATGAGTTTTAAAAAAGCCCGGCATGAATTGGTCTGTCATGGCAACATTTTGTTTAGTTTTTTCAATCCTTGGGTCACTGTGGTAAGTGGCATCTTCTGGGGGTGGAATTAATTCATTACCCTCCCATAAGCGCAAGGTATGATTAGCATTGTCGGCATTCAATAAGTGGTGCAAAGCCGTGGTGCCTGTTCGTGGTAAGCCTGAGATAAAGATAGGCGCATGAATCTCTTGATCGAGTACCTCTGGGTTTTCTCGAATATAGTTTTCCACGCGCAATCGATTCTCTAGCCCTTTGGCAAATAACATCTCAACTTGAAATTTTCCTGCTGGATTCAATGCCGCTTCTCGGTTAAGCGCATCGATGATGCGCTCCAAGGGTTCAATAAAATCATCACCACCAAAGTCGTCTAGTCCGGTTTCTTTTTTTGCTCTGTCCAGGTAGGTACTAATGTCGCTAACTTGTTCGCCAGATGTCGTTGTGTCGTTTGATTGGACTGTGTCGTCTGCCATAGGTAATGTTCACTTTGATTGCCAAATGGGCGCTAATTATATCGTGATTTAGCGACGTTAATAATGACCCTAAATTTATGTCTTTGATCTAGCATTTTCGCAATGGCAACTAAAGTACCAGCTATAGTTATTGATATTCTTTGCATAAATCCGAATCGCTGAAGATTGCTTACCGCTGTCTTTTTGTATCTTCGGCGCCAAGAATGACAAAAACGGTCATGAGTAAGATGGGAGTGTTTGTTTATTGATCGAATTAAAACTCGATCTGCTGGTCATTGGCTGGATTCACCGCTATTCCCATTTTGACGCTGCCAACTAAACGAATCAGTCATTCTTTCGAATTTAATATTAGGCTAGAATGGGCTTTGAAATATCTATGGATAACAGAATCTTAGCTATCAACTTCTTAGCGGTTAACTTCGATTATAGCTTGGTTATTGGCTGAGCATTTAGAGTTATAATGCTATCCGTTTTTTCAAAGGATTGATTCACAAAGGAATCTTTATGAATAAAGTAATGAAGGCGTCCGATATGGTTGCCTCTCTCAGCGACGGAATGACGATCGGTATTGGTGGATGGGGGCCACGTCGAAAGCCAATGGCATTGATTCGCGAAATACTTCGATCTGAACTCAAGGACCTAACCATTGTTGCTTACGGTGGCGCTGACGTCGGCATGTTATGCGCGGCAGGTAAAGTGAAGAAGGTGATTTTTGCATTTGTCTCTTTAGATTTTATTCCGCTCGAGCCTTATTTTCGTCAGGCACGGCAGCAAGGTGCGATTGAAACCTTAGAAATTGACGAAGGAATGATGTTGTTAGGTTTGCGAGCAGCGGCTTGGGGTTGTCCGTTTATACCGACACAAGTTGGTTTGGGTACTGATGTTTTAAACGTCAATCCGGAATTAAAAGTCGTTGATAGTCCTTATGACGAAAAGGAGTGGTTAGCAATGCCGGCCTTGACTTTAGACGCGGCGTTAATTCACGTTGATCGAGCGGATAGTCGGGGTGTTTGCCAAATTAAAGGCGCCGATCACTATATGGATGATTGGTTTGCTCGTGCGGCAAAGAAAGCTTATGTTTCTTGTGATGAATTGGTTGACAGTGATTACTTTACCCCTGAGCAAGAAGCACGATTTGTTTTTTGGGAGCGCTCACAAACGACGGGGGTGATTCCGATAGTCGGTGGCGCGCATCCCAGCTCTTGCTCACCTCATTATGGTTTTGATGTGCCGCATTTTAAAGAATACGCAGCCTCAGCAAAAGAGGGCGGCTTTGCCAGTTATGCCGATAAATATATCCACGGTAAAACAGAGATCGACTATCAAAAATTAGTGGGTGGACTTGAGAGTATCAAACAATTGCCCTTAGCGGTCTATTAACTATTGCTTTTCTGGTCTAATAAAAGTGTTAGATCAGTCGTTATCTTTGGAGATAATAAATGAGTGAGTTTGCAACTGATTATAGCTTGGCTGAATTGTTGATCTGCGCCAATGCTGCTGCTTACGACAATGACGGTGAGATTTTAGTGACGGGTATTGGTGTGTTACCTAGAATAGCCGCAAGCTTGGCTATGAAGACCAGCAACACTGATATCATGATGACTGACTCAGAAGCATGGTTGCTGTCCGAGCCAAACCCGGTCGGTAATCGTCCTGATGATTTTATTCAGCAAAACGAAACTTGGATGGGTTTTTCTCGAATTTTTGATAATGTTTGGAGCGGTTGTCGGCACATTACGGGCGGCCCAACCCAAATGGACCGTTTTGGTCAAAGCAATATCTCTTGTCTAGGCGGAACTTACCAGCAGCCTAAGGTGCAAATGCTAGGCGCTCGAGGCTTTCCAGGAAATTCGATCAGTCATGCAAATTCCTTTTTAATTCCCAGCCATAATACCCGCGTTTTTGTTGAAGGTGAATGCGATATGGTTTGTACGATTGGCTATAATCCTGCCAGATTGCCTAAAGGGCATCAGTTGTCTGATATTGATTTGCGTATGGTATTGACGAATCTTTGTGTGATGGATTTTGGCGGTCCTGATTATCAAATTCGCGTGGTCAGTTTGCACCCCGGCGTTACGATTGATGAGGTAATAGAAAATACCGGCTTTGAACTTTGCATTCCGGACATTATTCCTGAGACGGTTGCGCCTACTGAAGCGCAGTTGGCAGTTATTGCTCAGCTTGATCCACAAAACTTACGTTCACGTCAATTAAAAGATGATCCGCCAGGTGTTCGTAGCTAATCTTATTGTCTATTTTTAACGTAAAACGTAAAAGGAAAAGTCATGTCTCAACCTTACGGTACTACGATCAATGCCAGCGGTGTGGCAGAATTGATTTTTAACCACCCGCCAGTTAATGCTTTTGACAGCGCGACATGGTTCGCTATCGCCCAAGAAATTGTAGCTTTAGGTAAAAATGACGCAGTTAAAGTTATTATTATAGCGGCTGAGGGTAAAGGCTTTTGTGCCGGCGTTGATATTAAAGAATTGGCCGCTGATGGTTCGAAAATACTCGATGTGAATCGCGGCAATTACGACACCTTTAAAGCGATTCATCTCAACCCTAAGCCCGTGATTGTGGCGCTACACGGTTTTGTTTTAGGTGGTGGGATAGGTATAAGCGGAGCGGCAGACATTATTATTGCTTCTGAGTGTGCTAGTTTCGGCGTGCCAGAGATTGACCGAGGTGCTATGGGTGGTGGTGCGCATTTACAGCGTATGTTCCCGGTGCAAAAAGTTCGTTATATGTATTTTACCGGTGAGTTTATCGATGCCCAAGAGGCCTATCGTCTTGGTGCTGTAGAGCGTGTTGTAGCCCGTGATCAATTGATGCCTACAGCACGTGAAATGGCTGAAACAATCGCCGCTAAATCACCGGCAATGGTTAAGCTGGCAAAAGAAGCATTAACGGGTGTTGAGGATGGTAACTTAGAGGATAAATATCGATGGGAGCAGGGTTTTACCTTTGAAGCTTATACCATGGGTGACTCACAAGAAGCGCGAGATGCTTTTGTTGAAAAGCGCAAAGCCGATTTTGAATAGTTTTATTTTTGGATAACGATAACTGTACTATGGATTTAAATTACACCGAACAGCAAGTTGCCTTTAGAGCTGAGGTTAGGCAGTGGCTAGCCGATAATGTGCCTGCCGAACCGCTTTCCAGTTTTGATACGGCCGAGGGTTTTCAAGCTCATCGTGAGTGGGAAGCGAAGTTGTACGAAGGGCATTGGGGCATGATTACTTGGCCTGAAGTCATGGGTGGTCGCGGTGCTGACTTATTACAGTGGCTTATTTTTGAAGAGGAGTACTACGCTGCTGGTGCGCCTTTAAGAGTCAATCAAAACGGCATCTTTTTATTGGGTCCGACGATGATGGAGTATGGGACCGAAGCGCAGAAACAGCGTTTTTTAACGGGCATGGCCACCGGTAAAGATATTTGGTGTCAAGCTTGGTCTGAGCCGAACGCAGGTTCTGATATGGCAGCTATTAGCGCCAAGGCTGAACTGTCGAATGATGGCCAGCACTATATTATTAATGGCCAGAAAACATGGTCAACACGAGCAGTATGGGCTGATTGGGCGTTCGGCATGTTTAGAACTGACCCTGAATCTGAGCGACATCGTGGTTTAAGTTTTATTTTAGTTCCGCTTGATCTTGAGGGTATTACGGTCCGGCCGATACCGCAATTAGATGGCTTGCCGGGTTTTGCAGAAATCTTTTTTGATAATGTTAAAGTGCCGGTCGATTGCTTGCTTGGTGAAGAGGGTAAAGGCTGGTCTGTGGCTATGGCAACAGCCGGTTTTGAACGAGGTCTAATGCTGCGTTCGCCAGCACGCTTCCAGCAGGCGGCTAAACGCTTAGTTGAATTATACAAAGAGAATCAAGCCACGGCTGATGCCGACCCTGCGGTTAAAAATGCAGTATTAAAAGCCTATATGGACGCCGAGGCTTATACTTTGTTGACATACCAAACGGCCTGCCGGTTAGTGCAGGGCGGTAAGATAGGTCCTGAGTCATCAACCAATAAGATTTTTTGGTCTGAATTAGATCGTGATATGCATGCCACAGCGATGAGCATTTTAGGTGCGCGAGCCGAATTGTTAGCCCATGCACCGGCGGCCGAAAATGTTGGAAACTGGCTCGATGGTTGGCTGTTTTCACAGAGTGGGCCTATTTATGCGGGCACTAATGAAATTCAACGTAACATCATTGCTGAGCGTATGCTTGGCATGCCACGCTAGGAGGTGAGTGATGAATTTTACCTTCACTGAAGACCAGTTATTATTTCAAGAATCCGTCCGCGATTTTTTAGTTAATGAGGTAACGGCCGAGAGTATTCGCGCCCTTTGGGAGGCGGATACGGGTCGATCTGATGCGCTATGGCAGCAACTGACCGAGCTCGGACTCACCGCAATGACAGTGCCTGAAGCGATGGGCGGTTTAGGCATGACAGCTTTGGATTTTATCTTGATAGCTCAGGAGTGTGGTTACGTCGCTTTACCCGCGCCGTTAGTCCATATTGCGCTTGTTGTGGTCCCTTTGCTGGACCAGTTAAGTGGTGACAGCGGTGAGGCGATTAAGCAGCAATGGTTACCGGCCATTGCCGAGGGTCGGGCCAAGGTTATGGTTGGTCTGGAGCAAAATGTTTTTGTGGAGGACGCACATACAGCGGATTTATTGATCTTGCAAAAAGGCCAAGCACTCTATGCGCTGACGCCCGAACAGTTTAGCTACACATTAAATGAATCTGTCGACCCTAGCCGAAAGCTCTACAGCATTAGCTGGCAGACGTCTGACGCGAACTTAATTGCCGAGGCTGAACAGGCACAATGCCTGATCGATGGTGCCATGAATCGCGGTGCCTTAGGAGTGGCGGCTGAAGCCTTAGGTTTGTCGCAACGCATGGTCGATATGACGGTGAGTTATACTGCTGATCGTCAACAATTTGGCAAGCCGATTGGTAGCTTTCAAGCGGTTAAGCATTTAATGGCCAATGTGGCGGTGAAGTTAGAATTCGCTAAAACGCCTGTTTATAAAGCGGCTTACGCTGTCGCCGAGCAGCTACCAAGCGCCAATGTGAATGTCAGTCATGCTAAGCTTGCAGCGACAGAAGTAGCGCAGTTAGCGGCTAGGAATACGATGCAATGTCATGGTGCAATGGGTTATACCTGGGAAGTTGATTTACAGATTTTTATGAAGAAAGCATGGGTTTATAACAACGCTTGGGGTGTTGTTGCTTGGCATCAAGGTCGCGTCAATGATTTTGTTTTTGCTGATCAAGCAGCGATTGGCGCAGGAAGTACTTTTGTCGCATAGCGATTGATGTTGGGAGAATAATTATGCCTGAAGCTTATATTGTAGATGCGCTTCGAAGTCCAACGGGTCGAAGAAAAGGGGGGCTTGCTCATGTTCATGCGGCAGATTTAGGCGCACATGTCATCAATGCAATTGTTGAGCGAAATGCTATTCCAGCCGAAGATTATGATGATGTCATTTTTGGCAGTGTTGATACCATTGGCCCCTTAGCGGGTGATATTGCCCGTACCTGTTGGTTAGTTGCAGGCTTGCCTGACTGTGTCCCGGGCACCACTATCGATCGTCAATGTGGATCTTCGCAGCAAGCTGTCCATTTTGCCGCACAAGCCGTCATGAGTGGCACGCAAGATGTTGTGCTTGCGGGTGGCGTTCAAACAATGACGCAAATTCCGATTAGTTCGGCAATGACAGCCGCAGAACCGATGGGTTTTAGTGATCCTTTTACAGGTTCAAAAGGTTGGGTTGAGCGTTATGGTGACGTCCCACCAACGCAATTTAATTCAGCGCAAATGATTGCTGATAAGTGGGAAATTTCAAGACAACAGCTTGAAGCCTTTTCATTAGAGTCACACAGGCGTGCCTTGCAGGCGATTGCAGAGGGTCGATTCGACCGAGAAATTGTACCGCTTGAAGGTGTTAGCCAAGATGAGACGCCGCGTCAAACTAGTCTCGAAAAAATGGCTGAATTAGATTATTTGTTTGGTTGCGATAAAGTGACGGCGGCGGTTTCTAGTCAGACTTGTGATGCGAGTAGTGCAATATTAATTGTTTCCGAAGCCGCTTTGAAAAAATATCACTTAACGCCGCGAGCTCGTATTCACCACATGAGTGTCCGAGCAGAAGATCCTGTCTGGATGTTAACTGCTCCCATCGCTGCGACTCAATTCGCCCTAGACAAAGCAGGTATGACTTTGACGGATATTGATTTGGTTGAAATTAATGAAGCTTTTGCCTCGGTTGTTTTAGCTTGGCTTAAAGAGACTGGTTATGACCCAGCTAAAACGAATGTGAACGGCGGGGCGATTGCGCTAGGCCACCCATTAGGGGCTTCAGGCTCCAAGCTCATGACGACATTGCTGCACGAATTAGAACGCACAGGCGGTCGCTATGGTATGCAGACCATGTGCGAGGGTGGCGGTCAAGCGAATGTCACTATTATTGAGCGCCTTTAGTCCCATTGTCAGTGATGAAATAATAAGGAGAACAAAATGTCATTAGAAGAAAAAATAACGGCGGCAGTGAACACCTATATTGATGCCTTTCAAACATCTGACCTGGCGGCCATTATGAGTTTATATGCCGATGACTGCTGTGTTGAAGACCCTGTTGGCTCGCCAGTCAAGCAAGGTCGTGCAGCGGTAGAAGAATTTTATAAGTCGGCTTTAGCGATGAACGTTAAACTTCAACTTGAATCTGAAATACGAATCGCCGGAAATGAGGCTGCTTTTGCTTTTACAGGCGAGGTGGATACCGGCGACGGCATTATGACGTTTCGTCCGATAGATGTAATGGTGTTCAATGATGAAGGCAAGGTGACCTCTATGCGAGCATTTTTTGGTCCCACCAACTCTGGAATGAAGGCTTAGTCATGGCAAATGCGCAAACCATTGCAGATATTCAAGCCCTTACAGCTCGCTATGCTCAGGCTGCGGATCGTCGAGATGTTACCTTGCTACTTTCGACCCTCACAGTAGATGCTGAAGTGATTATGCCGGGTTCGTCCATAAAGGGTCATGAGGCACTAGGGGGTATCCCGGCCATTCTTGATAGTATGTTCGAGCAAACTCAGCATAAAATCTTTAATCAAACCCTATCGACTAATGGTGACCGCGCTGAGGGTGAAACCTATTGCACGGCGAGTCATCTGCGACTCAAAGAAGACGGTTCTCGAGAGGTCGAAGATTGGAATATTCGATATCAAGACCGATTTGTGTGCATCGATTCTATTTGGTTGTTTGAGCAGAGGGAGTTAGTCGTTGACTGGGTTGAAATAAGGCCGGCGATGTTATTCGGCGAGCAGTTTTGATACTGATTGAATCGGGCGCATTAATGACCCCTTAATTTTTTTTGCGGTCCATTATTTTCCGACTGAAATCAATAGATAATCATTCAACAGGAGTTTTTAAATGTCAGGTATTTGTCAGTCAAGAGTTGTAATAATTACCGGCGCTGGTGGTGGGTTAGGTGCGGCACATGCGCGAGAGTTTGCAAAAGAAGGCGCCAGTGTGGTCGTCAATGATATTAATCAAGAAGCGGCGGCGGCTGTGGTTGAAGAGATCAATGCAGCTGGTGGAAAAGCGGTGGCTAACCATAGTGATATTACACATTATGACGATGCGCAAAACGCGGTTAAGCAAGCTATTGAGGTCTTTGGTGGCTTAGATATTGTGGTCAATAATGCTGGTATTAACCGCGATAGGATGTTTGCTTCTTTATCTGAAGCAGAGTGGGATGCGATCATGGCGGTACACTTAAAAGGTCATTTTTGTATTAGTTCGCATGCTGTTCAGTATTGGCGAGCACAGTCCAAAGCTGGCGCTGCAGTTGCCGCTCGTATCATAAACACTACTTCTGGCGCCGGCCTTCAAGGCTCAGTTGGGCAGTCCAACTACGCTGCAGCGAAAGCCGGCATTGCCGCCTTAACATTAAATCAAGCAGCCGAGTTGGGTCGTTATGGTATTACTGCTAATGCCGTAGCACCGGCTGCTCGAACCGCGATGACAACCGCCGTTGAGTCGATGGCAACTCGTATGGCTAAGCCTGAAGATGGTAGTTTTGATTATTGGGCGGCCCATAATGTATCCCCCTTAATTGTTTGGCTGGGTTCGGAACAGGGTGCTGCTATTACTGGCCGCATTTTTGAGGCCGAAGGCGGTAAAATATCCATCGCCGATGGTTGGCGCTCCACTGTAGGTGTTGATAAAGGCGATCGCTGGCAAGCGGCAGAAATAGGTTCTGCAGTTGATGAATTGCTAGCAAAAGAGGTGCCAGCGCAAAAAGTTTATGGAAGTTAGATAGTTTAGCTTAGTGTTTATCCTAAATGAATTGGTTTAAACAATTGGGCTTAAACATTTGGATTATGGTGTAGAGGTGTAGGTCTTGGATTTTGCATTAACTGAAGAGCAAGAAATGATTCGTGAGTCGGCAGAAAACTTTTTGGCCGATGTGTCAACAAGTGCGGCGGTGCGCGAAGCCATGCAGACTGAGCAGGGCTATGATCAGCAGGTTTGGCGGCGCATCTGTGAAGAGATGGTGTGGCCGGCCATTCATATTCCAGAGATATATGGCGGCATGGGTCTAGGCTATGTTGAATTAGCTGTATTGCTAGAAAAAATGGGCAAGTATCTGCTCTGCTCACCGTATTTTTCAACGGTTTGTCTTGGCGTAAATGCCTTGTTAATAGCTGGCACTAAGCAGCAGAAGGGCGACTATTTACCCAAAATCGCCGAAGGACAATTAACCGCTACATTGGCGTATACCGGCATCAATGGGCGCTGGGATGCGCATGGCGTGCAAGCCACTTACCAGAAAACAGATGCTGGTTATCTCTTAAATGGTCAGTTTCGCTTTGTGCCCGATGGCCATACTGCAGAGCTACTGATAGTAGCTGCACGAGAAGAGGGCAGTCAGGGTGAGCAAGGAGTTGCCTTATTTGCTTTGTCTGCAGAAGTTCAAGGTGTTACGCGTCAATGGTTGCCGACTATGGATCAGACGCGCAAGCAGGCTGAAATTAACTTTGCGGCTGTTTCTGTTGATGATTCTGCATTAATGATCAATGCAGATAGCGGCTGGTCAAAACTATCAAGCATTATTCAGTTGGCGCAAGTAGCGATAGCGGCAGAACAGATGGGTGGTGCGCAACAAACCCTAGACATGGCCGTTGATTATACGCAAGAACGAGAGCAATTTGGTCGTAAAATAGCGAGCTATCAAGCAATTAAACACAAGGCTGCCGATATGATGTTAAAAGCTGAGGTGGCGCGTTCAGCCGTCTATTTTGCTGCTTGTGTAGGCCAAGAAGTGTTGGCCGAGCAAGGTGACGCTGAATTGATTGATGATTTGCCCCAAGCGGCCAGCATGGCAAAAGCCTATTGCTCAGATGCGTTCTTTTTTAATGCTGGAAATGGGATCCAGTTTTTTGGCGGTGTTGGATTCACCTGGGAATATGACTGTCATTTGTACTTTAAGCGGGCCAAATCGACAGAAACGTTTTTGGGTAATGCCAGTTACCATCGAGAATTAATCGCGAAGCAGTTGCTCGATACTGACGGAGGTCTATCATGAAACTGCAATTTAGTGCTGAAGATGAGCTGTTTAGAGCCGAGTTTTCAGCTTGGTTAGCAGATAATTTAACCGGTGAGTTTGAAGTGATTCGCTATCGTGGTGGACCCGGTGATGAGCATATGTACCCGTCTGAGCGACACCAATGGGAAAAAAAGATGGCGGCAGGCGGCTGGACCTGTATCGGTTGGCCTAAAGCTTATGGTGGTAAAGATGCGAGCATCGAACAGCAAGTTATATTTCATGAAGAGTATGCCCGTGTTGGCGGGCCAGGCCGGATGGGCCACATTGGTGAAGGCTTAACAGGCCCGACGATTATCGCCTATGGCAGCGAAGAACAGAAGCAAAAATATTTACCTGGAATTTTAGACGGCACAGAATTGTGGTGTCAGGGATATTCTGAACCGTCTGCAGGGTCCGATTTGGCTGCCGTTAAAACTAAAGCAGTGCTTGATGAAGGCCTCAATAAATGGCGTATTAGCGGTCAAAAAGTATGGACTTCATTGGCGCATGAATCCGATTGGTGTTTTGTGGTGGCCAGAACTGATCCTCAATCACAGCGACATAAGGGCTTAGGTTTTTTTCTGGTTAAAATGGATCAGCCGGGTGTAGAAGTAAGACCGATAGAGCAGCTCACCGGAACCTCAGAATTTAACGAGGTTTTTTTTGATGAGGCAGTTGCCGAAGATATTTTAGGTAAGCCAGGTGAGGGTTGGACGATTGCAATGGCGTTACTGGGTTTCGAAAGAGGCGTTTCAACACTTGGCCAGCAAATGTTGTTTCAAAATGAATTGGATACCATTGTTCACGTGGCCAAAGATAACGGTGCGAGTCAGGATCCAGCGCTGCGTCAGCGTATTGCTGAAGCCCACACAGGACTTCGTTTAATGCGCTATAACGCGATGCGCATGTTGTCTGATCCCACGAGTGGCGATTTAGATAAGTCGGCTCTGGTTTACAAGTTGCATTGGGCGAGTTGGCATCGTAATTTAGGCAAATTAGCGATGGACGTTTTGGGTCCAGAATCTGAAATTTGTGCGTCTGGTCCCTATGAGTTAACTCGATTACAGTCGATGTATTTATTTACTCGATCTGACACTATTTACGGCGGCACTAATCAGGTACAGCGTAATATCATCGCCGAGCGTGGCTTAGGAATGCCGCGTGAAGCGAAGGGCTAGTTTTTACATAAAAAGTAACGTTAAATGATGAGGGTAAGTCGTTGAATAATAGTATTCCAGACTACGTTGAAGGTCATAACCTATTGGCGGGTAAAACAGTTTTAGTAACGGCAGCAGCTGGTGCTGGAATTGGTTTTGCAGCAGCAAAGCGAGCTGCTGAAGAAGGGGCAACTGCACTAATGATTGCTGATATCCATGAAGGACGATTGGCCAAGTCAGCCGAAAGGCTAGATCAAGAAACGGGCTTACGACCTCACACACAACTATGCAATGTGACAGATGAAAGTGATGTTCAGTCACTAATGACCACTGCAGTTGAGCAAATGGGGCATATTGATGTCTTAATAAATAACGCGGGTTTGGGTGGTTCTAAATCAGTGATTGATATGGAAGATGAAGAGTGGCATCGAGTAATTGATGTGACTTTAACGGGCACCATGCGGATGACGCGCGCTGCGTTAAAGCACATGCAGTCACGCGGTAAAGGCGTGATTGTCAATAACGCCTCAGTGCTTGGTTGGCGAGCCCAAACTGAGCAAGCGCATTATGCTGCAGCAAAGGCTGGAGTCATGGCCTTAACACGTTGTTCGGCACTAGAAGCCGCTGAGTTTGGTGTTCGTATTAATGCGGTATCACCGAGTATTGCGGTCCATGATTTTTTAAAGAAAACGTCTTCAGAAGAATTGTTAAATGAGTTGGTCAAAAATGAAGCTTTTGGTCGCGGCGCTGAAGTCTGGGAGGTCGCTAATGTCATGATGTTCCTAGCCAGTGATTACTCTTCTTATATGACAGGCGAGATTGTCAGTTGTTCCTCACAGAGAAGTTGATGTCAATCAGTGTCGCTACTCATTCCTTAATTTAACTAGTAAAGTTTGGAGATTACACTATGCGTGAAGCTGTCATCGTTTCAACAGCAAGAACGGCCTTGGCAAAATCTTTTCGAGGTAGCTTTAATGATACCGAGGCGCCAGCTATGGGTGGTCACTGTGTCAAAGCAGTAATTGAAAAAGGCGGTATTGATCCGGCAATGGTTGACGATTGCATCTTTGGCGCCGCTGCGCAGCAAGGCACGCAATCGTATAACTTAGGGCGTTTATGTGGTTTGGTTGGCGGTTTACCTGAGACCACCGCAGGCATGGCGATTGAGCGACAGTGCTCCTCAGGGTTAATGTCAATTGCGACTGCAGCTAAAAGTATCATCTGCAATGACTATGATGTGGCCGTAGCCGGCGGTGTCGAGTCGATTTCACTGACCCAAAATAAGCACAAGAACAGCTACCGAAGTCAATCATTAGTAGCGATGGAGGTTGATGCTACCGCTTACATGCCTATGTTGGAAACTGCTGAAGTGGTTTCTGAGCGCTATGGAATTTCTCGTCAACTGCAAGATGAATACAGTTTACAAAGCCAGCAGCGTACGGCAGCGGCACAAGAAAACGGTATTTTTGATGATGAGATTGTACCTATGCAAGCGGTTAAATCTGTTTTTAATCGTGAGACGAAAGAAACAAGCTATGAAGAAGTGACCGTTGAAAAAGATGAATGCAATCGTCCGTCAACAACCCTGGAGGGTTTGCAGGGTTTAGAACCCGTGTGGAAAGATGGCCAGTGGGTGAAAGAAGGTCGTTTTATCACAGCAGGAAATTCTTCCCAATTATCAGACGGTGCTTCCGCCTCACTGATTATGGAGGCGAATATAGCTAAAGCGCAAGGGCTTTCGCCTTTAGGTTATTATAGAGGTATCTCTGTGGCGGGTTGCCAGTCGGACGAGATGGGAATAGGGCCGGTATTTGCGGTACCAAAATTACTTGAGCGGAACGGTTTAACGATAGCTGATATTGGCGTTTGGGAATTGAATGAAGCTTTCGCCTGTCAGGTTATTTATTGTCGCGATCAGCTAGGCATCGATAATAACAAGTTAA
>DDDX01000055.1 GCA_002339085.1 Cellvibrionales bacterium UBA1969
GGTTGGGGCCGCGTTATTACGATTTCGTCGGAAGCGGGCCGACAGGGGCTAGATATTAACGTATCTCTTTACGGCACTGCGAAAGCAGGTGCTGCGCATTTTATGCGGCATCTTGCACGCGAAGTCGGTGCTGATGGCGTGACGGCTAATTCGATTGCCTTGGGTTTAATGGATAATGTGCCCGAAGAGTTTGCCGCACCTTTAATACGCGGTATACCTGCGGGCCGATTGGGCTCCGGTGCTGATGTAGCTCACGCAGTTCAGTACTTAATCGATGAGCAGGCGTCGTGGGTGACGGGCCAAACCTTGGTTGTTAACGGTGGCGTTCTAGCAGTATAACGATAATGAAAAAATAATATGAAGGAGCAAAGATGAAAACCAGTTTCGACCAATTTTGTATTAACGTAAGCGACTTAGACGCATCGATTCATTTCTATGAGACAGTGCTAGGGTTTACCATCACGCATCGTTTAGAGCAGCCGGGTGGTATGAACGTGACCGAGGTGTTATTTGAAGGCGATAATGGCTTTAGGCTGCAAATTGCTCGACACCACGACGAGACTGGCCCGATCGATCACGGCAATGCCCTATGGAAATTTTATATTAATACTGATGACTGTGAAGGGCTTTACCAGCGCTGCATGGAACATGGCGTTGAATCGATTTCTGCGCCTGTGAGATTAGAGGGCTGGCCTGTCACGGCCGCGTTTGTGGCGGATCCTGACGGCTATCAAGTGGAAATTTTAGAGCATCATGCTGAAACACCGTCCATGAATGAATCCTAGTTTGCGCACTGACTTTCTCGCCAAGGAATCTTATGGCCAGTGACATTCTTCAACAGATTATTAGCGGTGTGCCCTCAGACTTTGCTGACCCGAAAGCGGATTATCTCAGCGTAAGAAAAACGATGGCGCCGTTTCATGGCCATGCCGTTGGTGAAGATGTTGAGCAAACTATCAAAGCTTATGGCGGAGTCGATTGTGGTGTCTATCATTTACAGGGCTTTCACGATGATGATTTTATAGCCTTGTACTTTCATGGCGGTGCCTTAGTCTCATGCCCGTTGTCGGACTATCACTTTTACGCTGAGATTATCTGCCGACAACTAAATATGCGCACGGTCATGCCCGATTACCGCTTGGCGCCAGAAGATCCGTATCCTGCGGCCCATGACGACGGTTTAGCAGTTTACGCAGCTTTGCTGGCGCAGGGGGTTGCCGCTGAAAAAATTATTGTGGTGGGGGAATCTTGCGGTGGCGGTTTAGCAATAGGCAGCTTATTGGCTGCCCGTGATCGCGGTTTACCTATGCCGGCTGCCTTTATTTCAATTACGGGTTGGTTTGATTTAAGTGTCAGTGAATACCCTGCCTCACGTGATCCATTTCTGACGCCCGAATGGGTGCAGAATAGAGGGCGCGATTATGTCGGTCAGCAAATGCCCTTAGACGATCCCCGTATTTCACCGTGTTATGCCGAGCTGAGTGGTTTACCGCCGTTGTATTTACAGGTGGGGCAATACGACACTATGGCGCCGAGCGCCTTACGACTGGCCCATAGCGCGACCTTGGCAGGTGTTTCAGTAATCCTAGAAAGTTGGCCGTCAATGATTCACGGCTGGCACGGGTTAATTAGTGCTGGGGTGCCGGAGGCAGAAGCGGCATGGCGCCATATCCGCCGCTTTACTGATCGTTTGCGTGATTAAAACGATCGATAACGGCGTTGCACATGCGCCTGTCTTATGGCGATGGCTTGCGCGCGTTCGGTTTTGCTCAATCGCGGCATGTCAGCGGGTATATAGCGGTCAACGTCACTGAGTTTTATTTTTTTCGCTTCAATAACAGGCCATTCGCTCTCGGGTGGTATCTCTGAATAGGCCCAGCGATGGGATAAAAACCCTTTTGGTAAGCCAGTTGTGTCTAGCCAGTTTTGAATATCTGGATCGTGGTGCGAAACTATCCACCGTTGCACATGATCATCCCCCATGTACATCTGAAATAAGTTAAGGCTGCTTTGGTGATTGGCATAATCTGGTGACTCACCCCATAAATTACCTAAATGAACACTGACGTAAATCGGCGAGCCTGTGTAAGTTGCCTCGATATAGAGTGCTTCATCATCGGCCAATTCATACATGCCGCCGGCGTAGACATTGGTGCTCATGCCGCCGCCCGTGTCGCCCGATGCGGCATTGGGTCGGTTATACCCATTGATAGGAAAGAAAAACCGACCGTCTTCGGGTTGGCCGTGGCTGCCATGAACATTTAATACTTTGTCGTAAAAGTTTAGCCAAAAATGCATTTGGCCGCGAATGATAGCGCCCATACGGCGTAAATGATCAGCCGTTTTTGCTGGCGTTAAGGGCGCGGGGTGCTGGCCAATATGACCGATAGATGTAATAGAGAGGACCACTGATTGCTCATTTTCCCAATCATAAAACAGTTGTCTGCCACTAATATAAGTGGCAAAGCGATCGAGGCCGTCTTTGCTGTATTGGTTGGGCGGCTTGCGGGTGCAGATAAAGTTGCCTTTATAGCCGGCCGGCTTTTCAGGCCCTAACAAAATCTTTAACCCGCCGTCATCACTGACGATTAAGTCGGCGTTATCTAGTCGACCAAAACTGGTTCTAAAACCCTTTGCCAGTTCTGTTAATTCACCTGTGTCACCCGACATTGGCCCATCGGCCACTTCAAAGATTAGGTATTGCGGCGCCAGCGCTTGGTCAGTGGTGCGAGGCTTGCCTTGCCAGTGATCAAAATTATCTAACTGCGCAGTCACTTCGTATTGCTGCCGGCCATCAATAGGGGCATAAAAGTAAATTGCGTCGGGGTTTTCAATAGTAGATTTATTAATGACTGACAGCGCATTGCGAAACACGGGGAAATCCGCGTCTTCGTGAAAGGTTCGTTCTACGCCATGGTGTAAAAAGCCGGCTAGATAGCGATAGCCCTCGGCCAGTACTCGACTGCTTGCCTCTGGGGGGAATAGCGCAGGGTCATCAATGGCCTGCCTGGCGCTTTGAAGTTCAGCGATTAATGTGTCCCACGCCGCGTTCAGATCAGACTTGTCTTGTTTGGTCGTCTGATTATCCATCTTATCCATCGGTATTGTCCTCGAATCTGTCGATTGATGCCTTAATCGTTTGACTTCCAACATACCTCAGCGAGAGATTTAAAGGATTAATTTGCATTAAGTTTGTGCCATGGCTTGATTGTGGTTTATGTCGGTCTGAATTCGGGGTAAACTCTCCTTATTGCCTATAGTAGCTGGGTATTTGATGGAAACTAACTAATTTTTGGAGTTGATCTGTGTCAAGTGTAATTGATGGTAAGCAGTTTGCCGATGACCTATGTGAGAAATTAAAAGCGGAAGTCACTGAATTAGAGGCCCAACATCAGTTATTGCCTTGTATTGCTGTTGTGTTAGTTGGCGAAGACCCCGCTAGCCAAGTGTATGTTCGTAATAAAGTGCGGCGTTGTGAGCAATTGGGTATTCGCTCCATCGAGCATCGCCTCGGTGATGATACTACCGAGAGGGCGCTGTTAGCCTTAATTGATGAGCTAAATAATGACAGTGCGGTGCATGGTATCCTTGTGCAATTGCCTGTACCTGAACATATTAATGATAAAGCCGTGTTAGCAGCTATTTCGCCCGCTAAAGATGTCGACGGTTTTCATGTCGAAAACGTCGGCGCTTTGACTGTCGGTGAAAATCAAATGGTCCCCTGTACACCACTGGGTTCTTTGATGATGTTACAAAATCGCCTCGGTGATTTGAGTGGTAAGCATGCGGTAGTTATTGGTCGATCCAATATCGTCGGTAAGCCAATGGCACTATTGCTTCTACAGCAAAGCTGTACCGTTACAATTGTGCATTCACGTACAAAAAATATTGAAACGCTGTGTCAGCAGGCGGATATTTTAGTGGCCGCGGTCGGTCGCCCGTATTTTGTTAAAGCGGATTGGGTGAAGCCCGGTGCTGTGGTGATTGATGTGGGTATAAATCGTATTGAACAAGATGGCAAAAGCCGTTTGGTCGGTGATGTTGACTTCGATGCAGTCAGCGAAGTCGCCGCAGCGATTACACCCGTACCAGGTGGCGTTGGCCCAATGACGATCGCCTGTCTAATGTATAACACAGTATCAGCGGCGAAGATGCAACATAGTCTAGTTTAGCTAAGTGATGAGTCGCGATTAGCGAGGCTGAGATGGGAACATCGGATAAATCGGTCAAACCAGCGGTTGGCGGTGGCGCCAAAAAGATTCTTTACACCCTGAAAACGGTTAATCGTATTGGTCTAAATCATTCAGCCAAGGCGCTCACTGCTAAAAATGCCTGCAAGGCTTGTGGTTTAGGCATGGGCGGCCAACAGGGCGGCATGACCAATGAGCAAGGCGATTTTCCTTCGGTCTGCAATAAAAGCGTTCAGGCTCAGTCAACCGATATTCAACCACCCATTCCCTCAGAGATTTTCACCCACTCACTAGCCGAGCTCCGAGAGCTGAGCGCCCACCAATTAGAGCATTTAGGTCGGCTAGACAAACCTTTGTACAAAGCCAAAGATGCGACCCACTTCGAAACTGTTGAATGGGATTGGGCTATTGAGCATGCAGCCGAACATTTTTCTTATACGTCTGCTGAACGCAGCTTTTTTTATTCCTCAGGTCGCTCGTCTAATGAGGCGGGATTTGTTCTGCAATTATTGGCGCGTGTCTATGGTACTAACAATGTCAATAATTGTTCTTACTATTGTCATCAAGCCACCGGTGTGGGTTTATCAGAAACAATTGGCGTGGGCACTTCCACGGTTGAATTAGCCGACCTCGACGGCTGTGATTGTATTTTTGTGATCGGTGCTAATCCTGCCTCAAATCATCCTCGATTTGTTCATAAACTGCAGGCCTGCCGTGCTCGCGGAGGTCAAGTGGTAGTTATTAACCCTGCTAAGGAGCCGGGCCTCGTGCGCTTTGCTTTACCGAAAAGCCCTCGCTCGATCATTGTTGGTGGGGACGAAATTGCCTCGCATTATCTGCAGCCACACATTGGCAGTGATATAGCGGTATTCAAGGGCATTGCTAAAGCGGTCATTGAAAGACGCGCCATGGCCAGTGATTTTTTATTGCAACACACCGAAGATTATCAGGCGTTTATCGACGATATTAACGCTACTGATTGGTCCAAAATTGAATTGCTGTCGGGTGTTTCTCGCGGTGAATTAGAAGCGGTGGCGAAAGTGTATAGCCAATCAAGTAACGCTGTGTTTGCCTGGGGGATGGGCGTGACGCATCATCAGCACGGCGTAGCTAACGTCGAGTATATTTCAAATTTAGCCTTACTCAGAGGTATGATCGCAAAACCGTTTGCGGGTTTATTGCCGTTACGAGGACACAGCAATGTTCAAGGGATAGGCACTATAGGCGTCAAGCCAGTATTGGCCGATGAGGTGCTTAGAAATATTGAGCAGCAGTTAGGCCTTGCACTTCCCGATAAAAAATTATCGCCAGGGCTCGACACTTTGGCTTGCATAGAAGCGGCCGATCGTGGCGAGATCGATGCTGCTTTGATTATGGGTGGCAACCTGTTTCAGGCAACGCCCAATTCTGTTTGGGCAGAACAAGCATTTGATAAAATTGCGTGTAAAGTCTATCTCACCACCACAATGAATAAAGGACATCTTCACGGCATTGACAATAGCGAGGCCATTATTTTACCCGTCGCTGCGCGTGATGAAGAACCAGAGCCAACGACGCAAGAGTCGATGTTTAACTTTGTTCGCTATAGCGAGGGTGGCATTGACCGCCTAAGCAATGTACGTTCTGAAGTTGCCATTTTGACGCATTTCGCAGAGCAATTACTGGTCCAACTCAGTGATAAGGAAAGTCTATCACCGACTTTTGATTTTTCTGTGTTTCGCTCGCATCGCACTATTCGCGAAACAATTGCGGCGGTGGTGCCCGGCATGGCGGAGTTAAAGAGCATCGATATTGCTAAAAAAGAATTTCACGTTGGTCAGCGGTTGCTGCATACCCCTGAATTTATGCGACCAAGCGGTAAAGCCAAATTTGTTGTTCATCCGTTACCTGCGTCTTTAGATGATGCAGAGTTTTCATTTCGTTTGATGAGCGTGCGCAGTGAGGGACAATTCAATTCAATTATCTATGAAGAAAAAGACAGTTATCGCCGTATCGATCAACGTTGGTCAGTGATGATGAATCCTAAGCAAATTAATCATTTAGGTATTCAGGCCGGCGATAAAGTTGATATTCAATCGGCTCATGGTCAAATGCAAAGGGTTACGGTTTACCCGTTTGATTTACCTGATGGCGATATTATGGTGTATTACCCAGAGGCCAACGTATTAATTGGCTCGGCCAGAGATCCACGCAGTCAAACGCCTGCGTTTAAATCGGTGCCGGTGAAATTATTAGTCAGTACAAGCGAGCATTAATGGATGCAATTAGTGGCTAAGCAATTTATCAGTGCTTAGTTATAAATGGTACTTAGTGGAGAATATCGCAGTAGGCTTTTATGGCTTTTTCTGAGCTTAACTCCAGTGAGTCAATCGTTAATGCGTGGCCGATCGACACTTCGAGCAAGTGGGGAAGTTGGCGGTATTGCGATAAGTTTTGTAAATTTAAATCGTGGCCTGCATTGACACCTAGGCCTAGCCTTTCTGCTTGTTCAGCAGCACTAACATGTTGCTTAAACAATCTGTCTACGTTGCTTGTATTACCACTGAGTAGTGCCTCAGTAAAGGCGTCAGCGTAGGGACCCGTATAGAGCTCAATGCGATCGGCGCCAATATCCTTAGCGCGGTGTATCTGTTCAGGATCTGGATCCATAAACAAACTGACCCGACAGCCAAGCCGATGGATTTTTGCGATTATTTTTTCTAATGCAGTGGTCTCGCCGGTAAGATCAAAACCATGGTCAGAGGTCAGCTGGCTATCGCTATCAGGCACTAATGTGGCTTGGTCTGGCTGAGCTTTGGCGAGTATTTCTATAAAGCCAGGATAGTTTTTAAAGTCATCTCTTGGTGCGGTACAAAACTCGGCAAATGGATTGCCCTCAATGTTAAATTCAATGATTGAGTCGTCACGGTTGTGATTGAGTTCTTCAAGCATGACTTTTATTTGATAGCAATCTTCTGGTCGAATATGTCGCTGATCTGGCCGAGGGTGAACGGTGAGACCATTGGCGCCAGCAGTGAGTAATTTTCTGGCATAGGCCAAAAGGTCGGGATTATTGCCCGGCCTTGAATTTCTAATCAGGGCAATTTTGTTTAAATTGACACTGAGTGCTATCGGGCTATGATCTCTCCTCATAAAGCTATTTGCCTGCCTTATTCGGCGTTGTTGAGTCGGCTAATACGCTCAATAATAACAGGCGTATTGGGAACATCGCCCATGCCGTTGAGACGACCCGTTGGCATGCTCTTTATACTGTTGACGATATCCATTCCTGCGGTCACCTGACCAAATACCGCATAACCCCAGCCAGCAGTATTTTTGCCGCGGTGATTTAAAAAGGCATTATCGTTGACATTGATAAAGAATTGACTCGTTGCAGAATGAGGCGCGTTAGTTCTTGCCATGGCAATCGTTCCATTCGCGTTCAATAGGCCGTTATCTGCTTCATTATTAATTGCCGCTTGAGTGATTTTCTTTTTCATGGCTACGTCAAAGCCGCCGCCTTGAATCATGAAGTTGTCAATCACGCGATGGAAAATAGTTTGCTGGTAAAAGCCGCTATCGACATAACTAAGGAAGTTAGCGACAGAAATGGGCGCTTGCTCAGCGTTTAAGCTCAGGGTGATATCGCCCAGATTAGTGACAATGACGACATCGACGTTGGCGACTGCTGGATTGTCATCCAACTCTGCCATTGAGGATTGATCGAAACTGTCTTTTTCAGTCGAACAAGCTGTCACTATGAAAAATGCCAAGCAGCTAATGATTTTTCTGATCGACTGAATAGTCTGTGAGGGGGTGCTTGTCATATTTTCTCCATCGTTAATGTCATTTTAAGACCATTCTTTGGCTCGAGATTTTATTTTTAATCGGGGCAGGGCTATGGCTAATATTGCACCGATAAAAACCGCGAAAGCGCCGCGCAAAAACCATTCTTTATCACTTTTGTCAGCCAGTCTAGCGTTGTGGGCTTGTAGCTCGGCAATTTCGATTTTGAGCATTTCGTTGTTCTGTAACAGCTTGCGGTTGTTATTATCTAAATTTATCGCGTTAGCCGATAGTTTTTTTATCTGGCTCAATTCACTTTCAAGTGCTTTATTATTATCTTTCAATTGCTTAAGCGTTTGTTGTGACTGCGATACCATTTTAGTTAGTTGAGTTTCATTAGCTGTTCGGGTTTGCAGTTCACGACGCAATGATTTATTTGTCGCAATTATATCTCGAAGTTGTGTTTTAGCAATTATTGTTTCACTAAGATATTGGGTTTCGATCCAGCCTTCCATCCCTGTGCTGGTCGAGACTCTGCTGTAGTTTGTTTCAGGGTCTGATTCGATTAATGTTAATGGCGTGCCAGAGATTAGACCTTTATGAATTATACGGTATTTATTTGATTTTCCACTGCGCATTGGAACATAGTTAATGTCGTTAATATAAACTGTTTTTTGCTCAGCTTGGATCTTAACAGGGGTGAGCATCATAGCTGTCATGACACAACATACAAAGAGGAGGGCTAGGCTGTTTAGGTGAGCGCAAAACCTTAAGTCGTTTTTCTTCATTAGGGCAAAACCTTTATAAACGGCTTAACAGTTACTTGTTGGTAAACACCGGCGGCAACATAAGGATCTTCTTTTGCCCAGTGTTCGGCTGCCTGCAAACTGTCAAACTGGGCAACGATTAAGCTGCCAGTGAAGCCTGATGAGTCGGGCTCTTCAGTGTCGATAGCGGGGTGAGGACCTGCCAGCACCAATCGACCTTGATCTTTGAGTTGGTTTAATCGCACCAAGTGCTGGCCTCTGACCTTTTGGCGCAAGGCTAGGCTGTTTTCAACATCTTGACTGATAATGGCATATAACATTTGGCAGTAATATTCCTTTGATGACTATTGCTCAGTTAGCATCGTCAGGTTGATCTTTGATGTGTGGAAAAATAATCACCATTGTGAGTATCATCAAGAGTAAGGTAAAACCAATCGCGCTATACAGTTTGTAGTCAACCCATGCCGATTGTGAAAAGTTATAAGCGACATAAATATTTAGCGCACCCACGACCGTGAAGTTGATAATCCAAAGCTGATTAAGCCGAAGCCAAGCTGACTTAGGTAACTGTAGTTGCTGACCCAACATGCGCTCAAGTAAGCTCTTCTTACCAATAAATAGACTCGCGAATAATACTGTCGCCATTCCCCAATTAAAGACAGTGGGTTTCCATTGAATGAACAATTCGTTGCGAAGTATTAGCGTTGCCGAACCGGCAACGACAACCACGGCAAATAACCATAGTAATTGTTTCTCGACGGTGCCAGTTAATAACTTGATCATGGCAACTTGTACAGTCGATGCAATCATTAACACCGCTGTAGCAGAGAAAATGCCATCGAAGGTATGTGAATAGCCGAGTAATTCCAGTGATTGGCCATCCATTTTGTAAGCGATGAAGAATAAGATAAGTGGAATTAAATCGAGTATTTGTCGCATTTAAGAGTCGTCTTTTCTTGGTAAATAAAATATTACAGTCTAGCTAATTTCATAATCAATTGATTTTACCTGAATTCGACCCCCGATGAGTAGTTATAAATCCCCATCGGTGAATATCTTTTAATAATTTTTTAAGCGATACTAAGCATACTGAGTTGAGTGAAAGCCGCCATGATTTTTGACCTGCACACCCACAGCACCGCATCGGACGGTCATTTGTCCCCAGAACAACTGCTCGATCGAGCGGTCAATAATGGTGTATCGCATTTAGCACTCACTGATCATGACACGATGGCGGGTTACGAGCAGTTGCAGAATGTCGCTGATCTTAAATCCCGTTGGCCCATACATCTGGTGCCTGGCGTTGAGATTAGCGCCAGTATTGATCAGCAACCCTATCATATTGTTGGACTATGGTTGGATCCAGCGGCACCAATGTTAAAAGACTTTTTGGCTCAGCAACGAGCCTTGCGAAAGCAACGGGGTGAAATGATGGGCCTGAAATTGGAGCGCCTAGGGATGAAGGGTGCTCTTACAGGTGCGAAAAAAATTGCTGCTGGTGCCAGTCTTAGTCGCCCGCATTTTGCCCAGTACCTGCTCGAGCAAGGGCATTGCGATAAGCTTCAGCAAGCCTACAAACGTTGGTTGGGTAAGGGTAAGCCTGCCGATGTGAAAGTGAATTGGCCAACAGCCTCTGAGGCAGTTTCGGTGATACATGCAGCCGGTGGTTTAGCGGTTTTTGCCCATCCTGATAAATACGGTTTAACGAAAACTCGGTTGCGTGACATACTAGCGGCTTTCAAGGCCGCCGGCGGTGATGGCCTTGAGTTGATCAGTGGCCATCAAGATGGGCGTGTGACGGATTATTTATTGCGGCTTTCGCATAAATTCGAGCTTGCCTGCTCGATGGGCAGCGATTTCCATACGCCCGAGCAGCATTGGTCGGATGTTGGTTGTCATAAAGCCCTACCCGCAACGGCACTGCCCGTTTGGGAGCTGCCGCAAATAGAGAGCCGCTCAGCGGTAGAGGGGTTAGGGAAAGAATGAGCCAAATGCTTCAAATTCATCCTGAAACCCCCCAGCCAAGGCTTATTTCACAGGCTGTTGAGGTGATTGAGCAAGGCGGAGTGGTGGTTTACCCCACTGATTCTGGCTATGCCTTAGGCTGTCAGTTGGATGAAAAACAACCAGTTGAGCGTATTCGTCGTATTCGCCAGCTCGATGATAAGCATAATTTCACCCTAGTTTGCCGCGATTTATCGGCGATTGCGACCTACGCTAAGGTCGATAACATTGCCTATCGCGCCATTAAGAGCCATACCCCAGGCCCTTATACCTTTGTTTTGCATGCGACTAATGAGGTTCCGCGGCGTTTAAAGCAACCTAAACGTAAGACGATTGGTATCCGTGTGCCGGATAACCTTATTGCTCAAACGCTACTGGCAGCAATGACCGAGCCGATGATGAGCGTGACCCTGATTTTACCCGGAGATGAGCTGCCATTATTGGATCCTTACGAAATTCGAGACCTGTTAGAAAATCAAGTCGACCTCATCATCGATGGCGGGTATTGCGGCATGGAAGCGACCAGCGTGATTGATCTAAGCAATGATGAGCCGACCATTTTACGAGAAGGTGCCGGTTCAGTCGAAGAATTTCGACTCTAGTTCTATTCCACGCTAAAGTCCATTCTTTGTTGAGTAGCGGCGTTTGCGAGAAGTGTTCTAAATTTCGTCAATACTACTGTTTTTATCATCCGATTTATCGCTATAATGGTGGTTATTCAATGCCGTTACAAGTTCTTTAAGTAGCGAATATTAATAGGAAAATCGTCATTTATGACTGATAACTATGCTAAAACCCTAGCTTCCACAAAAACCCTAGCTTCTTCAGAAACCAATGGCCTAGAGGCCTCTGGTGAGTCTGTTATTGCATTGAAAACCAATAGCCAAGTCAGTCGACCTAGGCTTTTAGAGTTGAGAGGCCGGGCCACAACTGAACCTGCGGCCGATAAAGATAGCCAGCAAGAGCTGCCTTTTGCAGTCGTGCGAGGTGAAGAACTGACCGAAGTACCGATAGACCTTTATATTCCCCCAAAGGCTCTAGAAGTTTTTCTTGATGCCTTTGAGGGGCCACTTGATCTTTTACTGTATTTAATTAAAAAGCAAAATCTTGATATTCTCGACATCAACGTTGCTGAATTAACTGAGCAGTACATGCATTACGTGCGTTTAATGGACACCATGCAATTTGAGTTGGCGGCTGAGTATCTAGTGATGGCGGCCATGCTGGCAGAAATTAAATCGCGCATGTTATTGCCCCGCTCGCAAGAAATTGATGATGACGAAGAAGACCCTCGGGCGCAGCTCATTCGACGCTTGCAAGAATACGAGCGCTTTAAAAAAGCTGCCGAAGACATTGCTGAGATGCCGCGAGTCGAGCGCGATATTTTTATTGCTGAAATTGAGCCGCCTGAGGATGAGCGCGAACGCCCTCAACCCAATGTCGACTTACAAGAACTGCTTATTGCTCTTGGGGATGTACTGCATCGCGCTGACATGTTCGAAAGCCATAAAGTGCATTTAGAGCCTTTGTCAACGCGCGAGCGAATGGGTCGAGTCTTGGATCAGTTACACGGCGGTGAGGGTTTTGTTTCATTTGCTGCTTTTTTTACGACCAGTGAAGGCAGGGCCGGTGTGGTGGTGACCTTCTTAGCGATAATGGAATTAATTAAAGAATCATTAATCGATATCGTGCAAGCGGAACCTTTTGCACCGATACATATACGAGCAAAAGTAGCGGGCGCTGAAGAAGGCCAATAATAATATTTATTACAGCAGTTTAGTCTATTAAGAGAAATGAAACGCCATGAAAATAGATGATTTAGAGCTAATAAAACGCATTTTCGAAGGTGCCTTGATGGCGGCTGATAAACCCCTTCAGCGTCGCGATTTAACCGCCTTGTTTGATGATTTAGAACAGCCTGAAAACAATTTAATTGATCAAGCGTTGACAGATTTAGTGGCCGATTGTGAGCACAAAGGCTTTGAATTAAAGCGGGTGGCAAGTGGTTATCGTTATCAGGTTAAACAAGATTTATCACGTTGGGTCAACAAACTCTGGCAAGAAAGAGCGCCGCGCTACTCCCGTGCACTATTAGAAACGATGTCTCTCATCGCCTATCGTCAACCCATTACCCGAGGAGAGATTGAACAGATCAGAGGGGTTGCTGTCAGTAGTCAAATCATTAAAACCTTGCTTGAGCGTGAATGGATAAAATCAGTAGGTCATCGAGATGTCCCTGGCAGACCTACTATTTATGCCACCACTAAACAATTCCTAGATTATTTCAATCTAAAAAGTCTCGATCAGTTGCCGCCTTTGGCCGAGGTGCGCGATTTAAATACCATCAGCCGTGAGTTAAATATCGAATTGCCAATAGAAGATATGACCTCAGCCAATGATGATACCCACAATGAAGGTGCTGACCAACAGGCGGCGGTAGCATCGATAGATGACGAACCCTCTATTACGGCACTAAATGACGAAGCACAGTTGTTGAATAATGATTTAATTGACGCGGTTCAGCAGCAAGCGAACTTATCTAATGATCAGCAAGTCAGTGATAGTCTTGAAGAGGCCGATGCACTTGAAAACTGGATTGAAGATGAGTTGCTCGATAATAATGAACAAAGCGCTGATATGATTGAGTCGCAACAAGATGATCAGTCTGACTTTGAGGCGACTGAGCTGAAAGCGTTGAATGAATCAGCCATTTAATGGCCATTGACTGCAATATTCTCTGTTAGTCCGTAAGCTAACCCCTTCCTTAATATGAATAATAGATACCGATATGTCTGAACGTTTGCAAAAAGTGCTGGCTGCAGAAGGGCTGGGTTCACGTCGAGAGATTGAACGCTGGATAGTTGCAGGTCGTTTAACAATAAACGGTGAAGTTGCTAGTTTAGGGGCTAAAGCAAATCTCAACGATATCATTGAGCTTGATGGAAAGCGTCTTAGATTGTCATCAAAAGCTGAACAAACAAGGGTGATTATTTATAATAAGCCCGAGGGTGAGGTGTCGACCCGTGTCGACCCTGAAGGCCGAAAAACTGTATTTGATCGTCTGCCGGCTAAAAAAGGCGAGCGTTGGATAGCTGTGGGTCGCTTAGATATCAATACCAGCGGTTTACTGTTGTTTACTAACGATGGCACTCTAGCAAATGCTTTAATGCACCCTTCTAATCAGATCGATCGCGAATATGCTGTTCGTGTAAAAGGTGCAGTTGAGGATGAGACCTTACAAATTTTACGTGAAGGTGTATTACTGGAAGACGGTATCGCTCGCTTTACTGATATTCAGCGCGGTCGAAATGCGACTGGCACCAACAGTTGGTTTTATGTCGTATTGATGGAAGGAAAGAATCGTGAAGTACGACGATTATGGGAATCTCAAGAGCTCCAAGTCAGTCGTTTAAAGCGCGTTCGCTATGGTAACGTCTTTATTCCTTCATCGCTTAAGGCGGGAATGTATACCGAATTAAGCCCAGCCGAGGTGGCAAGTCTCGCCAGTTTAGCCGGTTTAGAACCCATTGAGTTAAATCCTCTAAGGATAGATCCTGTTTTACACGATCAAAGTCGCCCGGCTAAAAATAAAAAGCCAAGCCGGCGTTAGGGTTGTCTCCTCAGCGATTGCTCTCACATCGGTAATATTTTCGATCCATCAGTCCAGTTATCATGTATCAGTGTTTTCATCGCGCAGTGACTTCTGTCTGCGGGTAGTGATATTAATAATGATAAAGAGTGGAATTCATCATGAAACAGTTTAAAGATAAAGTAGCAGTTGTGACAGGTGGAGCTAGCGGTATCGGAAAAGCAATTGTACGTGCTTTGTTAGCCGAGGGTGCTAAGGTGGTTGTTGCTGATGTTGAACAGAGTGCTATCGACAGTGCTATCGCTGAACTAGGCACTGGTGATGCAAGCCTAAGCGGCATCCAGACTGATGTATCGAGCCCCGATTCAGTCAATGCGCTAGCAGATCAAGTGTATGCTGATCATGGCAGCTGTCATTTATTATTCAACAATGCCGGTGTTGCTGCCCCTTCATGCAATGTTTGGGAAACCACGATTAACGATTGGAAATGGGTGCATGGTGTTAATGTAATGGGCGTCATTCATGGCATTCAAGCGTTTGTGCCCCGAATGATTGCCTCGGGTGATGAGTGTCATATTATTAATACTTCATCGGGTGATGGCGGTATTTCGCCACTACCTTATCAATCAGTTTACGCCTCAAGTAAAGCCGCTGTATCAATTATTACCGAGTGCTTGGCGGCACAATTAATTACTGAAGAAACCAGTGTTCGTGCCAGCTTGTTTTACCCCTCGGGCGGGGTGTTAGATACGGGTATTTGGACCACTGATAGAAATAGGCCGGCCGATTTGGCGCGCGAAAAACCCTACGACCCAGTTCCTTCGGTTGAGGACTTTAAGCAAGCAGCTGAAGCGGCGGGTATGGAGTTACAGTTCCAAGATTTAGATGAGCTGGCACAATATTTATTAGACGGTATTCGCGAGCAAAGATTTGTTGTCATGATTAATGTCGATCAAGCCGCCGAAACGTTAAGTTTCCGTGCCGATTGTTATAACAAGTCTGAGTTGCCATTAAATCTGGCAGAAATACCACAACTATAACAACTCTCGCTGTGTTGTCATGCTGGAGGTCTGGCCTTGAATATAAGTGATTTAGTCAGTGATGATGCCGCTTATGTAAGTCGCAAGGCTTGGACTGACCAGCGAGTATACGAGCTTGAAAAAAAGGGTATCTTTGCCAAAGTTTGGCTTTTTTTAGGGCATGAGAGTCAAATTAAAAAACCGGGTGATTTTGTCCAGGCCTATATGTGTGAAACGCCGATTATTTTAGCCCGCGGCGAAGATCATAAAATCTACGCATCTATCAACAGTTGTTCCCATCGTGGCTTACCAGTTTGTCGTGCTGACCATGGCAATACCAAGCGCTTTCTTTGTCCATATCATAACTGGTCTTACAGTGTTGACGGTAGTTTAGTGGCTATTCCGCAAGAAAAATTATTAACCAACAAGCCCGATAAGTCCTTGTTAGGTCTTAAAGCTGTGCCCAGAGTAGAATCGTGGCGAGGAATGATTTTTGGTTGCCTTGATGAGTCAGTTGAGTCACTCGAAAGTTATCTTGGTGATATGCGCTTTTACTTGGATGCTTTTTTTGAACGCTTTGATGATGGCATAGAGTTTATTGGTGCGCCCCATCGTTGGACAATTAATGCTAACTGGAAGTTACCCATGGAAAATCAGTTAGGGGATGTCAATCACGGACCGTTTTTACACAGTGCAGTAATACCTGCGGAAGCCAATGAAGAAATATTTTCAGTGGGTTGGAGCGCTGTTCCAGAACCCGGTCATGGTGCTACTTTTCGTTTAATGCCAGAGGGGACTGAATACGCTCAGGTGGCTTGGGGTATGGAAGGTATGGGTGCCATTTTAGGCGGCGCTGAAATACAAGAGTATTTATTTGAGATTCAGGCTAAAGCTGCTGAGCGTGTCGGCGGCATTCGCTCGCGTATGAAAGGCTTAACCTATGGGATTTACCCCAATTTATCATTTTTATGGTCGAATACTTCGTTCAAAGTGTCGCATCCTCGAGGACCGAATAAAGTGGAGTATTGGTCTTGGGCGGTGGTGCCTGCTGATGCCCCCAATGCGATTAAAAAAATACTCCGCACCAACTACAGCTCTTTTTTTGGTCCGGGTGGTATTCTTGAACAAGAAGATTCAGAAGCATGGATGCAACAGTATTTAGGGAGTAACATCGATTTTGCAGACGATAAACCCTATTTCTATGGACTAGGTTTGGGAGAGGAAAAGCCGCACCCCGATCTTCCCGGTATGCTCAGTGTAACGGCTAACGAATATTATGCTCGTGCTTTTTTTTTACGATGGCGATCTGCATTAGAGGCAGTGAATGACTGCTGTGATTTAATCACCAGTACCAAACAGTTGAGCGTTGATGATCTCTGATATTGAGCGACAATATGCGATTGAGCAATTCTATTACCGTGAGGCCCGCTTATTAGACGGGCGTCAATATCAGCAGTGGCTGTCGCTCGTTAGTGAAAGTATTCGCTATGTAATGCCTGCAAGAGTCAATGCCTTAGTCAATAATCGTCAGCGTGGCGAAGAGGCTATGATTGCAATTGACAATGAACTTGAGGGTAGCGATGGATTGGGCTGCCCGATTCGTGAAGAGGGGTATGCCCACCTCTTTGTTCGAGTAGACAGGGCCTATAAGATGAACTCTTGGGCCGACAATCCACCGGCGAGAACGCGCCGTATTATTGGTAATGTTGAACTGCTTGAGTGTGGTGATGAAAGTATTCGCGTGCGGAGCAACTTTCATTTGTTTTTTTCTAGACCTGGCAGTGATAATTTTATCTACAGCGGTCAGCGGAATGATCAATTATTAATGATCGATGGGGGTTTTAAAATCGCTGATCGAGAAGTCATTATGGATTATGCCAATATTGATGTGCCGACGCTGGGCTTAATTTTTTAGTGACGCTTACTTTAAGATCCGCGATAAAATAAACAGTATTTGCATCAGCATGGCCCAGCAAAACGCTAAACCACCAATTATAAGACATGCGAGTGAGATCAACTCCTGCCTCAGTGATGGTGCTATATTGGTTTCGCACCAGTAGAGCAGGGCGTAGCTGATAAAAAAAACCAGGCCACTGATAGCGAAATGCGTGATTCGCAGGCGATCATGGCGAAAGAGTGTTGCCAGTTTACTTTTGCTGGCGCGCATCATGGTATTAGTCGCTGAGTAATGCGATCATTATTTTTTCATAGATCGCGTGTAATTGGTCGAGTTCAGCCGCATTTACCCGTTCATTCACCCGATGGATAGTCTTATTTACAGGGCCGAGCTCCACCAGTTGGGCGCCGGTTGGTGCAATAAATCGTCCGTCCGATGTGCCGCCAGCGGTACTCAATTCTGTATTCAAGCCAGTCACTTGTTCGATGGCCTTCGCGCTGGCATCAATTAATTCACCACGCTCTGTGATGAACGGCAGTCCGCTCAAATGCCATTCAATACTAAACTGTAAGCCATGCCGGTCAAGAATGGCAGTTAGCCGTTGTTTAATGTCATCGACGGTAAGTTCGGTAGAAAAGCGAAAGTTAGCGGTAATGTATAAGTCACCAGGAATAACATTCGTTGCCCCAGTGCCCGCTTGAATATTAGAAATTTGAAAGCTCGTAGCGGGGAAAAAATCATTCCCTCGATCCCATTCTGTTTGATTAAGTTCAACCAGAGCCGGAGAAAAACTAAAAATGGGATTATCCGCTAAATGAGGGTAAGCGACATGACCTTGCACACCGTGGACAGTTAATTTAAGCCCCAGTGACCCGCGTCGACCATTTTTAATTGTGTCGCCGGTTGCTGCGGTGCTAGACGGTTCACCAACGACACACCAACGAATCGTTTCGTTATGCTTGGCTAAATAGTCCATAACCCTCGCAGTACCATTGATGGCAATGCCTTCTTCATCACTGGTTATTAAAAAAGCCAGACGGTTGGGGTGATTAGGGTGTATGGAAATAAAAGCTTCGGTGGCGGTAATCATCGCGGCTAAGCTGCCTTTCATATCGGCAGCGCCACGACCACATAATAGACCTTTTTCGACACGAGGGTGATAAGGTGGGTACTGCCATTGGTCTTCGTCGCCAGCGGGAACAACATCGGTATGGCCAGCAAAGGCCAGAATATCACCGCTGTCGCCATGCACCGCCCAAAAATTATCAACATCATCAAACCGTAAACGCTCAACTCGAAAACCGATGGCTTGTAACCGAGCGATCATAATATCTTGGCAGCCATCGTCGATAGGCGTAACCGAGCGACAGGCCATTAGCTGAATGGCAAGGTCGATGGTTGGAGAATGTGAAGACATAAGTGACTTACTCGTTATTTGCGTTAGAGGCGGAAAGAAAGGCGGGCGCTTCGCCACCGCCATGAACGGTTACCGTAGAGCCCGATACATAGCTTGCCAGTGATGAAGCTAAAAATAAACAGGCATCACCGATATCCTGTGGTTGCGCCATACGACCCAGAGGGATCGTGCGCCCAACAGCCTCGATGCCGGCTTCATCACCGTAATGTAACTCTGCTTGGTCGGTTCTGACTAAACCTGCGATAACCGCATTTACGCGAACCTTGGGCGCCCACTCAACAGCGACTGATGAGGAGAAGTTGACCATGCCTGCCTTGGCCGCACCGTAAGCTGCTGTGCCAGGCGACGGGCGAATGACGCTAACACTGGCAATATTAATAATACTGCCGCCACTGGCCTGATCTTGCATAAGCGTATTGGCCATCTGAGCAAGATTTATCGGCGCAAGCAAATTTAGATTAATGATTGATGCAGTAAACCGTGGCGATGCCGTTGCCGCATCAGCCGGAGGTGCGCCACCGGCATTATTGACCAACACATCTAAACGCCCTGATTCAGTTTTGATTTGATCGAACATGGCTTGTGCCTGGTCGAGATCGCGGACATCGGCGCTAATAAATTGGGCTACATTACTGCCGTTCTGAGTCGGTGCCGATGGCAGCGATTCTGGCGCAGAACGGCCGCAAATATAGACAGTAGCACCCGCCTCAAGAAAGCGTAGGCTGATACCTAGTCCCACGCCTTTACCGCCGCCGGTCACCAATACCACAGCGTTATCGAAGCAAAGTCTCGTATTGGTTGGGTTCTCTTGCGTATTATCGTTGTTGACCATAACTCTATTCGCACTACTCGTGATGCTAATCGGATGCTAAAAATCGGTGCAGGCTTGATTTTAGCGAACGGTTTGTTTTCTATATTTAGTTTATTGTAACTGGATCTTGATTTAAAAGGAAAATATCCCTTTTAGGGTGGCTGTTATTGCCACTCATCTTTAAGGACAATTTCAGCGTATAATAACCACAAACCAGCATTGGTTCATTTACTTCGTTCAGCGATGGCCGTTGGGCGACGATTTAATACTCAATTACAATAAGGAATTGCTATGAGTGATTTATTACCCACCGTTGCCATTTTGGGCGGTACCGGCGACCTTGGGACGGGTTTAGCGCGTCGTTGGACGCAGGCAGGTTATCGCGTCATTATTGGCTCGCGGACTCAGGAAAAAGCGCAAGAAGCGGTCGATGCCTTACAAGGCTTGATGCATGAGCGAGGAATTGCAGACGCTGCGGCCAAGGCAATGGATAACCATGCAGCTGCCAGTGCAGCTGACATCGTTGCAATGACGGTTCCTTTTGCCCACCATACAAGTACCTTAGAGTCGGTCAAAGATGTGCTTGAGGGGAAAATTTTAATTGATGTGACGGTGCCATTAGTCCCACCTAAAGTGGCGCGTGTCCAATTGCCAGAGCAGGGCTCAGCGGGCCAGATCGCTCAGGAGATCGTCGGTGAAAACGTGCAAGTCGTATCGGCGTTTCAAAATGTCGCTGCTGTGCATTTACAAGCGGGCAGTGACTTAACCTGTGATGTTATCGTTTGCGGCAACAAAAAAGCCGCTCGAGAAGAGGTTATCAAGCTTGTTGAAGCGGCCGGCATGAAGGGCTACCACGGTGGTTCAATTGCGAATGCCGCGGCGGTTGAAGCACTCACCTCGGTGCTGATTTTTATCAATAAGCAATACAAGTGTCATGCCGGTATTGCCTTAACGGGCATTCCAGAGGCTTAATTGACTGACGCCTGTGGACCTTTCTCTAACCGCACTTAAAACATTACCTTTAGTCGAGGTTGGCGATGATTTGCCAGCCTTGCTCGATACTGCTTTACATGCGGCTAAACTCGAGCTGTTGGATGGAGATATACTCGTTATCGCACAAAAAATCATTTCGAAATCTGAAAGTTGCTATGCCTTATTGGATGAAATTGAGCCCTCTGCCGAGGCGCTACATTGGGCCGCTAAAGTCGACAAAGACCCTCGTTTAGTGCAGTTGATTCTAGACGAGTCAAAAGAAGTTGTTAGGCATCGTCCAGGGGTGATGATTGTCGAGCATCGCTGTGGTTATGTGCATGCGAATGCTGGTATCGATCGGTCTAATATTACTGACTTTGAGGGCCGAGAGCGGGTCTTGCTATTGCCCGCGGATGCGAATTTGAGTGCAAAACAGCTTGCCGATTATTTCGCTCAGCAAGGTTTGAAAATAGGTATTATCATCAGTGACAGTGCGGGTCGAGCCTGGCGCAACGGCATTACCGGTTTTGCGATAGGTAGTGCTGGGGTGCCGTCATTGCGCTCAGCGATCGGCGCCTCTGATTTATTTGGTCGACCGCTAGAAGTCACCGAAATGGCTGATGCAGACGAGCTGGCATCTGCCGCCTCGCTATTGATGGGGCAGGGCGATGAATCGGTTCCAGCGGTCGTTATTCGAGGGTGGGATTGGCAAGTCAGCGAGCAGGATGCGAGCGCATTGATCCGAGATAAAAAAGCCGATCTGTTTCGTTAGCCTAGTGATAATGAAATGATAGAACAAGCAAATATATTAGCTCTTACAGGCGGCGTTGGTGGGGCGAAATTAGCGCTGGGCTTGGCGCGATCACTGTCGCCAAAACAGCTGACTATTGTTGCCAATACTGCTGATGACTTCTGTCATTTAGGCTTTCCTGTTTCACCTGATCTCGATACTGTGATGTATACCCTGGCCGGCTTAAATAATGTCGAGCAGGGTTGGGGTCTGGTAAATGAAACGTGGCAATTTATGGATGCTATGTCCAAGCTTGGCGGTGATACCTGGTTTCGATTGGGCGATCGTGACCTCGCGACACATACTCGCAGGCGTCAATATTTGGAGCAGGGTCTCAGTTTAGAGC
>DDDX01000053.1 GCA_002339085.1 Cellvibrionales bacterium UBA1969
GCCTAACTCATAGAATCCTGTTTGCAGGGCAATATAGGGCAGCACCAATAATATATCGGCTGCAGCCTGATAACCTGCATGTGCTGAACGGACCGCCTGCCAATCAACATCACCCAGTCCAGAAGGTGGTTCAGCTGACGACAAAACATCCAGCAGATCAGCAAACGAATCAATCTTAAGTAAAGAGTCTAGCGTTTCGTAAAACTGTAAGGCATCAAATAAAATCGTAAAATCATGATCCCAAATAATATCTTGTGCTGGCCTACCCTCGCGAAATTCCATATTAAGGTAATGGTATAAGTCATCCAACAGGACAATTGGATTTGTATTCCAACTAGTCCCTGCTGATGATGGTCCATTTGCGATAGAAAAGTCCTGCTGATGAAGACTGAGCCAGCCTGAAAAAGCATGCGGGTCAGATAATAGCCTTTTCAAAGGGCGAAGAAATAAGGACTGCTTACGTCTAATGACCTCCGCCATAGCAGCTTGGCCATCCTCATCGGCAATTGACGATAAGCTTTTTTGCTGAATTGACTGATAGGCATAGTCAAGATCGATGTTGTTGACGGCTTGCTTTAATTGTCCCACCGCAGTCAAATAAGGTACGATAAATTTCGTCGTCGGTCTCGCCTGGACATTGGTACCAATAAACCAATTAGTTAAACCGTAATGAAAATCTAAATTCGTGCAGAGATCTTCCCCAACCAAATCCGTCTGACGCAGAATTTCAGCTAAGCGCTCAAAACTATCGAGTCGATCAGTGCCCTGAGTTAACAGCAGCGCAATGTTACTGTCATAGGCTCCGGCTAATTTATACTTCATAAAAACATCGGTGTCAGGGTTGTGTAATGAGATCCCTTGATCATCACGAATTTCACCTTCAATCGGCTCAGACCACCAGCCAATCATGCCCCCAGCATGCGGCTGCAAAGCCGCATTGGTGGCATTAAGTCTTGCTTCAACTGACGCGTTACTGCGAATGATACGTTCAGGTTTTGGCAATCGTGGTCCATGCACTGCGAGTAACACCATTGCTTCGACCAATGACTCAACCACAAATGAATCATTAGGGTTATCGGGATTGCTAAACTTCAATCCATAACAAAGCTCTGTGACACGATGCTCAACCTGAATACGAGTATTCATCTCCATAAAGAAGTGACTACCACGATCGATGATGCACTCAAATGTAGAGACCGAATCTAAACCTACGGCCTGCCCGAATCTAGCCGCTTCAGACTCCATTGCATCAAGGGTTATCAGGTCCTGCTCAAGCGTTGCCAGTTCTTCTGGCGAGCCCACTGAATTATCGATGTTACGCTTAGCCACTTCTATGGACTCAGCGATCGATTCATGTGTCGAAGAAACTTCAAGCAACTTCTGCTCGTGCATTTGTAGCGAGCAATCTCGCGCACCAAGTGTAATACACCAATCACCGTTACCAACCACCTGAATCTCTTGGTGACGGGTAGTCTCGATATTCAGCTCAACTAAAACGTTTTTATTATCACCAACGCCAGTTGTTTTAACCTCATTTAAGATTTCTAACACCAAACCGGGCGCCCTGGCCGCGGCAGATGCCACTCTCTCATCAAGACTGCCTTCATAAGCTGATGGCGCAGCAAGAATACGCTGCCCTTTACCGCCGCCACCGCCAATCGCTTTTAATCGAATTCGATTATCTGGATAGGCGCCGTACATCTCGATCACTGATTTTTCGATCTGCGCTTGTAACTCCTCAATAGTGTAGAGGTCGATACCTTTAACATAAGCGGCTGATAACACCAAGTCAGCCTTATCCTCTAAACCTAAATCGGCTTGATTAAATTGCCCTTGATCAACATCAAGATTATGTTCAGAAATCACTGTTAGTAGTGATTTATGATCGGGGTATTTACTCAGCAATACCAGAGCAGTCGCATTATCGATACCCGGCGTCACGCTGACACCGACCTTCAGAGCCGTTCTTTTTGCTTCGTCTTTTAAGCCCGCTGAGTGAACAGTACCCGAGCATGGGCCGATAAAGTTGAGTCCAGCCGACTCCATTGACGCAACCATTTCCTCATCTTCAGCCATAAAACCATAGCCTGCAAATATTGCGTTATAGTGATTTTGCTTCGCAATATTAATAATTTGCTGAATACGTTCAAGGCGCTCTTCTTTGGTAGCGCCTGTATAATCAGGCACGCGATGGATGCGATCTGGGTCGGTAAGCAGCCTTAGTTCAGGCGATAACGCATTCGGGTAAACAATCGAATCTTTTTCTGAAAGCAAGATTCCGTATTTATCGATTCCCATCTCAGAAAAAACGTCCATTACTTCTTTTCTGATTGGTCCACGACAAATAATTAGCGGGCGGAGCTCTGGGCAAGCAAAACTGCTTACCCATGCTGAATCATGCTTGGCTAACTTGCGATCGCGATGGATCAATGGATTATTTAAGTAGTAATTAACTTTGCTCACATGCTTCCTCAATGTCTTATCAGTAGTTATCGGAACAACATTCACTATAAACAGTGACTTCGGCTGGCCAATCGCAGCTACTCTATTAGTGGAATTCTCTCTGCGGCCCCGTCATTGGCTCAGGCTGATAATGGCGCAAGTGAAAACGCATGTTTTCACCAAGTACTTGACGCAAGTCGCCTGGCATTGCAATTTGTGATATAGAACCAAGGCTTAACGCCTCTTTCGGATTCATTAACTCATCCTCGTAACGAAGTGCCAATTCAGCCTGCTGAGCCTTAACCCATGAATCAACAACCGACTGCGCCTGTCCTTGACTGACCTTTGCATCAGCACCAGAAGACTTTAGAGCCTTGAGCTCGTCAGCTAACATTGTTTTGGCTGCAGCTTTGATAGCCTTGAGCTCTTTTTTATAAACGAAATCAACCCCAGCAGGCCCCATAACGGCAGCGCGAGTAGTCGGTAAGGCAATAACAAAATCGGCGCCTGTCGGATAATTATTAAACGAAGCGTAAGCGCCGCCAAACGCATTCCTTAAAATTAATAAAAAACGTGGCGTTCTAAGATCGATGATGGCATCGAGCATAGCCCGACCGGCTTGGACAATACCGTCTTGCTCTTGTTCTTTACCGGGTAAAAATCCAGTGGTATCTTCCATAAAGATAATAGGAATATTGTAGAGGTTACAAAAACGAATAAAGCGAGCATTTTTATACGCCGCATGAATGTCAATTTGACCAGAAGAAACCGCACTATTATTCGCGACAAACCCCACCACATGACCACCTAGGCGACCAAGCGCTGTGATCGTATTCCTTGCTCTTAGAGCCTGTATTTCTAAAAAATCACCGTGGTCACACAACTGCTGGATAACAATACTAATATCGACAGGCGTATTCATGCCAGTGGGCGAGTTGAAGGCTTTTTTCAGTAAAATATCCACATCCCAGGTTTTACGCGTTAAAGGGTCAGATGTCGGTTGAAACGGTGCTGCTTGGCTATTGTTATCAGGAATATACTTGAGTAACTCTCGCACTTTCAGCAAAGCAGCGACTTCATCATCAACAACGAAATCCGTCACCCCAGATTGACTATGAACATTGGGCCCACCAAGCTCATCAGGTGTGACATCTTCACCTAAGACCGACTTAACAACACCGGGCCCTGTTAAACCAAAGAAGGTATTCTTTGGCTGTATCATAAATGTGCCTTGGCGAGGCAAATAAGAACCACCGCCAGCATTAAACCCAAACATGCACATGATGCTGGGAACAACACCATTGATTTTTCTCAACGCGGTAAAGGCCTCTGCATAGCCATCAAGACCACCGACACCTGCGGGCACATAAGCACCAGCCGAATCATTTAAACCAACCAGCGGTATTTTACGCTTGCCGGCTAACTCGAATAATTGCGCCAATTTCTTACCATTAGTCGCATCCATAGAGCCCGCTCTAACCGTAAAGTCATGCCCATACAATGCGACATCACGACCGTCAATATCAATAATCGCCGTGACTAGGGACGCCCCGTCTAGATTCTCTCCCCAATTCTGAAACAATATAGTAGGAGGCTTAGCGCTCAAAACGCCTATACGCTCCCAAATAGTCATTCGATTTTTTAAATGTTGTTTTTGAGTATTGGTCTCTCCAGCCGCCTTGAACGGCCTCTGCATTAACTCAAAACCCTGCTTTAACTTTTCTTCGTAAAGACCTGGCTGATAGGATGCCTGTCCAGGTACTGTAAACTCCATCTCCTGCTGCTTTAGAAAGGGATTGTTTAAACTTGCTTTTGGGACTTCGACTGTCATATGAAGATTCCTGTAACTTATGCAACAATAGCTTTAATTGGCATTTTTGTGGTAATTACTGGCAAATGCCCTACTATCGGTTTCATGTTTTAAAAAGTATCATATTAAGATAAGACTCAATTGGGATTGAAATCTCTTTATTGGGCAATACCATTTCAATCTTATGGATTTGTCTATGACACCACAGTAAACACTGTGATACCAGTGGCCATCGCTTCACTTTCAGCTAAGAAATAAAGAAGGCCGTCAAGCAATTAATTTAATAACTATATCGTGGGCTTATTACGCCGTTAAAAAGAAGCTATTTCAACACAATTTAAACCCAGAACCTTATTGTAATTAATAACTTATGTCAATTGACCAAAGCCATCGCCAGCACGCGCTATTAATCATTTTTAGACCGCCTTCGACTATATTTCGCCCAATTCCACACAGCGAGCGAACAGATAATTTTGGCTTTTCGCTATGACAACAAGGCCTTGCATACAAGTTGCATCAATTCGCTATATAGAGAATAGCTGTGATTACTTTGAGCGGATTCGTCATCTTGATTTTCCGATTTTACTGGATAGCAACGCTCATGCAAGCAATGGCCGCTTCGACATCATTGCGGCTCAGCCTGTGGCCTTACTGAGCTCAATCTCAAAGAAGGGTTTGAAACACAACGCCAACAGTGAATCCATCGATTTTTTTGACCTGAGCCAAGTGGATTCTTCTCATAACTTCGAGCTTATCAATACCGCCATTGGTCGATTTACCACAAAAGATAGCTGCCACGAACACAGCCCCTTCGTATCTGGCGCCATAGGAGTATTTAGTTATGACTTTGGCATGCCGTTAAATCAACTCCCGGCACCTGAACAATCTGGCTGGCCAAGCCTCATCATCGGCATTTATCAGTGGGCTATTGTGCAAGATCATCAGAAACGGGTGGCATGGCTGCTAGCCGACCCAAAATATGATTGCAGTAAGTTTGATCGTCTCGTGAGAAATCTAGAAACGGATATAAGCAAGCCAACATTTTCGTCGTTAATACTCACCTCTGAATGGGAGCTTAATGGTACTAAAGAAGACTATGAACAAGCCTTCAGCAGAAGCAAAGCATTTATTAATGCAGGCGACTGCTACCAAATCAATATCGCCCAACAATTTACAGCGAACTATCAGGGTGATACTTGGCAAGCCTATAAGCAATTAAGGACTGTTTCGCCAACCCCATTTGCCGTTTATTTTGAACTACCACAATCCGCTTTAGTGAGCCTATCACCAGAAAGATTTATTCAAGTAAATCAAACTGCTGTAAAGACTCAACCCATTAAAGGTACGAGAAAAAGAGTCAAAAACCCCCTTGAAGATGCCAAACTTATGGCGGAACTTAGCAGATCTAAAAAAGACCGTGCTGAAAATTTAATGATTGTTGATTTAATGCGAAATGACATTGGAAAATGCTGTGAACTTGGCAGTGTAAACGTTCCCACATTATTTCAAGTCGAAACACACCCTAATGTTCATCATATGGTCAGCACTGTAAAAGGCGACTTAAAAGAAAGCAGTCCGTATCAATCACTTCAGCTTCTAAGAAAGACTCTACCCGGAGGGTCAGTGACTGGCGCACCTAAACGTCGATCGATGGAAATCATCGATCAACTAGAGAACTTCTCTCGCTCTATTTATTGCGGGTCAGTCGCCTACATCAATAATTCAGGCGATATGGATTCTAACATTTTAATTCGCAGCCTGATGTTTTCTCAGCAAGGTGAACACGCATCTGGACAAGTGAAATGTTGGGGTGGTGGCGGCATTGTTGCCGATTCTGAGCTTGAAGCAGAGTACCAAGAGAGCCTATATAAGATCAACAATCTGCTAACCGCCCTAGCCTCAAATCCTTAGATAAAGGAATATTAATCAAGCATTATAGTGATAAATCTCGAACGCTAGCAATAAGGAAGGCCTGCTTTAAATCGGCAAACGTATCCACCGATGTAAACTGCGGAAACTCATCTTTAACATTTTGTGGCGCATGAAATAAAATACCAACTTCAGCCTCAGAAAGCATGGTCGTGTCATTATAGGAGTCGCCCGCAGCAATCACTCGGTATTGCAGTGAATGAAACGCTTTAACAGACTGTCGCTTAGGATCTTTCTGGCGCAGGTGGTAATTCACAACATTGCCTTCTGCATCAGACTCTAAGCGATGACAAAACAAAGTTGGCCAACCAAGTTGCTTCATCAACGGCGCTGAAAACTCATAGAATGTATCTGAAAGTATCACCACCTGAAAACGCTCCCTGAGCCAATCAATAAACTCTGCCGCACCATCTAAAGGCGCAATATCGGCAATAACTTCCTGTATATCCTGAAGCTTTAAACCATTATCTTTTAAAATCTGAAGGCGCTGCGACATTAAAACATCATAATCAGGGATATCTCGGGTGGTGGCTTTTAAAGCCTCAATGCCAGTCCGCTCAGCAAAATCAATCCATATTTCAGGGACTAAAACACCTTCTAAATCTAAACATGCTATTTCCACAATCAACCTCTACTCAGAAACAAATATATCACCCAATCAATAATAGGTACTATTCAGTAGTATAATTAATACAAGGGCAATTCGACATGTTCGAATAATTCGTCTATTTCAACCTTATTGCTACAAAGGTAAGCTTGCTCAACTATATCTTTAGTTAAATGGGGGGCAAACATCCGAATAAAGTCATACATATAACCACGTATAAAAGTGCCGCGACGAAAACCAATCTTGGTAACACTGGGCGTAAATAAATGGCTGGCATCCAAAGACACTAGGTCACTGTCAACTTTTTCATCATAGGCCATTTGAGCAACAATACCAATACCTAAACCCAATCTAACATAGGTCTTTATCACATCAGCATCAGCAGCAGTAAAAACAACCTTAGGAGACAGCCCGCGAGTAAAAAACGCCTCATCAAGCTTAGATCGACCTGTAAAACCAAATACATAAGTGATAATAGGATAACTAGCAACGTCTTCAAGGCTAAGCCGACTCAGCGTCGCTAGTGGGTGTGATTTCGGCACCAAAATACATCGATTCCAGCGATAGCAGGGCATCATTAAAAGATCAGAGAAAAGCTCTAGAGCTTCAGTAGCGATAGCAAAATCAACCGCTCCATCAGCCGCCTGTTCAGAAATTTGCATAGGTGTTCCCTGGTGCATGTGCAAAGACACGTCAGGATACTTAGACATAAACATTTCGATAGGCTTGGGCAAGGCATAACGCGCTTGGGTATGCGTAGTTGCAATTGATAAACTGCCCCGCTTTTCATGACTAAACTCTTGCGCGACCTGCTTAATGCTTTCGACCTGCCTTAACACTTCTCCAGCGGTTTTGAGAATGGCCTCGCCGGCCGGTGTGACCCTCGTCAAATGCTTGCCGCTTCGAGCAAATATTTCCACACCAAGCTCATCCTCCAAAAGACGAATCTGTTTGCTTATGCCAGGCTGTGAGGTAAAGAGACTCTGAGCGGTGGCAGAAACATTAAGATCGTGATGAGCCACCTCCCAAATATACCGTAGTTGTTGAAGCTTCATAGACTAACGCCATCCTGCCATTAATTAAATCAAGTCTGTTTATTTGCCACGCCGTGTGGAACATGACCGGTTGCGATGTGCTCGACAGCCAAATCACAATGCCCTCTCTGGTCATCAAAGAAAATATCTGCACCGTAAGCTCTTAGGAAATCGACTTTGGGCATACCGCCTAAAAAGAGCGATTCATCAATACGAATATTCCAAGCGCGAAGCGTTCGAATCACCCTTTCATGAGCAGGGGCAGAACGGGCAGTGACTAAGGCCGTTCTTATTGGAGAGTCATCGCCTGTAAACTCGGACTGTAACAGCTGCAAAGCCGCTAAGAATGACTTGAAAGGCCCTCCACTGAGAGGATGCTTAGCTGCCGATCGCTCTTTTTCTGTGAAAGCGGCTAGCCCATCGGCTTTATAAATCTGCTCGGCTTCATCTGAAAATAACACAGCATCACCATCGAAAGCAAAACGAAGTTGGCCATCAGAGGGGCTCACCTCAAGACTTGCCTGATCGCTTTTGGATAAAATATTGGCAGCTGCAACACCTGCTCTTAAAGCCGCCCTGACATCTTCAGCATCAGTAGAAAGAAAGAGCTGACAGCCAAAAGCCTGTATATAACGATAGGGTCGCTCGCCGCTGCAAAATGCGGCGCGAGTAATGTCGAGGCCATAATGTTCGATTGAATTAAAGATGCGCAAGCCAGTGTCTGCGCTATTTCGAGAGAGCAGAATAACTTCGACACGACCTGACACGTTGAGCCGATCATTCAAAGCAAGTAACTTCTTAACTAAAGGGAAAGCTTCACCTGGCGCAAGCGGTTCCTCTTCATGATCGATTTGATACTTAGAATAAGCCGCTAGGCCTCGCTCCGAGTATACACGGTGGCTTTCATCCATGTTGAACATGGCACTTGAAGAGATCGCAATAACAAGATTTTCAGCTAAATGATTTGTCAATTAATATCACCTAAAAATGTCAAGCTCGGTATATTTAAGATGGATATATTAAAAAAATAATGATCAATCTAGAACCAGTTATGATAGCTTAAAGCATGGTTATAGTACTATAAAAAAGCACCATTGGTGGTTTGAAATTAACATCTCATTTGTAAATAGAGAAAACCCTATGAACCTCACTGCATCTACTTTCGATCATGAGACCTATAAGTGGTTAAATGGCAATCAGTTTAGCAGCGACTCCAAACTATATAAAATTGGCGGTAATGGCAGAGAGGAAATATATCTGATAGAAAGATGCGATAACGATAAGTTAGTCGTTAAGCTAGCAACCGGATCAGCCAATGACATTATAAGCGTTGAAGCTCATGGCCTAAAATTAATCGCTGAAACTAATACTGTTGATACCGCGAAAATCCACCACGTCACGGATCACTGTATTGTCATGGATTACCTTTATCGTCATGGACAAAGCGCTGATTACTGGCAATCTCTAGGCTTTCAACTGGCAAAACTCCATCGCGCACCAAAACCACCACAAATGGGCAATGAAACCCCCATGTATGGCTTAGATCGTGATAATTATTGCGGCAAGGGTCGCCAACTAAATCAATTTTGCTTTGATGGCCATGTTTTTTTTTGTAATTATCGTCTACTTAATCAAGCACGCCTAGCCTACGATAATGGATTCTTGGAATCACCCTGGATCATTTATATCGAATCCATCTGCGAAAGGCTAACAGAACTCATTCCCACTCAACCGGCATCATTACTTCATGGTGATCTTTGGTCGGGAAATTTATTGGTTAATGAGAAGGGACTGCCCGCTTTAATCGATCCTGCGGTATACTATGGCTGGCGGGAATCTGATATCGCCATGACGCTTCTATTTGGTGGTTTCCCTCATGATTTTTATAACAGCTACAATGAAATTTGGCCCCTAGAGTCCGGCTGGCGAAAAAGAGTCCCTCTTTATAACTTGTACCATCTGCTTAATCACTTAAACATATTTGGCGTAAGTTATTTAGAACAAGTACAATCGACTATAAGTAGTTATGCTTAAATAATTACGACGCCAATCAACAACAGTATAAAATAAATAGCAATCAAACGTACATGCCAATGATAATACCAAAAATAGATAGGGCCACTGCTTTTATTGACAGACGTGCTATCACCCATAATATTAAAATAGCAAAGTCAATTTCGCCATCAGCAAAGATTATGGCCGTTGTTAAGGCTAACGGTTATGGTCATGGCATGCTCAACACCGCTAATATTCTTAGTCCTTTTGTGCATGGCTATGCCGTCGCTCGATACGAGGAGGCTCAGGCCCTAAGAGCTAATGGTATTAGTCAAGAAATATTGGTCATGAGCCCGACTAATAACTTCGAACAGCTGCAAGATTACCCCTTCAATAATTTTACCGTAGCCGTGCACACAAAAGAAATGCTTGAATTTGCGATGAATATGTCAAACCTCAGCTACTGGGTAAAGATTGATACAGGCATGCACCGACTTGGTATTGATCAGGATGAACTCAGCCAATACTTTTTACAAGAACCGTTGAAAAATCAACCGAAAGTCTTAATGACACACTTTTCTGAAGCGCAAAAAAAACACTCGATTGCGACTCAAAAACAGCTACATTGTTTCATTGATATTTTCAAATCAAGTAACATCGATGCTTTTTCAATCTCTAATTCTGCCGCAATCGTCATTAGCGAAAACCAAGAGGCGTATAGTCAATGGCAATCGCTAACGACAACATCCCTCTCTAACAGTCAAGAATATCTTCGACCTGGCTTAATGATTTATGGGGTAGACCCACTTGATACGCCTAATCAAGTGAGCACAGAGCTTAAACCAGCAATGACCCTTGCAGCACCGATTATTTCAATTAGATCTATAAAATCTGGTGATTCAGTCGGTTATAACAGCAAGTGGACAGCAAAAAGAGACAGTAGAATTGCGACCATTGCCATAGGCTATGCAGACGGATACCCCCGCCATGCAAAAAATGGAACGCCAATTTTGATTAATGGTAAAAGAACAGCATTAGCTGGCACAGTATCAATGGACTCACTCTGTGTCGATATTACAGACCACCAAGATGAAATTATTCTTGGAGATACTGCTATTCTCTGGGGTAATGATTTGCCAATCAACCGTATCGCCAAATATGCCGATACTATCGCTTATGATTTAATGACCGCCATTGCTGAGCGGGTCGAAAAAGCGATCATTTAAAAATCTGAACGGCTAAAAATAGCAAGGCTTAAACATTGTCACTGATTAGAATTGAAGACGCCTCGATAGAATTTGGCGACAACCCCCTCTTGAAAAACGCTAACTTCTCAATTGAAGAGAACGAAAGGGTCTGCTTAGTAGGAAGAAATGGCGCAGGAAAAACTACATTAATGAATA
>DDDX01000025.1 GCA_002339085.1 Cellvibrionales bacterium UBA1969
CTCAGTACCAACTAGGTAACGCTCACCTATTGTCTCCTCACGCATCAGCGCCTGCGCAATCGATTCAACCGCATCGCCTAAATATACATAAGTGTAGGTGGTATCAGCACCCACTAAAGCTGGCATATTGCCCTCAACTGCTCTCCGGACTTCCATAGTAGCTTTGTTATCTCCGGCACCGATAACCGCCGCTAAATACACAATACTTAATGGTAATCCAGCTTTTTGATACAATTCCCAAGCTGCATTATCGCCAAGATATTTACTGTGCCCATATCGGTTAGGGTGTTTACCAGCGGGACTGCCTTCATTAAATGGAATTATTTTAGGCACGCCAAAGGCCAAAGGCGTACTCACTTGAACAGCTTTTTCTACGCCCGCTTCAAGAGCTGCCATAAAAACATTTTTTGCCCCTTGCTCATTTACAGCATAATAGTGGTTGCTTTTACGGCTCCAAAACTCGCGGTAGCCGGCCAAGTTAACAACACCCCAAACACTATCAAAAGCTGAAGCTAAGCTTTCAACATCTAAAATATCACCAGTAACCCACTCGATTTTATTTCGATAAGCCGTCAAACGACCTAACTGTTTAATATCACGAACAAGGCATCGTATTTGATAATCCGTTTCCGTGAGCATCCTCTCAACAAAATGGCTACCAACAAATCCAGTTGCACCTGTAACAAGTAAAATCTTTTTATTATTCATAGATATAGAAATCCTGTATGTCTTGATATATAAATGATATACGGGGCATAAACACCTTGGATCAACTCTTACACAGATTAATAAATAGAATGACAAGCTCTTAATACTTTTTCATATAACATTGTAAATAATGTCAATAGCGGGGCTTAACTCTAAATAAAGAATGGGAATCCCAATTGATTGATTAATTTTTATTATTTTATTTATGTAAAAGGTTTATCAATGCCAAGCATCGGTTTACTATGGCCTTAAGACAAGCATGATCCCCCATCAAACCCTTCTTTTTAAAAGATTTTTTCAGCTATGACAGTATTTCAACCACTCATCACTTCAAGAAAAGAAGAAAGTACAGAACAACTACAAGATCGATTTAATGAACAGGGTTATTTATATTTCAAGCAAGCCATTAATCCGCAGCGCTGCGAGCGCTTAATGCATGACATGCTTAATTTCTTACAACCCCATATCGTGTTTGACCAACAGCGCCAGCTACCCCAACTAGTGGGCGAGCCTTTTTTTGAAACTGACCCTATCTGGGATCAGTTCTATCCAAAAATTCAATCACTGCCCAGTTTTCATAATTTCTTTCATCAAGCTGACGCACTGCGATTAATGCAAGTAGTAGTGGGGCCAGAGGTATTTGTTTACCCGATGAAACTGGGTCGTATCGCCTGCCCAAAAAAATTAGGTTACGAGACCCCGCCGCACCAAGATGCGCGCTCGCATCAAGCAGGACCGACCATGGCCGGCATGTGGGTGGCGCTTCACGACACTAAAAAAGGCATGGGGCGATTGCAACTGCTACCGGGCTCTCACAAACAAGGCGTTCGCACTGTCAAAGTGGCCGATGGCGTAGGGGGCGTACAATGTGAAGTCTTTGCTGATGAAAGAACTTGGCATGTCTCTGATGTCGAGCGTGGGGATTTAATTATTTTTCATTCCTGCTGCGTGCATCGCGCTGAGCCCAACACGTCTGAAAACACTGTTAGACTCAGTATTGATACTCGCTTTTGTGACTACGGGGCGCCGGTGTTTATAAGCAACCTCGACCCGCACCATGGCTGGCGTATCGATAATCTCAACTGGGAATTTATCTATAAAGATTGGCCCGACGCGCACTTACAGTACTATTGGCGCGACTACCCCGATATTTTTAGTGACTTTCGGTATTAAAATATCGACTTGCTAGTAGTCTATGCTGTATTAATGGCAACAATGATATGATGCGCTAGCCGCGAACCAAGATACTCTGTGCTGGTATATCGCTAGCAGCCCATTGCATATCTGTACCACCCATTGCAGGCAGCCATGTTTCGACTAAACGTCCGCCTTCAACTCGAAACGACTGCACCCAATCCCATTGAGCTTCGGTCCCTTGACCATCAAAGTTTTCAACCACCCAGCTTCCAATAGATGTGATAAAGTTGCCTTCTGACATCAGAAAGTAATTAAAGTCGCGAATGGTCCAAGTAGCACCAAACATTTTTAGACTGTCACGGTATTCTTCGCCGGTAACCGTGCGCGTGCCCATCATATCGTGGCGGGTATAATGCGGGCCCGCCAACTCGGGAATTAAGTCAAAATTACATGGCTGCCACATCTCATCATACCAACGACGCATTAACGATTTGTTATTTTCTTCTTGGCTCACTTGTGTACCCTCTTGGTTAAGCATTGAATAACGTGAGACCTTACCTTAAAACGAAAGGTGAAGGTAGCGATGATACGATTCATTGACAGTAATTAAGCATTACGACTTGCTGCAACTGCTCTCCCTAACAATAAGGAAAAACTCGTGATCAAACTGCTATGTTTCTTAAAACGAAATGCCGCCTTATCGCGCGATGAATTTCATCAGCACTGGGCCAATGTCCATGGCCCGCTATTTACTAACAGCCCCGCCTTAAGACAATACATTGCCCGCTATGAACAGAACCCTCGCTTAGCCGCTGATTACCGACGCGACCCCAAAGACGCCAGCTTCGAGCAGCAAGGTTATGACGGTGTTAGTGCCATTTGGTATCACTCCATGGACGCCTTCAAGGCCATGATCGATGATCCTTACTACCAACAGTATGTGGTGCCCGATGAAGAGTACTTGATCGATCGTGCATCGCAAGCGTGGTTATTAGCTGACACAGCCAACACTATTGTCGATAAACCCAACGCCCGCACTGAGGCCACCGCTAAATTACTCTGTATATTACGCCGCAATTCTGCCTTGTCACTCGAAACCTTTCATCAACATTGGCTTGAGCACCATGGTGGTTTATTTCAAACGGTTGATAATTTAAATAAAGACATTATGGCCTACGATCAAAACCCGCGGCATATTGATGACTATGCCTTGGCCCCTGAGCGCTGTTATGACGGTGTGACCGAGCAGTGGTTTGAATCCATCGAACGGTTTTTTCAATCGTTATCAGAGCCCGAACAAAAAACCCTGGTAGAACCCGATGTGGCTTATATGCTCGATCCCGCCGGCACCCACTTTATTATGAGTGAGCTACCTCGCGTCATCATTCAATAACCACCATTAAGGATACCTGCCATGCTAATACTCACCTACCTAGCTCATGCACTCGGCTGCGCCTTGTTAGTCAATGCCATTCCGCACTGCGTCAATGGCCTGTCTGGCCAAGCCTTTCAAAGCCCATTCGCCAGTCCACCTGGTGTGGGTGAGTCGTCACCGGTAGTGAATGTATTATGGGGTGCTAGCAATGTATTAGTGGGCACTGTATTGCTGTGCAAGATCGGCGATTTTACGGCTGGCGTCAATCTTGACACCGCCCTTTGTGCCATCGTCGCCCTCGCTACCGCCGTGGTCTTAGCGAATCATTTTAGCAAGGTGCGCCATCAAGCGTAAGTCATTCCACTATTTTGTCATTCTGTTATAAAAGGAAACTAACCATGGGGATCTATGCCATTACCGGCGGCGCTAGCGGCATTGGCGCCGGCATTGTTGATTGGCTTCAACAAGACGGCCACCGAATCATTGTGGTCGATTTACATAATGCCGATATTGAAGCTGACCTATCGTCCGATCAAGGCCGGCAACAGGCAATTGCAGGTATTAAAGCCCTTGCCCCCGATGGGCTTGACGGCTTTATCCCATGTGCTGGCGTTGGCGTTAATATTAAACCTGTCTCTTTGATCAGTCGCATCAATTATTTTGGTGCATTGACCACAATTGAAGGCTTAAAAGGCCACGTCGCCAAACGTCACGGCGCGATGGTATTGATTTCGTCGATCTCGGCCACCATGAGTCAAAGTGGCGCTTATGTCGAAGCACTATTAGCCGGCGATGAAGAGCAAGCGGTGGCGCTCATTGATGAACTTGCCGATGGTAACGAAGCCTATGCTGGCGGTAAACGAGCCCTGACCTGCTGGATGCGGCAACACAGCGGGGACTATTTAGCGGCGGGGGTTCGGCTTAATGCCATTGCCCCTGGCTACATTTCCACGCCGCTTAACGAAAAAATCGAAGCCGACCCCACGTTACGAAAAGTCAACCAGGCCTTTGCGGCTAGTGTTCCTGTTGGCCGATCCGGCCGACCCGAAGACATTGCCCACGCGGCAGCTTTTTTACTCGACTCGAATAGCAGCTTTATAGCGGGCACGGTCTTATTTCTAGACGGGGGTCATGACGCGTTATTAAGGCCTAATGACTTTTAACCATCGTACGCTTTAACTGACTTATTTATTCTAAATTTGTAAAGGTAAATTAAATGATGCCTAAAGGATTACAAGGTATTATAGACTCGCTGGCACTTAAACGGCTCGATAGCCCTTCAGAGACATTAACACGGTTCACCGGTTTATGTAATGACGACAGCGGTGAGCGCATTTATGGTGGTCAAGTAATGGCGCAGGCCATGAGTGCAAGTCAACAAACCGTGACAAAACCCTATGTGCTACACAGCATGCATTCAACCTTTTTACGCCAAGGCGCAATAGGTGTTCCTTTAACTTATTGCGTTGAAGCAATGAGAAACGGTCGCTCATTCTTGAGTCGGCAGGTGGTTGTTGAACAGAATGAAAAAATTATTTTTACCGCCACTTTATCGTTTCAGAAACCCGAACACGGTGTCAGTCATGCGGCAACAATACCCATCGCACCCACACCTGAATCACTCATCAAAGAAAGTCACCGCATTAACGATTTTCTTGCCAGTAAGGGAATTAACAATCAGTACGAGTGGCCAATTGATATAAGATTTGTTAATCCACCAGCCATTGTTGACCCGCATCCACACCCACCGCGGTTGTTAGCATGGATCAAAACCACCGCAGCACTTCCCGACAACGATAACTTACAACGACAAATGTTTGCCTATGCCTCGGACAATCCGATATTAATGCCCGCGTTTTTCCCACATCGCATTAATCCCTTTACGCCTAATGTAATGGCCGCCACACTCAGTCATTCCATTTGGATTCATCAAGCACTAAAAATAGACGACTGGCTATTGTTTGAGGTTGACAGTGACTTTACTGGCGGCGGGCGCGGCATGGGCCGCGCAAAGGTTTTCAACAGCCGAGGCCAACTAGTGGCCTCGGCTGTACAAGAAGGCCTGGTCAGACAGCGTTAGGTGCTTATCAGAGGTTATTTTTTAATTTGACTCGCTAGAACTTTTTTCACTTTTTCACCATAGGGTGGCAAGGTGCCGGCCAGCTTAGCTAAATCTAATTTGCCTTGACGAAACACCGAGCGGCCATGGCTAAAGGTTTTAAAGCCCTCAATACCGTGGTAGCTACCCATACCACTATTGCCGATACCGCCAAACGGCAAGTCGTAACAGCTCACATGCATGGTCACATTATTGATTGTCACACCGCCCGATAGCGTTTTATCTAACATTTGCTGTTGTTTTTGCTTATTCTCACCAAAGTAATAAAACGCTAACGGCGAAGGCCGTGCATTAATAAAGTTAATGCAATCTTGTTCATTACTGTAAGTTTTAATCACCATTAACGGGCCAAATATCTCGTCTTTCATGATGCGCAAATCATCGCCGGGATTAATCACCAACGTAATCGGAATCCGGCGATCGCCTGCCACTAAGGCTTCGTCACATAAAGGCTCAATTCTCACACCCATAGCGCGGGCCTCATCTAAGTAACTCACTAATCGCGCGTAGTGGCGGTCATTGACCACGGCGGTATAGTCGGGGTTACCCATTACCGTGGCAAACTGGCTAGCAAAGACTTCACGGCTACTAGAAATAAAGGCCTCTAAACCCTGCTCGGGCACAAAGACATAATCTGGCGAAATACACACTTGGCCCGAGTTCATGCCCTTGCCGCTAACAATGCGCTCCGCGGCTAATTCAATTGGGTACGCGGCATCAATTAATGCTGGTGACTTACCACCCAACTCAAGCGTCACGGGAGTTAAGTTTTTAGCCGCAGCTTCCATCACTTTTTGGCCAATGCTGGAGGCGCCAGTAAAAAATAAATGGTCAAACGGCACAGTACTAAACGCAGCACCAATATCGGCGCCGCCCGTAAACACGGCTACCTCGTCGGAGCTAAAGGTTTGCTCGATTAAAGTTTTAATTAATTCTGCTGTAGCAGGGTTAAACTCCGAAGGCTTAATGATGGCCCGATTACCCGCAGTGATCGCATTACATAATGGCACAAACACCATCGCAATAGGAAAATTCCACGGCGACATAATACCCACCACACCCTTAGGCTGATAATGCAACTCGGCACGCGACCCTAATAAGCCAATAGGGAACGGTGCCGATCGTTTTTCAGCTTTCATGTATTTTTCAACATGCTTAAGCGCATGTTTATAGTGGCCGGTCCCTTGCATAATTTCTGACAACTGCGTCAAGTTAGGCGAGCGCCCACCAAAGTCTTGCTCTAACGCTTTTGATAATTCATCTTTATGGTCGACCAACAAATTAATACAGCGTTGCAAGCGATCTTTTCGAACTGCAGCACTTGGAATACCCTCGCTCAATTGCACCTGTTTCATGCGAGCATACTGCGCTTCAATTTGAACGGTAACATTAGTGTTCATATCGTGGGTATTATTACTCGGGCTATTCATAACAAAGATATCTCCAAAAATAGGATGCGCTGTCGCGAAATATAGCAGGGGCTTAGCTTTCCGAGCCAAACTTATCAAGTTATAATAACGAGAATTTAGCAACGGTATGTTTAAGTAACTGTAACGATAGCAGTATATAATTTACCGATAGATATTAACTCAACTTAATTGCTAATCTTTATCCTTTTAGGGTTTGATCAATAAATCTAATTAGTGGCTTAATGGCAACGCCATCATAAATCATACCAATGTTGCTCTAAAATCATAATACTGTTTCTACTAGGGTCAAAATCAGCTATTAAAAAACATATAAATTCTTAGTTGCTAAGGAGTATAAAATTGCTGAACCCTGCTACAAAGACGATGCGGCCCGTGAAAAGAATTGCCAGCTGTGTTGATGCATTATTCTCATCGTCTGTCCTTTTATCTATCATGATTAACTATTAAGGACTATAAGCACTGAGATTTCTGAAGTTGAGCTCAATAAAAGCAAACGATACAATCAATTTTTATAGAATGACAGGTCAGCAACGCTTAGGTGACGACAACCACTAGCTTTAGCAGCCCGATAAATGATCTTTTAGAATATAAAGCTCAGTGCTATGGAGACCGATGCAGAGTGATTGGTGTCCACCGACTATCAAAGGCTTGCGTATTACGCCACACTTTACGTCCATCCGATCCGGCAATCGAATGATATTGGCCTTGTAAAATTACCTTATTTGGCGTGAAGTCAAATCCACTGACCATTTGCTCATCAACGTCAAGAATACTGACCCCTGAATAAAGCCCTTTCAATGTACCTGCATTAATAAGCTGGCAGTTTTCGAAATCAATCAAGGTGCGAAAATGCATATGGCCATTGACCATAAATCGTGGTGCAGTCGAGCTATTTGACAGCAGCTGATCGAGCGACAACGATTGCTCAACGTTAGTCGTCGCCGTGCCAGGCCATACCTTGGCGAGGTCATCGCCTAGCACGCCGTGACAAAGCAATAGCTCACCGCAGGAAGTTGAAACTGATAACATTCTCGGCAACGCATCCAGAAATTGCAAACTACTGTCGCGAACTGCACTTCTTCGGTGGGCGTTTTTTACATGCCGCTTCTTATCGGTCAGCAACCACCTGTCGTGATTGCCCGCCACAGTTAACACACCATGATTAGCCAGCAAGTCGCAGGCGGCATTAATATCACCAAGACCATCAGCAATGTCGCCCGTACAAATGACTATATCAACACCTTGCTTTTCAAACCAATCAATTGCCAATGAAAGTAAGACGTCTTCTGCATGAACATCACCGATAATACCGATCTTTTTATTCAACCTACTTTCTCTACATAAGGCCAGACAAATTTTTATTTACATGATAAAGGGAATTAAAACCTTTCGGTCACTAGGGTAATCGCTGGGGAATTTTTCTAAATACCACTGATGCACTTGAAAGGCCCGGGGGATTAAATTCGCCGCACTCACTGCAAGCACAAACAAAGCACCCAGTGACCATGTGGCAATGGCAAAACCGGTAAAGGATATTAACTCGGTAAAATAGCTAGGGTTACTCACATACTTAAATAAACCGCCTTCTGGAATGCGATATACTTTTTCACCCCGTTCCACCTCGTCCTTACTACGTAAGTTCCGAATAATAGCATCTGAGTGAATATTCATAATATAACCAAAGCCATAAATCATAATCCCAATCAAAAATCTTGGGTCACTAAACCAATCATGGGTAAAATGGTCACTTAAATGACTAATAAACACCGCATTCAAATACCCGTGCAAGGTGGTGACCAACCAACCCGTGCCGACAATCATTATACTAAAGGTGCCTTTAGCCCCCTTTGCAGCCCTGATTAAAAATGGAAAAATAAATCCACGGTTTCCGTAATGGATTAACCATATGCCTAAGAAGAATAACGGCACCATCTCAAAACAATTATCGCCTTGGAAGTAAAAAAAGATGAAGCTCAATGTTGCCGGTAATTCCATAAGAAACCACCCTAATCTTGGCGATAAGCTCACTCCATAATTATCAGATGAGAATCTTCCATAAGGCGCCTTTACAAATACAGCACCAATAACAATCAAGACAACGTAAACAAGCCCACACCATAGCGCAAGATTATAAGTCTCATTACTAATTAACCAATCAACCATTTAAAAGTCCTGACCTTCAATCTTCAAAAGCATGCTAATTAATAATTTTATTCGCCACAGTACGAAAACCAATATGCGGTGAAGCTACAGTGACGTCTTGAGCCTGTCTAGCAGCAGGTCGATAGCGTTGGCAATAATTATCAGCACATAAAAAAGACCCGCCTTTTAAGGTTTTCACTATAACGCTAGGTTGTTGAGGATCGAAGCCATTTGCGCCGTAGTCCCTTTTTCTGTCTGGCCCATAAGGGGTGCTACTCCATTCCCAAACATTTCCTGTTGTGTCAAAAAGACCAAATCCATTAGGAGGATAACAACCAACTGGTGCGCTAGCTACAAATCCATCCTCCTTTAAGTTAACGTGAGGAAAAATACCCTGCCAGGTATTAGCTTTTGGCTGGCCATCATGAGGCTTTTCATCGCCCCAAGAATAGATGGCGCCATCCAAACCTCCTCTAGCAGCAAACTCCCATTCACGTTCTGTTGGTAAACGTCGACCTAGCCATTTGGCATATGCTTCAGCATCAGCATAAGTCAGTTGAACTACTGGGTGATTTTCCTTCCCAACAATATCTGAACCAGGTCCATAGGGGTGCCGCCAATTTGCATCAGGAATAAATTGCCACCATTGTGCTGGAGAACTAGGCGCATTATCTTCAGGTGGAATAAATACCATTGAGCCTGGAACTCGATATTTTTCTGGCAGATCAGGAAAATCCGCCTTTGATAAACCCTTTTCAGCATCAGTGATAAAACCAGTTTCACTTACAAATTCCGCGAACTGAATATTAGTCACTTCATGAATATCGATATTAAACCCAACGACTGTAGCTCTAGCTGCCGGACTCTCATCTATATAAAAGCGATTATCTCCGAATTGAAACTCACCCCCTTTAATATCAACTTTTTTGCCAAACAACTCTACAGGCAGACAGGATTTAGGAGTCTGATCGGATTGACAAGATAAAAGAAAAGTTATTCCGAATATAAAAATCCCCTTTAAAAAATGATTTAGCATTTCTCAATCCAAATAAATTAATTTGAAAATTATAATTCAATCAAACGAAAAGGATTACTTCCATCCCATTTTTCTGCTTCAAGCGAACTTCGCTCATAATCATCAAGAAAGTTTTGATCGTGGGGCATTAGCTCAATTGCTAAACCTGCCATACCAGATGAACTCATATATACGTAGGCTAAATCAGGGGCAGGTAGAATGCGACCAACTTCATGCATGCCACGCTGTTGGCACTGTGCAATTGCCACGTCAACATCAGGCACCATGTAAGCCACTTGTTGCAAAGCCTGTGCTTCAGTTCCACGCTGATAAAAATACTGGTAAGGAGAAGGGTTACTATCAAGCTGCTGAATTAGTTCAATCTGTATTCCTTGGTGATAAGATAATCCTACACTCATTGAAATCGGGTTCTTCTTTCCCTCGTGGCAAGAAGTTACCTGTACGTTCTTATATCCCCACCAGGGGCCAATGCCTAATTGCTTAACCCAACATTCCATCGCATCATCAAGGTCTCGAACTAGATATCCCCACTGTTTAATTGGTCCCAAAATTTTATCTATAAACATTGAAAACCTCGGCAAAAGTAAAACGAATTAAATTGCTGAATAAATTAAATCATTCAAAACGATAGTTTCGTTTCTATCTGGGCCTGTGGAAATAATATCCACCCGCGTTTCAATTAAGTCTTCTAAGCGCCGAATATATTGCTTAGCTTCTATCGGTAACTCGTCAAACGACTGGGCACCGAACGTCGAGTCAGACCAGCCGGGCATGGTTTCATAAATAGGTTGTAGTTTTTCAAAGTAGTCGCTATCAACTTCAAACGGCATACGATTGCCTTTAGCATCTTCGTAGCCAACACAGATCTGCACCGCGTCTAAGCCGTCTAAAACATCAAGCTTGGTTAAGCAAATACCCGACACGCTATTAATTTGTACAGCCCGTCTGACCGCCACGGCATCGAACCAACCACAGCGTCGATCGCGGCCGGTAGTGGCGCCTACTTCATTGCCCTTCGTCGCTAAATGCCGGCCAATGTCATCGTATAGTTCGGTCGGAAAAGGCCCCGAGCCTACGCGAGTGGTGTAAGCCTTAGTAATGCCTAAGACATAATCTAAATACAGCGGCCCAACCCCGCTACCCGATGGCGCACCGCCGGCAGTGGTATTGGACGAGGTCACATAAGGGTAAGTGCCATGATCAATATCGAGCAGTGAACCTTGCGCCCCTTCAAATAACACGGACTTCCCGTCGCGGCGATAGGCGTGCAATGTTTCGACCACGTCGTTCATCATCGGCATTAAGGTGGGCACCATGGCCAGCATATCTGCAATGGTTTTTTCTACATCGACCGGTTCAACTTGATAGTATTCACGGAGGGTAAAATTATGCAGGTCCATCACGGCGCGCACTTTCTCGGCAAATTGTTCAGGGTTACGCAAATCGCCCAAACGCAGCCCGCGACGAGCCACTTTGTCTTCATAGGCTGGCCCGATACCACGACCGGTTGTGCCGATTTTCGCATTGCCGCGCTGGATTTCACGCGCTTGATCGAGCGCAATATGGTAAGGCAGTATCAATGGGCAAGAAGTGCTGAGTAATAATTTTTCAGCTACATTGACGCCCTGCTGTTCTAGACCGGCCATTTCTTTCAATAAGGCTTCGGGCGATAGCACCACCCCATTACCAATTAAGCAGGCAACACCGTCGTGTAAAATACCGGAAGGAATTAAATGCAGCACCGTTTTCTTGCCGTTAATCACTAAGGTATGGCCCGCATTGTGGCCGCCCTGAAACCGCACTACGGCATCAGCCTTGGCTGTAAGCAAATCAACGATTTTCCCTTTGCCTTCATCTCCCCATTGGGTTCCCAAGACGACTATATTTTTATTCATACTTGCTGATACCTACTACTAAAGAAAATTTATTAACCTATACCTGTGGATTAAAGAATTTCGACCTGCCATTGGCCGTCTCGGTTCACCAACTGTCGACCAGCTGGCTCAGCGCCTTGCTGACCATTAAAAATCACCACCTCGCCGGCTTGGCGCAAAGCGCTAACCGCCTGCCAGAGGCTAGCATCATCAGCAGCATTATTGGTATTTGGCGCGGCAATAATATCAGCAGCCTGCGCTGATAGGCCATTACCGGCTCGCGACTGAAGAAAGGCTAATAGAGCTTTTAAGTCAGCATTAAAGCCAGTAGCTGAACGCGCTGCACCAAACACTTGGCCGATATTATCGTATCGGCCGCCATTGGCTAAGGCTAAGCCGTTGCCGTCGGCATAGGCAGCAAAGACGAGGCCGGTATGGTATTCATAGCCGTGAATTTCAGCCAAATCAAAATATAGGACAACCTTAGGAAAACGCGCCGATATGCATTCAGCGATTTGAGTCAGCTGATCAATAGCCGCATTTACTTGCAGGCCTAAGGCACCAAGCAAACTTTTTGCTTGAGCTAACACCTCGACACCACCACAAAGCGTGGGCAACTGCTGAAAAATCATCATTAAGTCTTGATCAATCGCCAAGTCGGCCAGCAGTAAGTTTAAGTCGGGCTGTGACTTGCGTTGAATCGCGGCAAATAAAGCCGTCGTATCATCGCTGTCGAGATCAGGCATAGCCTCAGCCAAGGCCGCTTTAATCGCCTGGTCAATCGCAACATGACCTAAGTCTATGGTTAATTGGTCTAACAAACCAAGCTCACCATTGGAGATAAAGCTGGCCTCAAGCACGGTTAATGTTTCAAGCATTAATGACACAACTTCAATATCAGCCGCAATACTTTGATCGCCGTATAATTCGGCGCCCACTTGAATCGGGCAGCGTGAGGCCATTAACGTTTTGGGCCGCGTGTGCAACACACTGCCGGCATAACACAGTCGCCTCACACCTTGGGTGTTAAGACTGTGGGCGTCAATTCGGGCTGTCTGCGGAGTGATGTCGGCGCGCACCGCCATGGGCTTGCCGCTTAGTTGATCGGTGAGCCGGAAACTTTGCACTTCAACATCTTGGCCAGTACCGATTAAGAGTGAATCGGTAAACTCAATTAATGGCGGTATGACTAGTTGATAACCCCAAAACTTAAAAAGATCGAGCACACTTCTGCGCGCTTGCTCAGCAATGGCCGCTCGCTCAGGTAATAACTCGTCCACTCCTTCAGGAAGCATCCAACGATCGGCACTAGTCATCTGGTCTATCTACCTTTAAGGTTAATCATTACGACGCAAATCAACCCTAGAACAGGTTAATTCAACACTAATAATAACACGACTCCGCTCAACATACTGGCCAAACCCATCCCGCGAATTTGCCCGTCGCTCAGGCTGTTTATAGTAACCAAGACACGGCGCCATTGACTAGGCGCAATAAAAGGCAATATGCCCTCAATCACCAATACCAAAGACAATGCCAGCCATAAATGATAAGTCATAAACGATCCTATTCACAATTCAGTAGGCCTAACAGACCCTTGGGACACAAAAAAGCCGGGTTGGCAATTACCTTCCCGGCTAGTAGTTAAGATCTAGGTCAATTTATTGCGCATCGACCTTGTTGAGGTAACGGAAATAGTCGCTATCAGGATCAACTAGTAACACATCACCTTTATTTGAGAAAGACGCCTCATAGGCTTTCAAACGCCTTGAAAAAGCATAGAATTCAGGGTCTTGGTTATAGGCCTCAGCATAAATTTCAGCTGCCTTAGCATCTCCATCACCTCTAATAAGTTCCCCTTGACGGTATGCATCTGCCTCAATCACCACCTTTTCACGGTCAGCATCCGCGCGGATTTTTTCTGCCAACTCTAATCCTTCCGACCGATATTGACGAGCCTCCTTTTCTCTATCAGCGCGCATCCGGTTATAGACGTCGTTACTGACTTCTTGAGGAAAATCGATCCTCTTCACTCTTACGTCAATTACTTCGACACCAAAATCAGTCATCGCAGCTTGATGCAGTCGGTCTGTTAATGTAGCCATCATTTGATCACGCTCGCCAGAGACAACTTC
>DDDX01000013.1 GCA_002339085.1 Cellvibrionales bacterium UBA1969
GGATCCCAAAACCACCAACCACCCCAGCCTAGCTCGTAATAAGCCCACCAGCTCCCGAGAGCAATACCCACCGTTAAGAAGGCCCAAGCGATATTAGTCCACGGCCTAGTCCAACGCGCCCATTCAGCATCAAAGCGACCTTCAAGCAAGGCAGCTATGGCAAAGGCGAAGGCAACCGAAAAACCCACATAACCAATATAGAGCATCGGAGGGTGAATAATTAAACCGATATCTTGCAATAAAGGATTAAGATCATTGCCTTCAGAAGGCGTCATTATCAAGGATCGATCAAAGGGATTAGAGGTAAAAATAATGAACGCTAAAAAACCAAGACTAACCATCGCTAAAACTGATAAAACACGAGTTTTCATCACCAGCGGAATAGAACCACTTGCAAGTGCAACGGCAAGCGTCCAAGAAGCAAGAATAAAAACCCATAAAAGCAATGAGCCTTCATGATTACCCCAAACGGCACTTAATTTAAAGTACCAAGGTAAGGCAGTATTCGAATGAAGCGTTACAAGCTTCACACTAAAGTCATCAATGAAAAAGCTGTAGGACAATGCTAAAAAGGAAAACAACAAGAGACCCCATTGCATGATTGCCAATGAAGAAGCAAATCGCATCCAAACTGCGTTCTTGGTCGCAACGCCAATAAGAGGCACAATTGCCATGACTAAGGCAAGAGGCAAGCATAAGAGCAAAGCAAAATGGCCAATTTCAGGAATCAAAATGTATCCTAATCATTTAATAAAAAGCCGTTAGTAAGATGCTACAGCTAAATAACAAGTGCATTTTTAAAAAGGCGATTCAATTATCGAGCTGATTCGCTTTGTGTTTAGCGCTATCCAATGCGGCTGAAACTTCAGGTGGCATGTAATTCTCATCATGTTTTGCTAGCACCTGATCGGCAAAAAAGGTACCTGATTCTGATAAAAAACCAGTCACTACCGTACCTGCATTTTCTGCAAACATATCCGGTAAAATTCCAGTATATTCAACAGCTACATTGGCAGCAAAATCAGTAATAATGAAATTAACAGTCAGTGAATTAGCTTGTCGAATCAGACTTCCCTCAGCAACCATTCCGCCAACACGAATTTGGCGGTCAATTGGCGCCTCACCATTCGCTACCCTGCTAGGCTCATAGAAAAGATTAAGGTTTTGCTGTAAGGCATAAATGATAAAAAAAGCGGCTAAGCTCGAACCTACTACAATTAAGAGCACGACGATTAAACGTTGTTTTCGGAGAGGGTGCATATTAGGCAACAATTAGTCTATTAATCGCTTTCATTCTTAGCATTAATTACTATATTTTTCAATTGCTTACGGTAAGCCTTTAAAGGAGAAATTAGGCTCCAGAGCATCATTGAAAGCGACACACCGTAGGCTATCCATACATACGACCCATGGCCACCCATAGACCATAACGCTTGAATACTATCAAAGTACATCAGCCCATCCTATTCAGCAATGACGGATTAAGAATCAATTTTAGCATGCTCAATCATCCAACTATTGTTACGCGAGTTGTGTGCAATTTGTACCTTCATATTTAACATGACAGCGGCTAAACAAAAAAGATAAAAACCAGGTATGGCTATCATTAACGGTTGAAACATCTCTAAGGCAATTGTTGATTCTTCAGTAAATTTAATCGAAGCGGGTTGGTGTAAACTCGCCCACCAATCAACAGATTTATATATAATAGGAATATTAACCGTCCCTACCAATGACATGATAGCCGCAGCTCGCTGCCCACTAGCACTGCCATTAAATGCGTCATGAAGCGCGATAATACCAAGATACAAAAAAAATAAAATTAACATCGAGGTTAAGCGTGCATCCTGCCATACCCAATAGGTTCCCCATGTAGGCTTGCCCCATATGGCACCGGTAAACAAGGCTATAAAAGTCAATACTGCGCCGACAGGAGCAATAGACCTAAGTACCATATCGGCTACTTTCATTCGCCATATAATGGCTATTGCACCAGCGATAGCCATTGCATAATAAGCGGCCAAAGCAACGACAGCGGCAGGCACATGAATATAAATAATCCGAAATACATCTCCCTGCTTATAATCAGGCGGAGTAAAGGCTAAGCCCCATATGAGACTTAAAAGTAAGGTGAGAAATGCTAAACCTAGAACCCATGGCAACCATCGATCAAGAGTAATCAACAGCCATTTTGGCGATCCGAGACGATGAAACCACTGCCAATTAGGCATGATTAAAAACCTCTGTTAAGTAGAGCATGAATACGGCTTTATCCATGGCTAGGCCTCAACACTCAATTTAAGACCCGCCATAATCGCCAATGGCGACAAAACAACCGCCGCCAAGAGCAAGCCAATTAGCATTGATAAACTGGGCACCAGTGGCCAACCTGCTATTGCATCCTGAAGGTATTGCACACCAAAAATCATGGCCGGCACATACAGAGGCATACTCAGCAATGATAATAATAGACCACCAGAGGCTAAGCTTACGGTTAATGATGCCCCAATAGCACCAATAAAACTAAGTATGCCCGTCCCCAATAACAAACCTAAGGATACTTCTGGTAGAACCTCAAAAGAGACACCCAGTATTAAACTGATTAACGGCGTGGCCAAAACGATGGGCAATCCCGTCACGAACCAGTGTGCTAGAATTTTCGCTAACACAGAAAGATAAAGTGATTGTGAAGACAATATTAGCTGCTCTAAAGAGCCGTCATCAAAATCAGTTTTGAATAAACTATCCAACGATAAGAGCACTGCCAATAAAGCTGTGACCCAAATAATACTCGGTGAATAAACACGTAATGCCTGGCTATCAGCACCAAAACCTAAAGAAAATAAAGTAATAACGACCAGAATAAAAAATAGCGGGTTAATCCAACTGCCGCGATATCGAAAATACACAGTCAGGTCACGGAACAAAATCGCAGTGAATACTCTGTATGATGAGAAATTTTCGTTTGCTGACACCAACATTAATTTGGCCTCTGTTGATAATCAGCTAGATTAAGGTTAATAAGCTCAACGTTACTGACCACTTGATGACTGGTCATAATGACCATACCCCCAGAAGACTGGTGTCGCTTGATGCAATTTTCAATCTGGCTGATACCCAAGTGGTCTAGCGCCGTAAACGGCTCATCAAGAATCCAAACTCGTTGCTGACTCAGTAGTAAGCGCGCTAGAGCTACTCGCCGCTGCTGACCTGCCGACAAAAAATGGCATGGGGTATTAAGCTCTGAATTGAGGCCAATCTGCTGTAAGGCTTGAGTGATCTCGTCACTACCGATCGGGTAGGCTGGCAAACAAAGTGAGACCCACCAAGAAAGGTTTTCTAGAGGCGTCAACAAAGACTTTACACCAGTAAGGTGACCAAGATAAAGCAAATCAGATTTATCAATAACATGATTCAGTTCGTCGCTGCAACGCCAACCAATCGAACCTTGATAATCGTTAGAAAGGCCTGCAATAATTTTTAATAAAGTTGTTTTTCCTGAACCATTCGAACCCGCCACATGAAGCCCCTGCCCTGCTCTTAAGGACACCGTGACCCCAGAGAAAAGTTGGCGATAAGCCTTTTGGCAGCCTATACCGTCCAGTACCAAGCCGTTTACTGCACTTAGCTGTTTATTGATTGGATCTATCAAAATAGACAACAATGAGCGCCTTACCGTTGGTTGAAAATCATCTGCAAACATAATAATTGATCCGCTTATTATAAACTATAAAAACCCAATTCAAGACCCTTATGACAACTAATTGAATGGGAAATCTACTCAAAATTCACATTCAATTTCGCTAAAATGCTACTTTTAAGCCGATCGATTAAAAAATCTAGGGTATAGTAATCCAAACAACGATTTTAGGGCGGCTTAGATAACGAAGAGATCCGATATGATCAATGAATCACAAGCTGCTAATAGTAGCGGTCCACTGGACCGATTGCAGTTTAAACCTACCAGTGAAGCCAGCCAGCGCTATCTCGCAAATCATGTCGGTGACACCCAACGCGCGGTAGTGGTCGATGTCTCTCTACGGGCAAACCGCACAGCCTCGGGATCCATTCAGAGCCATCAATCGACCCATCATAGCTCTAAAGCGGTTATTTATGATGTCGTGCTAAAGATAGGCCATCAAAAAATCACTGTTGAGTCACCCTTATTACCCAGAATAGGACAACAACTGGATATTTTAATCGTCAACCATCAGCAGATTAAATTACTTAGAGTGCTTGATAAGCAAGCCTCATTAGAGAGTTATAAACAGAGCCAGACAGCGATCATTGACAAATCAATAACAAGCCATAAAGCCGAGTCGCCAGCCACATCACAATCTGCAATCGCTTTACCAAAAATCATTAATTCACAACAACAAGCCATCATAATGAATGCGCTTCGCAGCCACTTACCAAGACGAAATGATACTCTCGAGCTATCAAGTCTTAATACCATGCTGGATAAGCTGGCACAGGTAAATAAAGAAATTTCGATGGCCAACCTACAATTCAGGCAGAGTATTAACCCATTAGGTCAACTTACAGATCCTTTACGCTTGGCGCAGGCGATTAAAAACAGTGGCGTATTATTAGAATCTAAGCTTAAACAATTACTCTCTACTGGCGAAAAAATAACTGTCGATCACCTACTCTCACTAGGGCTTCTTGTTAATGCCGGAACAACGAACAGAAAAACAACTGACTACAAACTTAGCCTGCTTAATTTAATCACAGCACTTAGCCGTCACCGAGGTACTGACAAACTCCTTAAAAATACTCAAAACCCGCCCATTAATCTCAACCAACTTTGGAATACTTTGACAGACTTAATGAGCCGATCAGACGCTTTAAGCGTTAATACTTCTAATAAAGGCCAAGAGATATTACCCCTATTACGATTACTACTAAGCCTTGTATCACGGGTACAAAGCCAGCAATTAACAACTTTAAACACACAACAATCAATGAGTGATAATACTGGCAGTTTATTATTTGAATTACCAGTCTGGATCGATCAAAAAATTTCAATGCTAGAGTTGAGACTGCAATGGGATAAAAGCAATAGCGCTAAAGATCAATTACAAGGCCAACGCATATGGAACGCTAAACTGAGTTTCGACTGCGGTATTGCGGGACAACTTATCAGCATAATAAGCCTTAGAGGTAAAAAGTGCGCCGCTGTATTTTGGGCGCCTAACGCCGATATAAAAACCAAAGTATCAAGTTCGTTAGATGACTTAAATGAAGTGCTAACACAGCAAGGTATAATTGTAGATAAATTACAATGTGTACTGGGTATACCAAAAAATAATAGCAACAACATGTCAATCACCAACCTATTAGACACCAATATTTAAGATGAATAAAAAGCAGGATAAAAGCCAGCAAGCCATTGATGCATATCAAAAAGCTATCGCGCTTAAATACGAGGGTGTCGGCGCACCATTAGTCACCGCCTCAGGCGAAGGCATTGTAGCAGAGCAGATTATAGATCTAGCCAGGCAATTAGGCGTGCCAATGTATGAGAATGCCGAGCTTACTGAATTACTGTCAATGCTCGAACTAGGCGATGAAATTTCGCATG
>DDDX01000012.1:0-440 GCA_002339085.1 Cellvibrionales bacterium UBA1969
ACTACAGCTGTGATAGCTTGATTATTGCAACCGGGGCCTCAGCTCAATATCTTGGTCTTCCCTCCGAGCAAGCCTTCATGGGTAAAGGTGTCAGTGCCTGCGCGACCTGTGATGGCTTTTTTTACCGTGATCAAAAAGTTGCTGTGATTGGCGGTGGTAACACGGCTGTTGAGGAGGCTCTCTATCTTTCTAACATAGCGTCAGAAGTGATTCTTGTTCACCGTAGAGATGCCTTAAGAGCCGAAAAAATCTTGCAAGATAAATTATTCGAAAAAGAAAAAAATGGCAACATCACGATCCACTGGAATCACACACTAGACGAAGTCTTAGGCGATGATAGTGGCGTTACCGGCATGCGTATCGACGCCGTCGATGGCTCCGGCTCGACCGATATCGACCTCGCAGGTGTTTTTATCGCTATAGGTCACAAACCTAATACT
>DDDX01000012.1:746-8856 GCA_002339085.1 Cellvibrionales bacterium UBA1969
GCTATAGGTCACAAACCTAATACTGAGATTTTCTCCCAACAACTGTCAATGAAAGATGGCTATCTGACCATTCATGGCGGCGCCGAAGGCAATGTAACAGAAACGTCAACAAAAGGCGTATTTGCTGCCGGGGATGTTGCCGACCATGTCTACCGCCAAGCGGTAACCTCTGCAGGTGCTGGCTGCATGGCAGCCTTGGATGCAGAAAAATATCTCGATGATTAAACTATGATTGATTCCGCTAAGTTTAGCTATTTTAATTCGTCATATTGAATAGAGCCTAATTGATCACATAAGGTATGTATTTGATGAACGCGGCAGAGCAACAAGCCTTCCCTCCTATAGAAGAAGCACTTGACGACCCTGATGGCTTGCTCGCGATAGGTGGCGACCTTTCCGTATCACGGTTAGTTGAGGCATATTCGCAAGGGATTTTTCCATGGTATGGAAATAATGAGCCTATTATGTGGTGGTCACCGAAATCTCGCGCGGCCATTGTGCCCGGACAGGTTCATGTCTCGCGAAGTTTAAAGAAGACACTTCGGCAAAATGATTTCACCCTATCGATTAACCAGGAGTTCAATGCCGTTATTAACCATTGCGCCTTAGCTCCCCGTGACACCGATGACACATGGATCACTGAAGACATGCTAGAAGCCTATAAGCAACTCCATCTTAGCGGTCACGCTCACTCATTTGAAGTCTGGGATAAAGGCCAACTAATTGGCGGGCTTTATGGCATTGCATCGGGCAAGGTATTCTCTGGTGAATCCATGTTCCATTATAAAACAGATGCCTCGAAAATTGCCTTTGTTTTCGCTTGCATTCATCTGCAAGCCAACAACTTCACCTTGCTTGATTGCCAAATACAAAATCCTCATCTTACCAGCCTGGGCGTCATAACACTATCAAGAGATGAGTTTAAGAGCTACCTACCAACCTGCAAAAACGAAATTAAAACCAGCCTCGAGGCAGCCATTAGTCCACATTGCAACTGGGAAAGCAATCACTTCGACAATTCACAAGGTTTACTGGAGCGAATTAATGAGCTTACTTAATCACCTTAAGCTGTATACCACACTAGAGCATAGCTGCAGTTACGATAAAGAGAAACAGGCAACAACTTTATTCGTTGACCCTAATGCCAAGGTGGATGATATAATTTACCGAGAGTTGACCGATATTGGGTTTAGGCGCTCAGGTAAACACTTTTATCGACCCCACTGTCGAAATTGCAGTGATTGCATCGCCACTCGTATTCCTGTTAAACAAGTCAGTCTAACTAAAAATCAAAAAAGGATAATTAAGAAAAATAACGATGTCAGTTGCCAGCAAGTCTACTCAATTGATACTGATGAACATTACCACTTATTTGAGCAGTACATTGCTACGCGCCACAGTGATGGTGATATGTATCCTGCCACGCGCGAGCAATACCAAGAATTTCTCGTCGATGGTAATAGATTCAGCCACTACACCGAATACAGACTGAAAGACCAGTTAATCGCAGTTAATCTCGCTGACAAAATCGTCAATGGCCTATCCGCTATTTATACATTTTTTGATACTGAGCATGCTCGTCGAAGCTTAGGGAACTTTGCTATTTTAGAATTAATTGAAGAAACACGCAGACTGGGAGGTGATTTTCTCTATCTCGGTTACTGGATTAGTAACTGTCAAAAAATGAATTACAAAATTGATTTTCGGCCGATGGAACTATTGATAAATGGAAAGTGGAAGCGCCTTGTTTAAATTATTTAAATCAATCGCTTATGCGTTTATTTTATCAAGCTTTCGAGAATGGAATACTAAAATAGTAACAGGTAATCCTTTTTTTAGCGATGACTACTAATTGGTATTTCCTCCTATGGACAGTAAGCCTCTAACTAAGGCAGAATGCCCCACAGTTTAAGCAGGACAAACATCACGAAGGTGGCAAATAAAGTATGGCAAAAGAAGAAAATATTGAATTTGATGGTGAAGTCATAGATACCCTACCGAACACAACATTTAGGGTAAAGCTAGAAAATGGTCACACGATTACTGCTCATATCTCAGGGAAAATGCGTAAGAATTATATTCGAATTTTGACGGGAGATAAGGTCAAAGTTGAAATGACTCCCTATGACTTATCGAAGGGAAGAATTACCTTTAGAGCTCGTTAGCGGCATGAAGAATGACCTACACCAGAAACCCCAAGAAAGAAGCTTTAACACTTCTTTTAACAGACCTTCAGCACCAGAGCATCTTTACGAACAGTGATTTTAACCGTGCCGCCCTTTTCAGCCAAATCACCGAATAAGACCAATTCTGCCAATGGCTTCTTCACGTATTGCTGAATTACGCGCGCCATCGGTCTAGCCCCCATATGGACGTCATAACCTTTCGCTAAAATCCACTTTCTGGCTTTAGCATCAACGTCCAACACCACTGCCTTATCATCCAGCTGCGTTTGCAACTCGATCAAGAATTTATCGACGACAGTAAGCACAATTTCTTCTTCAAGAGGAACAAACTGAATAATGGAGTCCAATCGATTTCTAAATTCAGGTGTAAATAAATTGTTTAACGCTTCCATCCCATCGGTACTATGATCCTGCTCAGTAAAACCAATACTTCGACGACTCATGGTGCGAGCACCGGCATTGGTCGTCATAATAAGAACTACATTTCGAAAATCCGCTTTGCGGCCATTATTATCAGTTAAAGTGCCATGGTCCATGACCTGTAACAATAAGTTAAAAACTTCAGGATGCGCCTTCTCAATCTCATCGAGTAATACCACACAGTGGGGATTCTTAGTAACAGCATCGGTCAATAAGCCACCTTGATCAAAGCCAACATAACCAGGAGGCGCACCTATTAAGCGAGATACTGTATGACGCTCCATGTATTCAGACATATCAAAACGTAACAACTCCATGCCCATGATCGATGCTAACTGACTACTTACCTCAGTTTTACCCACGCCCGTTGGGCCGGCAAATAAAAATGAGCCAATGGGTTTATCAGGAGAAGTTAGACCCGCACGCGAGAGCTTTATAGAACTGGCTAAGGCGTCAATGGCATTGTCTTGCCCGAATACCACTTGCTTGAGATTAGAGTCTAATTTAGCTAAGGCGGTGCGATCAGACGAGCTCACATGCTTAGGCGGAATGTGTGCAATTTTGGCAACAACCGTTTCAATTTCAGTCACGCCAATTCTTTTCTTCCGCTTTGATTGAGGCATCAAGCGCTGATAGGCACCCGCTTCATCGATTACATCGATCGCCTTGTCGGGTAGAAAGCGTTCGTTAATATAACGTGCACTTAAATCGGCAGCAGCTCTTAAAGCTTTATCGGTATATTGAATATCATGGTGAGATTCAAACTGAGTTTTGAGGCCTTTTAGAATTAAATAGGTATCATCAGGGCTGGGCTCATTGATGTCGATTTTCTGAAACCGACGCGATAATGCGCGATCTTTATCAAAAATAGCCCTATATTCTTGGAAAGTCGTCGAACCTAGACATCTCAATTCACCCGAACTCAACAGCGGCTTTAAAAGATTAGAGGCATCCATAACGCCACCAGAAGCGGCTCCTGCGCCAATAATGGTATGAATCTCATCAATAAATAGCACCGAATCTTCACGCTTTTTAAGCTCTCCCAACAAGGCTTTAAAACGTTTCTCAAAATCTCCACGGTATTTAGTTCCGGCCAACAGAGCACCTAAATCTAAGGAATAAACGGTACTATCGGCTAATACTTCAGGGACATCGTCATCGATAATACGCTTTGCTAGACCTTCAGCGATAGCTGTTTTACCGACACCGGCCTCACCCACTAGTAATGGGTTATTTTTTCTACGTCTTGAAAGAATCTGCACTACACGCTCGACCTCACTTGCACGACCGATAAGGGGATCTATGCGGCCGAGGTCAGCCTCTTTATTTAAGTTGACCGCATAAGCATCAAGTGGATTTTGAGCAGCTCCTTCTTCGGAGCTAGACTCATCATGATTTTGTTGGTGACTAGGCTCGCTGCTCGTGTCGTTTTGTCCAGCAATTTTAGAAATGCCATGGCTAATATAATTAACGATATCAATGCGGGCTACGCTCTGCTCTTTCAATAAATAAACAGCCTGGCTCTCTTGCTCGCTAAAAATTGCGACTAAAACGTTGGCCCCACTGACTTCTTTTTTGCCAGACGATTGAACATGAAAGACGGCACGCTGCAGGACACGCTGAAAACCAAGCGTAGGCTGGGTATCGCGCTCTTGATCAGTTTCGGCAAGTAAAGGAGTCGTTGAATTAATAAACTCAACAAGCGATTTGTTAAGCCGTTGGACTTCGACACCACAGGCCGTCAGAACATCACTAGCATCGTGGTTATCAAGCATAGCGAGCAATAAATGCTCTACCGTCATAAATTCATGGCGCTTATTGCGCGCAATTTTGAAAGCACTATTCAGTGTTTCTTCAAGCTCTTTATTGAGCATGGTCAACCCTCAAACATCAAAAAACTGTTAAAATCACTCTTCTTTAAATGACTCTATTTCACACAGTAATGGATGCTGGCTTTCTCGCGCATATTGGTTAACTTGCGCAGCCTTTGTCTCAGCGATATCTCGAGTATAAGAACCGCATACTGCCTTGCCCATTGTATGGACGGTTAACATGACGCGTGTTGCTGCTTCTCGATCTTTGTTGAAAAAAGTTTCCAACACTTCGACGACAAATTCCATCGGTGTAAAATCATCATTGAACATGACCACATTGTACATAGAAGGAATTTCTAACTTGGGCTCTTCTGGCGCAAGCAGAACATCCTCATCATGCTCAATGTCAACTTTATCACTGCTCATTAATAAGGGTAGTTGAAATTTAGAATTTTGAGAGTCTTTCATGTTTTTTTTACCAGAAAAATTCAAATACGTTTTATATCATACACTTTATTTGATCCACGTTCCCTAGCGTTTTTACTTGACTAATGCCGCTATAAGAGTTAAAAAGGAAGTCTACATTAAATTGTAAAAAAGCTAAGTTACTGAATATTATAAAAATAAGTGTGATTCATCCCCGCGATGACCTCAAAAGGCTTTCAATTTAAAGGTGTTCTTATGCAAACCGGCGTAGTTAAATGGTTTAATAATGCAAAAGGCTATGGCTTCATCTTGTCTGACATTGGGCATGTCGATATTTTTGCCCACTATTCAGCCATTGAAATGGAAGGTTACCGGACCCTCAAAGCAGGTCAATGCGTATCCTATGAAACCGTTGACGGAGCAAAGGGCTTGCATGCATCACATATAAAATTGCTAGAAACTGTCCATGTTCCTACTGCTCAATTTAACGACAATAAACAGGCGGAACCTACCAAGCGAAGCAATCTTAGTGAAAGCGCCGAAACCACATAAATATCAGCCCATATGCTTGATAATCGCATCACCAAACTCTGACGATTTAAGTAAAGTCGCATCATCCATTAAGCGATCAAAGTCATAAGTCACAGTTTTTGCATTAATGGCACCTTCAACGCCAGAAATAACCAAATCGGCAGCCTCGTTCCAACCTAAATGCCTTAACATCATTTCTGCTGATAAAATAACCGAACCAGGGTTCACCTTATCCTGACCCGCATACTTCGGAGCAGTACCATGAGTTGCTTCAAATAAAGCAATATCATCGGACAAATTAGCGCCGGGTGCGATACCTATACCGCCCACTTGAGCCGCTAAGGCATCAGAAATATAGTCACCATTAAGATTCAGTGTGGCAATGACGCTGTATTCGTCAGGTCTGAGTAATATCTGTTGCAGCATCGCATCAGCAATCACATCTTTAACGATAATTTGCTTGCCAGTATTCGGGTTATTAAGCGTCATCCACGGACCACCGTCGAGGAGCTCAGCGCCAAATTCCTCTTGCGCGAGTTCATAGCCCCAATCTTTAAAAGCGCCTTCAGTAAACTTCATGATATTGCCCTTGTGAACCAAAGTTACTGACGGCAAATCTTGATCAATACAGTATTGAATCGCTTTGCGGACTAAGCGCTTAGTTCCTTGAGAAGACACTGGCTTCACACCGATGCCACAATTTTCAGGAAATCGAATTTTTGACACTCCCATTTCATCACGGAAAAAAGCAATGACCTTATCAGCCTCTTCAGTGCCTGCACGCCACTCGATACCCGCATAGATATCTTCAGAGTTTTCGCGAAAGATGACCATGTCAGTTTTTTCAGGCTCTTTAACAGGTGAAGGTACGCCAGTAAACCAACGAACAGGTCGCTGGCAAACATAAAGATCAAGCTCCTGTCTTAAAGCAACGTTAAGCGAACGAAAACCGCCACCGACAGGAGTTGTAAGAGGCCCTTTAATGGCTACTTTATATTCACGAATAGCATCTAATGTCTCTGCGGGAAACCAATCGCCCTCATACTTTTCAGCCGCTTTTTCGCCATTGTAAATTTCCATCCAAGCAATCGAACGTTGACCACCATAGGCCTTCTCAACTGCGGCGTCAGTCACGGATAACATTGGCGGGGTTACATCAACACCAATGCCATCACCCTCGATATAGGGAATAATAGGCCGATTGGGAACGGTGATACTGCCGTCGGCGTTAGTTATGATTTTAGCGCCATCAGCCGGCACAACAATATGTTGGTATCCCATAGAAAATCTCCGTATAACGTTCAATGTTTAAGGGTTAAATTGAGGCACCTTTCGAGATTATTGACGCGAAACAAGACCATCTGAAGTTATGGCAATTGGGCGAGCAATGGCGCGTTAGCAAACGAAGGAATAACGCAAACAATGGATATCGAATGATGCTGTATCTATATGTTATCATAACACTCTCCTCATGCTTATGTCGTCTGTAAAAGTAACGCTTTGATGCCCAGATGAATTAAATATAAGCTTATCCACAATTAGAGCTGTTGATATGAAAATTGATATCCTTCTATTCAACAAGCCATACCGTGTTTTAAGCCAGTTTACGGATAAGCAGAATGAAGCCCCTGCCGATGTTAAATTAAGGCAAACCTTGGCTGACTTTATTCAGCAACCTAAATTTTATCCAGCTGGTAGGCTCGATTTTCTTTCTGAAGGACTGATGGTATTGACCGATAACGGTGCATTACAGCAAAGAATCTGCTCCCCCGAGCAAAAAATGGAAAAATCCTACTGGGTGCAAGTCGAAGGCTGCCCATCTAAGGAAGTGTTACAGCAGCTTGCAAACGGCATTGAGCTTTCAGACGGACTCACCAAACGCGCAAAAATACAACGACTTAAACAAGCGCCACCGCTCTGGCAGCGCGAACCGCAGCTGGCTCAACACAGAGAGCTTAATAGTCAATGGCTTAACATAAGCATAAGCGAGGGGCGAAATCGTCAAATAAGGCGGATGTTTGCCTGCGTTGAGCACCCTGTACTACGCTTAGTTCGTCACAAAATTGGAAATTGGCACTTGTCTGATCTCGAGCCAGGACAGTATAAAAAAATAACAGTAAATTTACCCAAAAATATCTCAAAAAAGTGGTGAGCTATCGACAGTCACTAGACTTAGCCGTGATATCACCTACCCTATAAGAACTTAATTGATTTGCAAACAAGGAATATCATCATTAACACCAACACCAGCAAAAATGAGTCATTCACTCCTCATCTCACCGTTGCCACGATTATTGAAAAAGATAATAAATTTCTGTTTGTCGAAGAACATGCCGAAGGGCGCGTGGTCTTGAATCAACCCGCAGGCCACCTTGAGACCGGTGAATCACTCATCGATGCGGCGATTCGTGAAGCCTACGAGGAAACCGGCTGGAAAATCGACATAACTGGCTTGTTGAACATAAATCTTTACCACTCAGATCACAATAATATTACTTATCATCGTACGACCTTTATTGGTAAGGCTTTAAAACATGATGCGGAGGCCAAACTGGATACCGGTATTATCCAAGCGCTTTGGCTGACCTTAGAGGAACTAAAAGCAAGAAAAGAGCACCATCGAAGCCCTCTCGTCTCCCTTTCAATTGAACAATATTTGTCCGAACCGCATTATCCATTAGCGCTCGTAAAAGATTACCGCTAAAATATCGCCTCATTCAAGACTAGCCGCAC
>DDDX01000042.1 GCA_002339085.1 Cellvibrionales bacterium UBA1969
CTCGGCTAAGGCTATGCAGGCGCCCCCATGCACAAGGCCAAACGGTTGGTGTATGGTGGGCCTAACTGGCATGACTGCCGTTAGCGAATCTTCCCCGATGACCGTTATTTTGATATCTAATGTGGTCATTAATGTGCCTTGTCCGTCAATGCCTTGTTGCAGACGTTCTATCTTTTCAAAAGTGACGGGTTCAAACCAAATACTCATAGATTTACTCTTTGTCATTTTTGTTAAATTTTTCGACACATGAATCGAAGGATTTATTGTCGATACTATTCCTCGGGTGACTTTGGGTAATCATCCATGACGGCAAATGGGTGCAACGCTAAGGCGACACCTTGACTAATATGATTTGGGCTGCTGAAAATATTTTCTCGTCGAACAAAGCGCCCGTTGCCTCGATGAGGGTCAATCATCCGAGTGATTTCAATACCGCCTGCGCTTTGAAAAAGACGTTGGCCATCAACATGATAAATGGTCACAAGTATCGATACAGCTGGCACAGTTTGCATCCAATCAAAGCCCTGTGATACGCCAGTGCCTGCGCCTTTAATTTTTGGTTTTCTGCTCACGCCGTCCCACCGTGCAGTTCGGCTAGAGCCGTTGCTAAAGCTGACCTGTCGCTCAATTAAATCAGTGAACACAATAGCATCGATGTTGCTATTTTGTTTTATTTCTTGCAAGACGGTATACATGACACGCATAAACGCACGCTGATTGATTTGCGAGGTGTAGCTGTCGTAGGGTTGCCCATATTGTCTAATGGCTTTTCGCCAGGCTTGCTGGAACAGGGCGTTACTAGCAATCTCATAGCCGCTGTCTTTGAGTTGTTTTTTTACGTAGTTATCGATTTTACCTTGCTCATCACGCAGGTACTTTTTTGACGGTGCGTTAAAGTTAACATGCGCGACTGTGATTTTTTTGACTGGTGACGATGCTATTTTTTCATCGTTTAATGAAAATGGGTAAAGAGTGTCATTAAGCGATGTATTTTTGCAAGCGATTAGAAAAAATGCGCACAAGGCAAACAGAAAAAAGCGATAGCTTTGCTGAAAGATTGTTATCTTATTCATATTGATCTCTCTTATGGTCGCTGCATAGTAATGGCATTATACAGAAAAGCATGGTGGTTAACGTCTAAATGCCTGACAGTAATAGGGTGAATTATAGTGGCGACACTTCCTGTAAATACATTTGATTTTAAGGTATTAGGCCAAAAATAAATTTTAGTGTTCATCGTTATGTAGAATGTTGATCCCGTATTCTTGGCGCAGGTCCTGAATCGAGCGGTTGAGATAATGCTCTGGACATTCTAGTGCCCATTTTTTCTGCATGTTGCGTGCTTTTTTGAAAACCGCACGGATTCGATAAAAATTTTTTCGGTAGATCTTCAGTATGCCCCGAATGCCATAGTCATCAAAAAGCTCACGGTAAAGGCCTTTGAGCTGTGGCAACTTGGCATAGGCGATAAGACTGACGAAGCGAAAGTGGCAGCCAAATAAAACCCAGATATCGAGGAGCACTTCTTGCTCAATGCTCGTATCTAGTCCGAATATCACATGCGTGCAGTCATGATTTCTAAGTAAATTGCCGCTACTGGTATTGTCTTTTAATGGCGAACGTGAAGCGGGAAATGAGTCATAATAAACTTCTAGCCCTTCAGCCAGGGTTAAGTCGCAATCTTGTTGCTGTAAAATATCCATCATCGTATGGTAAGGCAGGGATGTTGAGCCTGTCAAAGCCACGCATCTAGCCGAGTGTTCGTCAAAAAAATACCTATTGTTGAACGTCAATAGGACTTATTTCAATCGCGATGTGATGAGTTTTTGCTTTACAATATTCACCATATTCTTTCGACGAACACGTACTTACATTATGAAAAATGTTTCCAGCATAGAGCCACTGCACTACAAACATACTGGCTTAGCTGAGCCACGAACTAATGACAGCCCAGTGGTTCTGATTCATGGTCTATTGGGTATGGGGCGTAACCTCGGTGCATTGGCCAGGAGCTTGGCAGACGACTATTCGATTTTAAGTGTTGATTTACTGAACCACGGTCGCTCACCTCGAACTGATGTAATGGATTTCACCTTATTAGCTAACAGCGTGGTGAATTTATTAACCGACCTAGGTATCGCCAAGGCCCATTTTATCGGCCACTCTTTAGGGGGTAAGGTAGCAATGACTATTGCGCTTAATTACCCTGATCAAACCGATAAATGTATCATTGCCGACATTGCACCAGTGACTTATGCACCTGAGCATAATGATTTATTTGCCTTGTTAAGTGCGATTGATTTGTCGCAGTATCGCCAGCGAGCTGAGCTGCAAGCACATCTTACTAAGCAGCTTAAAGACGCTTCAGTGATTCAATTGCTATTGCAAAATCTCAAACGATCGAGGACCGGCTGGCAGTGGCAAATGCATCTGCCAGCGATTATTGCCAGCTATGATGCCCTAAGGGAAGGCATCCACTTACCTGAGAATGGGCAACAAGCAAATTGTCCGTGTTTATTCTTATGCGGCGGGCAATCGCATTATTGGCGAGATGAGTATGAAGTTCAGGCGCGTAAGTTGTTTTCTTTCGCACAGTTTCACACAATTGCCAGTGCAAGCCATTGGCTTCATATTGAGCGGCCAGAACAGTTCAACACTAAGGTAGCGGATTTTCTTGCTTTTGCAGATGATTAGTCGATTTAGAATGATGGAGGTTTGAGGTGCTTATTGGATCGGCGTTTAATTATGGAACCTATTTTTACAACTAATAAAAAGATAAATATATCGATATAAATCAATAATTTACAATTAAATGATTGAGTAATCAGCGCCTTAGATTAGATTATTTTTTTGACAAAAGAGTTTGACTTTTTGATTGTAAAGTATACTATAAAGGTCCCTTGGCTCCTATTTGAATTGGGTGTTAATGCGATGTTTTGCATTTATCGACAATAAAATAGGTCCAAACTGCTTTTTGTTATAGTTAAAAAGCCGTTTTAAAGCATTTTCCTGTGTTTTATCTTATTTTATTTCTTTCATGCATTTCTCCACCACCCTTATAGGATTTTCACATTAGGGGATTTTATCGTGAAGAAAATAATAGCTGTATTCCTTATGTTGAGTTGTGCGGTGTCGATTAATGCTGCTCAAGTGAATTTTACGGGTGGGACCTCGTCAACCCTATACATTAATCAAGTCAATGCATTTGAATTTAACTCCGTTGAATATAATCTGCATGTCAAAGATTTTGCCTTGGTCTCACCTGAGGCGAATAATGGCGAAGAGTTAATTTATTTGGGGGCTTATCAAAATATTGGTTACGATCCAGAATCTGATATGAATACCATCGCGGTCGATTTGCAGAATCTGAATACCGATCAAGCGGTCACGGCAGGGGTCTCTTTGGTTTTAAGTGGCGGCAGAAAAATGACTTGGGATCTCACTTGGGATACCTCAGTTGCGCTGAACAGTATTGTGTTATTTGGCTTGGTTGATGATCAATCGCTGATCATCAACGGCTCTAACGTTAATTTATCAAACTCAAGTAGTGATAGCATTGGGCTTAATATAATTCATTCCTCAACACAGGTCTGTGGTTTTGCTTTGCCGCAGTACTCTGATGATTGTCGAACCGATCGAATTCTTGGTATTAATAGGGATGTAGAAGATGAATGGGGGGATATTGTCTCTTCTAATAATCCTATTGTGAATTATCTTAGCGGTGAAACTGATTTAAAAATCACCAGTTTTAATGGTGCTTATGAGGCGAATGATTTTGTCATCGGTATTGAGACGACCGCCGTACCAGTACCGGGTGCATTTTTATTATTTTCATCCTCGTTATTTTTGGCTTTCATTCGCTCAAAGATGGGCGCAAGTTCGTTATAATAAGTTTTTAAATTTTAATAATAAAGCTTGTAAATATGTCATTGACACACTTTAAGGGCATGCTATCTGGATTAATTTTCTGCTGTTTAAGTCTAATCAGTATGGCTCAGCCTTCTTTTCCTAATTTGCTTAAACCCGAGCGAGAATTACCTTTACTGCCTGAGGAAGTGGTAGACGAAATTGTCTCGGTGCCGGCGATAGGCTTGAAACCACTAGAAGATGACGGCGGCACAACAATTACTATTCAGCAGTTTGTGATTAGTTATGATCAGCCCGAGGCATTGACGGCGGCTCAATTGGCGGGTGCTCAACAGTTAACGGTAGATTTTCTAGCCCAACACCAACAACAACTCAATCTTTCCCAGCTCGATGATTTAGTCTTTTCGCTCACCCAATATTTACGTGATAACGGTTTCATGTTGGCCCAAGCGCTGTTGCCCGCGCAAGAAATTGAGCGCGGTGAAGTATCATTGCAGGTCTTGATCGGCATGCTAGGGGATGTGGTGGTTGAAGATAATTTGCATTACCGTGTCGAGGCGTTAAGCCAGGCTTTTCAGTCGGCGATGGGCAAGCCAGTCAAAGTATCGACTATTGAAAGTCAGATTCTACGCCTAAATGATTTGCCGGGCTTATCGGCCACTGCCGTATTTAAAGCCGGTGATGATTTGGGCGAAACTCGAATGGCGGTAAAAGTGCTTGAAGAAGACAAGCTCGAGTATTTAATTAAAGCCGATAATTATGGTGCCGACGTATCAGGCGTGGCGCGTTTATCGATGGGGGTGACGGCCAATAATCTAAGTGGTCATCGTGATAAATTATCGGTCGATGCGCTAAAAACTTTTGACTCTGGGGATATGAGCAATGTTCGAATTACCTATGAAATCACAGAGCCCTCGTTACTGCATACTTTCGGTACGGGCTTTTCAAAGACCCGTCTAGACATCCAAGGACTACTTACTAACAATGGTGCGGCTAAAGGTGACACTGAAATTGGTCAAATGTATGTGCGTTCACAGTGGTTAAAAAGCCGTGATCTAACTGTATCAACCCAGTTAGGCTTAGCTGTCAAACGGTCAAATATTTTTATTGATCAATTCAATAGTGATCAAGGCGTTGACCGTCTTGCTGTTGCCGATGCCGCCCTAGTGGCAGAGGGTGTTGATAAGCGCTTCAAAGGCATTTACCGCGCGAGCTTGAGTGTTTCTCAAGGGTTAAACAACAGCTTTGGCGCGATGAATAGCTGGGGCAATAATGATAGTCTGACTAAGACTATTGATGGCACAAACACTCTAAGCGGTGGGTTCATTAAATACAATGCCAGTTATACGCGTTTACAAACGCTAAGCCGAAATCAGTCATTGTTTTTTCATGTCCACGGTCAATACACCAAGGACTGGCTGTCAACACTTGAGAAAATAAGTTTAGGCGGGCCGTATTCGGTTAGGGCCTATTCAGTGGCAGAATACGCGCGTGACACAGGCGTTTTAGCCAGCTTGGCATGGCAGACCAATGGTGGCGCGTTATTAGATTCCATCGCTTACGATGACTACAGCTGGAATGAAATTGTGCAGTTGTCGGTGTTTGCCGATTATGCGGTGGGTAAAGCGGGCCAAAAGAAAAACGGCGATGATCAAAAAGAAGAGCTGTCAGGTTGGGGAATTGAGGCGAGATTCACTTTCCCAGAGCCCGAGATATTCGCCTCTATTGCATTGGCGCGACCTTTTTATGGCGCTGAGTCACTGTCTGGCGACAACGGCCAGTATTGGTTGGTCTTGGGCGTGATGTTTTAAGCAACGGATTCAGACGATAGATTTATTGTAGGGCTTAGATAGCTAAGGTTAAAGTCGTTTAAAAATAAGGGGTTCAGAGCTTTTAAAAAAGGGGTTCAGCGCGTTTAAAAATTAAGTAAAAATATAACAGCGGTGTCGTGCTTTACGTTCTGGCTGTGTATAATTTAAGCAAATTGAAATAATTTGTTTATAAACTAAGGGCAATATGATGAAAGGATTATCTGTGATGAAAATATCAACTTTTCATTTTGAGTATACGATAGTTTTCGTCGCTTCATTATTGTTGCCATGTACCTTAATGGCATTGCCGAGTGAGGCAGATTTTAGTCATGTTGGAGGCGTCTCTAACAGTGCGAGTTATGCTCATAATTCGGCAACCGAGTCAACGTTAAGCCTGACGGCTGATCGTCAAGTGGTGCACTTTAATGGCGGCGGTTTTAATCTTGCCTCAAGTGAAATTTTTAATGCATCGTATTCTGTTAGTGATTTAGCCCAAACATCCTCAGTGCTCATTGAAGATGTGAGCGGTAACCCTAGCGCAATCTATGGTCTGATGCGCGGTAACACTCAAGTCTATTTTATTAACCAAAATGGCGTATTTTTTGGCAACGGCAGCAGCGTTGATTTGCCTAGTCTAGTCGTTAGCACCCTCGCATTGAGTCCGTCTGATTTTGAGGCAAGCAATTTTAATTTCACTAATAATGGGCTCGGTAGCGGTATCACGATTGAAGGTTTAAGCTCAGTTAATGACGTGAGTTTTATTTCCGATCAAATCACTATCGATGGTGAAGTAAATGTCAGTAACGGCAGTTTTCATGCCGTTGCCGGTGAAAATGTCGTTGTCAGCTATGACAGCAATAATCTGATTCAATTTGATATTACCGAAGCCATTGATGCGACTGACCCCGACGGGGTGATTCACGTTACCGCTAACGGTCAAATCATTGCGCAAGATGTCAACCTACGTGCCCGTGTATTAGATCCTTACAGTCTCGCTATTAATAACCAAGGGCTCATTCGTGCCACAGGATTAGATAGCTCTTCACCGGGTGTCATTCGTCTGGTAGGGCACGGCGGTAAAATGAATGTTGATGGTGACTTAGATGCGGTCAATGGAAGCGTTGAATTGTCAGCGGGAAGAATTAGACTGCTAGGCAATATTGTAGCAAATAATATTCAAGCCGCTATAGGTTTTGGAGCGAATGTAGGTGAGCTTGATCTTTTTGAGATAAGCAATTTTCAGGTTCAAAGTATGGATATCCTTGGCTTGGGTCAGTTAAACAAGGTTTATGGTCTAGCAAATATTCAAGTTACGGGTCTGAATTCGGGCACTGCGGGTCTCGATGGCGTTGGTACGAGTACTAATAATTGGACAGAGAATGCTGTCGTTTTTTCTAATGTCCATTATTTCAAGTTGACAGGTAAAGTTATTAATAATGTCAATGTGTTAGCAGGCGGGTCGCTAAATACTGAATATAACGGCAGGCTTGCGGGTCACATTATTGGTGGCGGTAATATAGATAATTTTAATATTGATGGCGAGGTAGCTGTTATTAATGGTGGGTTTAACTTTAATACATTGAGTGGTGTGTTTAACCCTAATGATGGCGTGTCTGATAATGTTACGACATGGCAGAATATTGATATTGTGACGCCGGGTGTTATTGTTCCTGACTCCGTTATTGTGCCACGCAATTCCACCAATGCCATAACAGATAACAGTTCATTGTCATTAGGCTTAGTTGGTTCGGATCAAAGTCTTAAGCTGCCGTGTGCTTACCGAGACAAGGGCGAGGCGAAAGACGATGAAGATTGTAATAAAGCCGAGCTAGAAGCATTGGTTTCCAGCCTCATTCACTTTGACTTTAATTCATCAGCGATTACTTTGGCCTCACAAGATCGATTGAATCGTGTTGCCTCATTTATCCTTCAAGACGATCGTTTTGATCGGGTAGTGCTTTCTGGTCATACGGATAACCTCGGCACCATCGCTTATAACTTAGCGCTGTCAGAGCGAAGAACGACTTCAACTGCTGTCTACTTAAAAGGTCAGGGCGTTGCCACCAGCTTATTTGAAATTCATGCGTTTGGTGAGTCGCTACCGGCAAGGTCGAATGCGACTGGCGCGGGTCGAGCCTACAATCGGCGCGTGCATGTTGAGCTTGAATAACCGCCATTGAGTTCGAATCTATCCTTATGGCCTGCGCTCAGTCGTTGAGTGCAGGTTTCGAGCAATTATCCGTATTTTCCTTCCCTGAACGGCTTCAAATTATTTTAATTTAAAATGCGAACTGGTTAGCAGAATTGATTGTCGAGTATTGAAGCGCCGATCATCTTAGCTAAACTTAAATATAAGACGATAAACACGCTTTAATTTTCTAGGATTAAATTAAAATGTTATATATTTTAATACCCTACCTAAAACTAGTGAACGCATGCAGCGTTTTTTTCGGGGCTGCAAAACAGCGTTGCTTAATAGCGTTAAGCCATGGCTACCACCGGTACTGCTTAATAAACAGGCTCTTTGTGACTCTCTTTGACTGTTCGCAATTCGGACAAATTAAACGCTTAAACATCGCTTTCTTTAGCTCAGATTTTATGTTTTATCGGGTTAATGATGCAGTCAAGCTCTGTGTTGTTGACGGACAGCAGACGATGATTTATCACGCGGCATTTGCCCAGAGCAAGCCCGATGTTTTTGCTCAGCTACAGATTCTAGCGCTTGATGCAGGCTGGGTGCTCTTAGAAGATCGACGTAAAGTCAGCGTTGATGTTGATGTCGATCGACGCCAGCGTGTGGTCCTCGTATCGATTAAGTTATTTGCCTCGAGTGTATTCATGCACAACGCTTCAGTGGTTGCGAATGAATTATCAGCTGCCGCTCAAGTAACAGGGCAGGTGATGTACGCTTCTAGTATTCATGGTGCTTCGTCAATCGTGAATCAGTTAGGCCTGTTTAGCCATTACGAAATGAATGCTCATGAAATGAAGATCGCCAAATCCGATCACCAGGATTCTGATCATGACTTATCGCTTCACAGCGATAAATACAGTGAGCAAATCAGTGATTACGCTTCAATTAAGTTTCAGCAGGCGTTGCAATTGTTATTAAAGAAGTGGATTAAAACTGCAAAAGATCCGGTCTATTTTGCTGATGATATCCAGTCGATGGCTGCTTATATTGCTGCTCGCCCTGAAGCCTTTGAGCTACTAATGAGTCTGCAAAATCAGCCTTGGTCTATGCACTACAGGGCCGGTGATTTTCGTACCGAAGTTAAAGGCAGTCGGTTTACGGTGAATCGCGTAAAAGTTTATTTTGATAGTCGATCTGCCGCTGTATTTGCATCACATACTGAATGTGAAGAGGATGCTAGGCAATGCATCGCGAGTCCTGTCGATGGTTTCTTGCATGAGTTATTGCATGCAAAATTAGCCTTAACTGAAACCGAAGAGTTTATCCGTATGGGTGGAATGAAGCCTGGCGCTTATCCGCATCGGCATGAGCGCGAAGTGATTTCGCTTGAGCGTGAAATCTACCAGGCGATGTCGGGGCATGATCAGCAACCACGACCCAGTCGCCGCAGTCATGTTGGGCAACTAGTGGCAGCAAGTTGTGTCACCTGTACCGGTGCCTAGCATTTATTGCTGTGCTTGATTGACGAACTGTTCGGTCTTTAACAGCCAGAGCTGTTCTTGTTCTGGTGTTAATTGTCCTTCATGGTAGTATCGAATGACTCCCCTATGATCAAGCAATATTAAAATCGCCATGGCCTCTGGTAGTTGCCAGATTTTTCTGCTCAAGGCTTGTTTGTCATTCACCATAATTGCTCTGGGGTGAAGTAATTTATTCTTTTTCATTTCTTTTTTTACGAAACCGCCCAGCATGCTAGGAATATTATCGCTAACGATGATAGTGACCGAGTCGACGTGAGTGTTATCTTCAAAACGGTCGCTAAATTGATCGAAGTAGCGCTTATTTAAATCAGCGGCTTTTTGTGAGGCGGCTAAAACTTGTAATAGGGTGACTGTTCCCGTTAATTGTTCTGAAGACCAAGGGATGAACGTGGCTTTCTTGTTGCTTAATTTTTCAGTTAAGTGGCCGGCTAATATAATTTCACCGTAGTTTTTAATGGTTAAGGAAGGCAGGCTTGTTTGCAGCTCAAGGCTGAATGTATGGCTACAATAGCTGAATATTAGCAGGGTAAGCGCTGTAGAAAATCTATTTTTAAACCCAAGTTGCAAGCGTTTATATAACTGAGTTAGATCGAAGAGTGTTTTCATAATGGCTTCCTATCAGATCTATCGTGTGAGAAATATTATTGCGCCTACAAGTTAATGCGATCAATAGCATTGGCCAAGTCAAAGTCGCGTTGGCTAACCCCTTGGTATTCATGGGTGGTTAAGGTGATATCGACTTTGCTGTAAACATTAGACCACTCAGGGTGGTGATTGGCACGTTCTGCTAACACAGCCACTTGCCGCATAAATTCAAAGGCAAGGGTAAAGTCAGCAAATGTAAATTGCCGAACTAGGCCACTTTCAGTCAGTTGCCAATCGCTTAGTTGGGCTGCTTGTGCCTGGATTTCAGATTCAGTTAATCGTGCGTCCTTCATGTTGATTTATCTCACTTAGTCGATGACTATTAAGGATTAGGCCAGTTTCTTTAATATTACACCGCTTTCGCAATGCTCGGTATAGGGGAACTGGTCAAAGATGGCAAAATCTTCGATGTTGTGTGATTGCGATAAAATTTCTAAGTTCTCTTTCAGTGTGAGCGGGTTACAAGAGATATAAATGATAGTTTCAAATTTTGCAACTAGCTGTAAGGTAGATTGATCAAGGCCCGCTCTAGGTGGGTCGACTAATACCGTTGAAAAGTCATAGTCTGCTAGTGATATGCCCTCTAAACGACGAAATTCACGTTCTTGATTGAGCGCTGCGGTCGTTTCTTGGGCACTAAGACGAATAAAATTGATGTTGTCGACTTGGTTGAGTTCACAGTTCTTGCTTGCCATTTTTATGCTGGATTTAGCCATCTCGGTGGCAATGATCTGACGAAAGTAATCCGCTAGTGGGATCGTAAAGTTACCGTTGCCACAGTAAAGCTCGAGCAGATCACGGTCTTGCTCTGATCCCATAGCATTGCAGACCCACCTAATCATTTGTTGATTAATGGCTGCATTAGGTTGCGTGAAGCTGTTTTCTTGTTGCAAGTAATGAAAATTTTTACCGTTGATTTGTAAGTATTCATGCACGTAATCGCGTGACACCACTAAGCGTTGCTTGCGAGCACGGCCAATAACATGAATATTGAATGATTGCTCGAGGATCAATGCTTCGCGGTACCATTCATCGTCTAGTCGACGGTGATAGATTAAGCTCACCAAGCATTCATCGATACTAGTGCTAAGAAATTCTATCTGGAATAGTTTGTGGCTTAAGTTAGAGGATCCGTTAATTGCTTCAAGCAAAGGCTGCATTAAACTTGTGATTCGCGTCGAACCAATTGGGTAGTGATTGACTCTAACAGGCTGCTTCGGGTTGTTTTTCTCAAACATGGCATAGAAGCAGTATGGCACGACAGTTTTTTTGTCATGCCAGATTCGAAATTCTGCTCGCATTCTAAAATGGATAGGCGGTGATTCAAAAATGGTGGCTTGCGGGGGGTTCAGTCCAGCCAGCAAGTCAACAACCCAGTCCACTTTTTTAATCAACTGCTGAGAGTACTTATCAGGGTCAAATTCAATCGAAGGTATGCTCATAAGTAATTGTTTTAATGAGAAAATTGTAAATTGCCCTGCGGCCAACTTTGAAAAACCACCAACTTTGATAGGATTTCAACTATCATAATAGATATCCACAAGATTTGCAGGCTAAGCCAGCTTAAATATATTTTTACGAACAGTTTTGCTGTGCTAAGTTGTTACTTGAATATTCAGATTTATTGAATTAGCTAACGCTATGTGCTCACTATTTTAGGAAATTCCTAATGCAGAAAATTTTAGTCACAGGTGGGGCGGGGTATATCGGTAGCCACAGTTGCGTTGAATTATTATCAGCCGGCTACGAAGTCGTTGTCGTTGATAATCTCAGCAACAGCGATGCCTTGGCTTTAGAACGAGTAGAGCAGATTACGGGTCGCATGGTCGAGTTCCATCAGGTGGATATCCGTGATCAGGCTCAGCTTGATCAATTATTCAGTGAGCATGAATTTTTCGCTGTGATACATTTTGCAGGATTAAAGGCGGTTGGCGAGTCGGTTAAAGAACCGTTAAAATATTACGATAATAATATTTATGGCACCCAAGTATTGTTAGCGGCCATGCAAAAGTATCAGGTATTTAACTTAGTTTTTAGTTCTTCGGCAACTGTTTATGGCGACCCACAGTCAGTACCTATTACTGAGCAGTTCCCACTTTCTGCGGTCAACCCCTATGGCCGAAGTAAATTATTTATTGAAGACATGCTGCGTGATTTGGCCGCTGCTGATGCGCGCTGGAGTGTTGTCTTGTTGCGTTATTTTAACCCTGTCGGTGCTCACGAAAGTGGTCTAATTGGTGAAGACCCTAAGGATATTCCGAACAACTTAGTACCTTATATTTCTCAGGTGGCTTTGAAGAAATTGGCTTCTTTGTCGGTGTTTGGCAGCGATTATCCCACCCATGATGGCACTGGCGTGCGGGATTATATTCATGTGGTTGACCTTGCTAAAGGTCACCTAGCGGCCTTGAAGAAGCTCATCACTGAACCTAGTATTGTTGCGTATAATCTTGGTACGGGCATCGGCTATTCAGTATTAGACATGGTGGCAGCTTTTGAGAAAGCCTGTGGCCAACCTATTCCTTATCAGCTAGTGAGTCGTCGTCCTGGCGATGCCGCTATTTGCTATGCCGATGCCTCTTTGGCTAAGCAAGCATTAAATTGGCAGGCTGAGCTAGATCTTGAGGCCATGATAAGAGATGCGTGGCGCTGGCAGTCGAATAACCCTTATGGTTATCAAAGTCACTAGTAGTATAATTGAAAGTTATGTTTGTCTGTAAAGTAACGAGTCTAGTTAATCGTTGGGCTGCGGTTGTTCCATAGCTGCCTAGCCTTTTCTTTAGCCGTTATTAATTGACGTTCTGCAGGCCATTACAAATCCAGAAATTTCTTCCGCGGATTCTACCTTAACTTTAACTACCATTAAAAATGCGCCTAATTGCACTTGTTCGATATCACCGGCTAGTATGAGGCTCAAGGCGGCCTGAGCTTCGTTTTCGGTTAATGAGCGTCGACCGGTCTTTCCTTTGCCGATGATGCGTATGTATTTTGCAAAGCGATGTTCTATCGGTATTTGGTTCACAGGCAGCTCGAGGCTAAAATGTATGATTAAAAATTGAATTGATCTAATCTGACCTCACTATAATGCATCTCTAATGACAAAAAAAAGCCCCGCTGGGCGAGGCTCTTTATTTGGCAATTGCTAGTGGCTTTAGTCGTCCATAGCACCTAACAAATGCAACATTGAAGTAAATAAGTTTACAATGCTTAAATACAACGACACCGTGGCACGAATGTAATTGGTTTCGCCGCCGTTTATGATTCGACTGGTATCAAACAGGATAAGACCTGACATGACTAATACAATTCCGGCTGAAATAGCTAAGGACATTGCGGGAATTTGTAAGAATATATTGGCAATAGAACCAACGATGGCGACCAATAAGCCAATCATTAAAAAGCCGCCCATGAAAGAAAAGTCCTTCTTGGTGGTTAGCGCATAACCGGATAAGCCAAAGAACACCAGTGCAGTGCCGCCAAGCGCTTGCGAAATGAGTTGCGCACCATTCGCCATTGCTAAGTAATGGTTAAGCATTGGGCCTAGTGATCCGCCGATCAAGCCAGTAAAGGCAAACACTACCCAAATGCCGTTGCTGGAGTTTTGCGTGCGTGGTAGAGCAAAGAAGATTAATCCCAGTGCCGCTAATGACATGATTAATGATGTGCCATGACCGATATTCATAGCCATGCAAACGCCTGCTGAGACTGCACTGAACATTAGGGTCATGGAAAGTAGCAAATAGGTATTACGAAGAACTTTATTGGTCTCTATCGCTGAACCGATTCCGACTTTTTGATTACTTAAGACTTTATCTTGCATTACTGATTCTCCTTAACAGTGGTCATTTTGTGGCTTAAATTCTTAAACGGATTTCAAATCTACGAATAGACTTTAGCATTGATGCAACATTTGAGATTCTAAACTTCAATCAATGTTCATTATTTTACGGCATATTTTTGCGCTTGGACTAATAATACCCATAACAAATATAAAGGCAAGCGCATCTTCTGGCAAAAAAACAACGACAGAACAGAGATTTACACTAGAAACCCTAAGAATTGATCAAAAATAAATCTATTGAGGTTGAGTGATGCCTTTTTGACTATTTTCTTATTGAATGGATCTCGCTTCTAGATGAAATTAGTATTTATCATCAAAAATAGGGCACTATTGGCAATATTTATGTGTCTATGAAGCTATCGTTATTGGCCGTAAGGCCTTATAGTTTATGTAAGTGATTGAATAAATAGCTTTTCTATCAAGGTTTCGTATGTATATTTTTCAACGTGGCTTAATTTTGGGTCTGCTTAGTGCTGTTTTTATATTAGCATTTGTGCCTGCTTCGCAAGCATGGATCGAGAGTGAGTCGATTAAGCAGCCGCACGTGCGTGTTAGTCTTGTCAGTGAAAGACCCTACCTAGTGGCCGGTCAGAGCGCCAGACTCGCCTTAAAGCTTATACCTGATGATGGCTGGCATACCTATTGGAAGAACCCAGGTGATACCGGCATTGCTAGTCAGTTAAACTGGCAGTTGCCGGCTGATTTTCGTGCCGGTGATCTTGAGTGGCCAGTACCCGAGCGTATCGATTATCAGGGTGCAACTAACTTTGGTTACCACGGTGAAACGTGGCTATTTAGTCAGCTAGCTATTCCTCCCTCGTCTAAGAATAATGATTCATCGCCCACTGAAATAACATTAAAAGCACAGGTGCAATGGCTACTGTGTAAAGAAATTTGTATACCTGGCACTGCCGATTTGCAATTACGCTTACCGGTTTATCATCAACCACCTTCCAGCAATGAGCAAGCAAACAAAATCTTTGCTCAACGGGCACAGCTATTGCCCTCACTGATTTACAGCGTGCAGACAAGTTATCGTATCGATGACTTTTTAACGATTAGTGTGCCACTAAAGGATTTACCCGTCATTGATCGGCCGCCGCAGATATTTTTGGGCCATGCCGACGTGATTGACAACAGTGAGGGTCCGGCGGTTAGCGTGGTGGGTGATTTCTTATTAATTCGCGCTAAAGTCGACCCCTATTTGAAAGATGTACCCTCTCTATTATCGGTCGTACTTTCATTGCCGTCCTCTAGTAAGGGCGATGCTGCCACAGCCGTTGAATTTGTTTCGCGCCAAGGTGAATTACCTTCCGTGGTGTTAGCGTTTTTAGACGCTATGGGTGACTTATCTAATGGCGCTAATCCTTTATATGATAATGAATCAAATAATATTGTATATGCCTTAGTATTTGCCTTACTGGGCGGTATTATTTTAAATGCCATGCCTTGCGTGTTCCCGGTTTTATCGTTAAAGATTCTTAGCTTGGTGGAATCGGGCCAGCAATCGTCCATCATCCGTCAGCAGCATGGGCTTGCCTATGCTGCAGGAGTTATCATTAGTTTTGTTTTTATCGCAGTGGTAATGCTTGCCCTCCGATTTTTTGGCGAACAAATTGGCTGGGGCTTTCAGCTACAATCGCCTTGGTTTGTGGCCTTTTTAGTTTACCTATTATTTGTTTTAGGTTTATCGCTATCTGGCTTTATCGAACTAGGCTCTTCTTTGCAAAATTTTGGTTCGTCGATTGCTGAAGAAAATAAGCAGAGTTGGCGAGGTTCATTTTTCACTGGTGTATTAGCCACGGTCGTGGCAACACCCTGTACGGCGCCCTTTATGGGTAGCGCGATGGGATTTGCTCTGAGCCAGTCCACGTTAGTTGCGCTACTGGTCTTTGCGGTAATGGGCTTTGGCTTGGCATTGCCTTTTTTGTTGATAGCATTCATTCCACGCTTAGCTTCGGTATTGCCTCAACCGGGTCAATGGATGGTGACTTTTAAAGAGTTTTTAGCGTTTCCTATTTACTTAACCGTTGTTTGGCTGCTGTGGGTGTTCTCCCGTCAAACCAATGTCGATGCGGTTGCGCTATTGTTAGTTGGCTTGATTATGCTAACCGTAACGCTGTGGTTACTTAGACATAGGCAGCGATCATCTGCCCGTGAAACATCGAGGCGTTTTATACATGGTTTATTGCTACTATCGAGCATGGGTTTAGCCATAGGCGTAGCTATTGTTGCTGCTGGTCTTGATATAACTAATGCCTATGAAGAAGAAGGTAAGCCGGCCAGCGATCAACAGCAGTCTATCGATGACTCGATGGAAGAAGTTTATAACGCTCAGCAATTAGCGACAGCGCTTGCCAATGGTGAAGCGGTTTTTGTTAACATGACCGCCGATTGGTGTATTACCTGTAAGTTGAATGAGCGCATTGCTTTATCAACTGATACCGTTAAAAAGCTGTTTAAGACCGAGTCGGTTCGATATATGAAAGGGGATTGGACCAACAGTGATGCGGCGATTACGGCATATTTAGCTGAGTTCAATCGTAATGGCGTGCCTTTATACGTGTATTATGCGCCTGACACTCCCCCCGTAGTTCTGCCTCAAATTTTGACAGCGGGCATTATTCGTAATTACATTATGCCTGAGCAATAGTTTTTAAGTCATTGAAAATTGGCATGCTATTGCTGGGATCGTTCTCTTCTTAAAAACTGACCTTGTGTTTTTTTTGATCAGCTGATAAGTTGGACTCGTGCATTGATCTAGGCTGAGGGAAGCGCCGTAAAAATAGATTATAAAAAAACGATTACGCCTCCTTTTAACTATAAATAAGGCCTACTATGCTAGCTTCTACGATTAGACGCATATTTTTTAGCTTTACTTTCATTCTAGTTTTTTCCGCATCAAGCCAAGCCGAGACGATTTCCTATAATGTGACTGCCTCTGGAGGTGCTTACTTTATTGATGGTGTCAGTCGTGCAGAATTGCAATTGACGGTGGGTAACACCTATGTATTTACTGGTTTTCCTGGTTTTCATCCGCTACGTTTATCGACAACCGATAACGGCAGTTGGGGAGGCGGTGTTAACTACCAAGATAATGTCACTACCACCTCGAACAGTATCACTATTGTCGTTACGGAAGATACGCCAAACTTGTTCTATTATTGTCAAAATCACTCGGGTATGGGTGCGGCTATTACCATTGCCCCGACTTATGATAATGTCATTAGCTACTCTGTGACAGCAGCTGGCGGAGCTTATTTTATTGATGGTGTATTGAGAGATCAGTTAAACTTTACGCCTGGCAACACTTATGTTTTTGATGGTTTCCCATCGGGGCATCCATTATTGTTAACCGCTACGCCTGATGGCACGCACAACGGTGGGGTCAGTTATACCGATGGTGTTACTGTATCCGCTAATCGGTTGGAAATCGTAGTCACAGAGCAGACACCAGCACTTTATTATTACTGTCTGTATCACCCTGGCATGGGAGCATCAATAAGCATTGCATTAGCTGAAGAGAATGTTCCTGCTATGGGTCTTGGCGGCATACTGTTGATTGGCTTGCTGTTAACCGCCGTTGTGAGGCGAGCAAACCGGCGGATTAGTTAATCCGCCGCCTTCCTGCGTTCTTTACCATCTAGCCACCGTAAGATATGGCTATTTCTTCTATAAGCGCTTTTATGCGATTGCGACCGTAGCCTAATATAGCGGTTTCTTTTGGGTCAGGCTCGTAACTCACTGTGGCACCAGGGCCTGCAAACATAATCACGTTCGGCAGCATTGGGTGGTCATCCTCTAAAACCGATAAATCCGTTGGGTTTCCTACGGCAGCAAACCATATTTCTAAATAGTCCTTCCAGCTGTAATTTTCATCGCCGATTAAATAAGGCTTGCCCGATTCACCTCTAAGCAAGGCCCCTAAAATAGCCTCTGACACTGACTCAGAGCTGATATGGTTAGTCCCGCCTACGGGTGAAAATATGGGCGCGCCGTCAATATTACCCTTAGCGTACTGAACTAAACCTCCCAAATGTGGAATATCCAGTCCTGGTAAGTGGCCTAAAATAAAGGGCGCATTTAAGCTACAGACATTAAATTGTTCATCACTCATGGCTAGAACGGCCGTGTCGGTTAGATGCCGTGAGCGTACATAGGCGCATTCATTAATGCGGTGCGGCGCAACAGTGGGGTAGAAACTACCTATATACACGCAGCGCTTGATGCCAGCAGCCTTAGCGGCGGCAAAGAAGCGGGGTACTGCTTCGGTATTGGCTTTGGTATAGAAATCTTCGGGTGTCACTGAGCCATCGTAGGGTAAGTAACGCACATCAACCGCTGCTGCAAACACTAAGCTGTCAAAGCCCTCAAGGCGACCGTCACTGCAATCATCTTCAATGTAGTTGGTTTCAATAAAGTCTAACGCGCTTAAGGTCTCAGCCGTAGGTCTATTACGCGACATGATAGTTACTGAATGACCGGCCTGTTTGAGATAAAGTGCGGCATTACCGCCTACCATGCCTGTGCCACCGACGACTAAAATATTCATTGCTCACCTCAATTGTTCAAAAGCTGTTATTTGTATTATAGACTATTGATAATAACAGCCATTGTTGACTGATTCGACCTGTCGGTTCAAGTTTAGCTAATTACAATTATCTTAATAATAGGAAATGATAAAGAATGGAAAATTTGACGTTTTTGCTCAGCGGTTTAGTGATTGGTATTATTGTTTTTCATACAGCGATTATTGCGCCCACCGTTTTTCGTACCTTAGAGATTGACGATGCGGGGTCTTTTTTACGGACGGTCTTTCCAAAGTTTTTTATCCTTATTAGCAGCGTTAGCTTAATCAATGTCGTTTTTGCCTTGGCCTATGGCCAGACAAGCATTGCTGTGGTGGCCGTTATCTGTTCGGTGCTTATGGTAATTGCCTATAGCTTGATTCCAATGACCAATCGTAGTCGAGATGATGGCCAGGAGCAGCGCTTTAAGCTATTGCACACTATAAGCGTGTTATTGACCGTATCGGTCTTGTTAATGAATTTGGGTGTGGTTTTTCTTTAACAGTCCTTGTCTGTGTTTAGCTTTCGTTAACGGCAGGTTTTTTTCGCGTGGCGATGCAGGTGACTAAGGCGACTAATAAGACGCTAAAAAGGCTTGGCAGCGTCGGCACGTTGACCAGTTCTGTTGCCTGATTAATTAACACTAAATGATCATCCCACACGACGGGGTTTGACAGCGATGAAACATTCCTGATTGGCAGGTTATTAAACTGGCTGCCAGCATTGATGATATCTAAATCAGCAATGGTATCAGCAATAACCATGCCGCTCGTCACAGTACCAAAGACCGTAAAACCACCGTTTTGATTATCAAGATTGGCGTCATTGTCTGCTAGATTGATAAACCACTGATTGGTCGCGCTGTCAGGGTCGTTGCCTAATTTTGCCATGGCGACTGTGCCGCGCAGATTTGACAAATTATATTCATTGGTCACCGGTGGGTCAGCGGGTACGTTAGATAACTGCTGATTGGAGTATGCAAATCCACCGACCTGGATAATAAAGCCAGGCACGCTGCGATGAAAAAAACTGTTGGTATAGTCGCCGTCGTTGACATAGTTTAAAAAGTTTTCAACATGGCCGGGGGCGGACTCTGGATGAAGGGTAATCTCGATCATTCCGAGATTGGTCTCGATTTCAACAATCGGTTGAGCTATCGCTTGAAACGCATTTAGCATCAATGTAATGCCAAGCAAGACTGGTGCAAAGGCAGGCACTATCTTCGCGAAGCAGGATGCAAATAATGAACGATCGTTGAAAAGCATGAGAAAGCCCATAGAAAATAGCCCATTGTCTAATCATAGCCTAAACGGGCGATTAGATCAAAAAACAAGCAATTAAAAGGACCTTCAGACTATCGCAATGCACTTTCTTCTTTGATTTTAACCCCTTATCGATGGTTTCGATAATAATCGACAATGAGCTGACCAGTGAGTGTGTCTCTCATTTTGCCCACCCATGATTGGTGCCGAGCAGAATGTTCCTCAAGTAAGGGGGCTGTCCACGCCTTGCCTCCGTATTCGGGTGTCGATAATGCCAAACCACTTAAGCTGCTAATAGCGATCCACCAGGCGGTTGGCATTAAGGCGAAGGGGTCTTGATCGGAGTGAGAACCAAACAGTGCATCACATTCGTCAAAAAATGATTCAATAGTCGCACGGTCTCGTTGGCTTGTCTCATCGGTGATGGCCATTAAGGATTTAATGACGTTGCCTAACTGGACTTTGCTATTCCCCATAATGGCCATTTCAGCCTCGGTTGCGCCATCAAATAATCTGTCGACCAGATCGGGATTATGGCCCGATAACAACTCGTGATAAAGCACACGCCTTACTGCTGGTCCTAACACCTGATCAAATTTTTTGCACCAGTCATAAGTCAATGCAGGGCAGTAATGATTCAGAATTTGCCATGAATCGTTCAGCGTGTTGCCATCGGGTAAGTAAACTAAAGGCACAGCGGTTTTACGACGTTCGGTACCTTGGGCTGTTTCTTCACCCGGATAAGAGCTGGTCGATAGCTGGGACTTGTTCTGTCTGAGCTGGCTAATAGGCCCGCCATGACAACCAATCGCATAGGCGATTTCAGTATAGTCAATGCCGCTAATATCCATCGGCCAGCGAGCTAATTCACAGTAATGCGAAAAGCTAAGCGTGATTAGGTGGGGCTTATCGATGCTTAAAGGATCAAATCGTAAGGGTAAGTCAGCCATTAGTTTTCCAGTTTGGCCTCATGAATAAATTAATTGAAGATGTTGCTATTAGAAGTTATTGGAGAGCATAAAAAGTAAAATGGCGGAGAGGCAGGGATTTGAACCCTGGGAACGCTTGCGCGCTCAAC
>DDDX01000058.1 GCA_002339085.1 Cellvibrionales bacterium UBA1969
GCATAGGTCGGAGTAGAACCGCTGCTGCTGAGACAATGATCGAGCAGACAAAACAAAGCAGCAACGCCACCGTTAAAGTTTTCTGAATGGTATCTTGATTAGCCACGAACTAATCTCCTTTTAACATTTGCCTGAACCACAAAATGATCGATCAATGGGGCAAATAAATTAGCAAACAAAATAGCAAGCATGATACCTTCTGGAAAAGCAGGATTAACCACGCGAATTAACACCGTCATAACACCGATAAGTACGCCATACCAAAACCGTCCAGTATGGGTCATTGCAGCCGAGACGGGATCGGTCGTCATAAAAACTAGGCCAAACATAAAGCCACCTATAACTAGGTGCCAATAGAAAGGCAAGGCAAACATTGGATTGCTATCACTGCCTAACAAGTTAAACATGCTCGATAGAGCGAACATACCAACAAAGGTGCCCAGCATGATACGCCACGATGCAACACCGGTTGCCAATAAAATAAGCATGCCAATGCCAATAGCTATAACCGACGTTTCACCGACAGAGCCATGAACATTACCTACAAAGGCATTCATCCAGCCAATTTGTTGGTTAAGGGCGTCTACACCACTAGAAGCCGCTACAGATAGCGAGGTTGCGCCAGAATAACCATCGACTGCCGTCCAAACTGCATCGCCTGACATAAAGGCTGGATAAGCAAAATATAAAAACGCTCGTCCAGTTAAAGCAGGGTTCAAGAAATTTTTCCCCGTGCCACCAAAAACCTCTTTACCGACAACTACGCCAAAACTAATGCCTAATGCCACCATCCAAAGTGGTAAAGCGGGGGGACATGTCAAAGAAAACAAAACTGAAGTGACAAAAAATCCTTCATTAATTTCATGGCCGCGCTTTGCAGCAAATAATATCTCCCAAAAACCACCTACAACAAAGGTTGTGATATAGATAGGCAAGTAGTAGAAGGCACCATGAACAAAGCAGGAAATAATGCTGCTGGGATCAAAGCCAACGAGCATTCCGACCATAGCCAGTCGCCAACCCTCAGTTGCCATGATTTCTCCGGCGGCCAAGATTTCGTTAGCTTGATGCCCCACATTGTACATGCCGTAAAACATGGCAGGAAAAGTGGCAATCCAAACGGTAATCATTATTCGCTTGAGATCGATACCGTCACGCACATGCGATGCACTTTTAGTCACGGAGGAAGGACGATAAAAAATCGTATCAACCGCCTCATACAATGCGTAAAAATTCTCATACTTGCCGCCCTTAACAAAATGCGGCTCTATATCATCGAGCAATGATCTTAACGACACCCGATTACCCCTCTTTCTCTATTCGTTCAAGATTATCTCTGAGGATAGTCCCATATTCATACTTACCTGGACAAACATAAGTACACAATGCAAGATCTTCTTCATCTAACTCTAGACAGCCTAGCTGTTGAGCTGAAACTGAATCACCGACGATAAGTGCCCTTAATAACTGGGTTGGCAAAATATCGAGTGGCATCACTTTCTCATAGCTACCGATCGGCACCATCGCCCTATCACTGCCATTTGTCGTCGTTGTAAATGGAAACAAGCGACTGGCTTTGAAGGCAGAAATAAACGTGCCAGTTACCGAGTGTTTATTGAAGCCCGCCCTTAAATAGGACATAAACTCGCGGTCACGACCCTCTTCTAACACAGAGATCTGCAAATGATAGCGACCCAAATAACTGTAAGGCCCCGAGGCTTTTCTTCCGTTGAAGACGGAACCCGAAATAATACGAATGTCGTTACCCTCAAGACGACCAGCTGTCAGCTCATCAAGTGAAGCGCCAAGACGAGTCGTCACTAATGCTGGCTCTCTAACCAGCGGGCCACCTAACGCTACGGTACGAGTCACATCAAGCTGGCCCGAGGTAAATAAATTACCTATCGCTATCACCTCTTGATAATTAATAGTCCAAGCGGTTCTAGTCATCGAAGCCGGTGCAAGGTGATGAATATGCGTACCGGCAACACCAGCAGGGTGCGGGCCAGAAAAAAGGGCTAATTTAGCGCCTGAGTTACCCACTGAAACCGAAGAACTCGCTTCAGCACAACAAAAAACGGTTTCAGCGCCAAGGCGAGTTAATATCGTTAATCCCGCTTCAAATGCCTGACTATTAGCGGCAATGATTGGCGCGGGGTCGGCAGCTAAAGGATTGGTATCCATAGCTGTGACAAATATAGCATTAGGCACTGTATCTATAGCAGGAACCTTGCTAAACGGTCGAGATCTAAATGCTGGCCAACTGCCTGAATCAATCAACTGCTCTCTAACTAGCAATGGATCGAGAGTACTAAGCTGCTCAGCATGGTAAGTTGCGAAAGAGAGAATATTGTCACTCTCTTCATTATCAACATCGATGACGATTGATTGTAGTACGCGTTTATCGCCACGATTAATCATCGACACCACGCCTGCCGCAGGTGCAGTATATTTTACGCCAGGAGTCTTCTTATCAACAAAAAGAACTTGTCCTAACTTTACCCTATCGCCTTGCTGAACATGCATAGTTGGTTTCATGCCGATAAAATCAAAACCAATGACAGCAACAGAGCGCACATCCGCACAGGGAACGATCGATTGACTAGGAGAGCCCTCAATGGGTAGATCCAAGCCTCGATTAATCTTTATCATAAAAGTGCCTTTGGCGTGCTAATAGGAGAATACAGCATCTAAATAAGAATGATTCCCGACAAAATGGCGCGCTGGACTAATCAGAAAAACTCTTGATGGAAGTGCGCGTTACGTATTTCCGAGTATCCTAACTAGATACGCCCGATAAGCTGGATTAGTTTTACTTCCAACCACTTAGCCACAATGGAAATACGCGCAGAATTATAGAGCTGAACCGCTAACGAATCTAGCAGAGATGAAGATTGTCAGGCATTTTCAACACTTTTAACAAAAAAAACATCGACAAAGGATGTCTTCAAGCCGCAAAAACCTCTATGGAGCTTGCGGCCAGCAAAAGAGCAAATAAAGGCATAATCTAGATAAGCCCAAATCGGCCTATTTTAGGGCGCTGCCAGCCGAAATTAACTAGGTGGATATAAGTTGTAACTAACTCCGGCCATCTTTTCCATCACCCGATGGACTTGGCAGGTATAACCAAATTCGTTGTCATACCAGATATAAAGCACTGCATTATTCTCATTAACAATGGTTGCCTGAGCATCAAACACACAAGCACGACGAGAGCCAACAAAATCTGATGACACTACCTCCGCAGAATTAGTGAAATCAATCTGCTTCCGAAGTGGCGAGTGGACAGACACCTTACGAATGTATTCATTAATTTCTTCAACGTTGGTTGACCGCTTAAGACGAAGGTTTAATATTGCCATCGATACATTAGGGGTGGGCACTCGGATCGCATTACCCGTTAACTTACCTAACAAGTTAGGCAGTACTTTACCTACCGCTTTTACAGCACCCGTCTCAGTCAACACCATATTTAATGGTGCACTTCTTCCGCGGCGATTGCCTTTATGAAAATTATCAATTAAGTTTTGATCGTTTGTGTAGGAATGAACCGTTTCAACATGGCCGCTTTCAACGCCAAACTCGTCATCGATAGCTTTTAATGGCGGCACAATCGCATTGGTAGTACAGGACGCCGCCGAAATAATTGTATCCTTATCGTCAAAACAGTCATCGTTAATGCCTGAAACAATATTTTTCATTTCACCCTTGCCTGGAGCAGTTAAAATAACCTTTGCCGTTCCTTTTGACTTTAAATGCAAACCCAGCCCATCAAAATCACGCCATATACCAGTGTTATCAACAATTAAAGCATTATTAATTCCGTAAGCGGTATAATCGATGTTATCCGGCGCATCAGCATAAATCACTTTAATCTCATTCCCATTTGCAATAAAAGCGCCCCGTCCTTCATCAACCCTAACTGTACCGTTAAAATCACCATGCACTGAATCTCTTTGCAATAAAGATGCTCTCTTGATGAGATCTTGGTCGCCACCTTTTCGAACGACAATGGCTCTAAGACGAAGATTGTCACCACCACCAGTTTTTTCTATCAGTAATCTGGCCATTAACCTGCCAATACGACCAAAGCCATATAACACTACGTCTTGAGGTGCCGATAAGGGTTTTTGTTTAAGTCCGATGAGACCAGAGACCTGTTGAGCCACATAATCCTCTAAAGAAGCTTTCTTACTAGTACTGTCTTTGTCATCATCTTCGAAGAAATACTGAGCCGCTATTCGACCAATATCGATATGCGCATGACCCAGATCATGCGCAGCAAGTGCCCGTAAAACAGGAAATGTTTCAAATTCAGATAATTCACTGGCCTCTATCTGACGGACAGCGCGGTGGTCTTGCATAATCTCAATTACCGAGCGATTGACTAGAGGATGCCCATAAATATAGGTCTTGACATTATTTTTACGATAGAGCTTGCCTACCAGTGGAATCATACCTTCCGCAAGGGCTTCACGCTCTTTCCAATCAGCAAAGTAATCACTGGGTCGCTGACGCTCTTGCTCTTCATATAACTTCATGCAAACACTCCGATTTTATAAAAAAGACTCACTTTTAAATTATAGAGATCGATTATCCCGACCTTTCAATCAGTCGGCAATGACTGATGCCATCATGTGGAAATATTGTTAGTATAGGAGGTAGAAATTTAGGCTTAATAGATGAAAGAAAAATACATTTTTAATCGGTAAAATCAATAATCACCGGCGCATGATCAGAAAAACGCTGATCACGAAAAACAGATACAGCAGAAGCTCGAGATTTTAGTCCAGGCGTGATCACTGGATAGTCTAATCGCCAACCAACATTATTTGCATAGGCTTGACCTCTATTCGACCACCAAGTGTACTCATCGGCATCTTGATTTAATAGGCGGAAGCCATCGATGTAACCTACCTCATCAAATAGGGTATCAAGCCAAGCACGCTCTTCAGGTAGAAAACCAGAATTTTTCTGGTTCGGTTTCCAGTTCTTTAGGTCAATTGGCTTATGGCAGGTATTCCAATCGGCGCAAATAACGTACTCACGACGCTTTCTACGAAGAGATTTAAAGTGCGGCATAATCTGCTCATGAAAAGAAAGCTTGCGAGTAAGCGCCTCGTCATTACTAGACCCTGAAGGAACATACATAGACACCACACTAATGCCATCAAAATCAGCTTGTATATAGCGTGCTTGAGAATCGCAAGGCTCCCAGCCTAAGCCTCGAGTCACTTTGTTTGGCTTTTCCCGACAATAAAGCGCAGTGCCGCTATAACCCTTTTTTTCAGCATCGTAGTAATAACAATGATAACCATCGGGATAGAACAAGCGCTTATCGAGCTGAGACTCATGCGCCTTTGTTTCTTGAATACAAACCACGTCAGCATGCTGAGTGCCTAACCATTCAAAAAAGCCTTTACGTTGAGCGGCTCTAATGCCGTTGACATTAGCCGTGATAACTCGCATAACAATACCTGTATAAAATAGCGTCTAAAAAACGCTTGGCCAGTAATAATAACGGAAAAGAATCGAGAAAATTGAATAACTAAGTCACAGAAATAATAACCAAATTCCTCTTTATTTAGCAAGCTTGGCATGCCTAGCTAATGAAGTAGCTTTGAAACAATTAAGCCACTATATAACAGCTATTACTTCTCTGTGATAAGATAAGCTCCTCTTTTTTGAGGATTAGGAGAATTGCCATCTTGGCAAAACTTAATAAATCATCTTCGCCTCCACTCGACTTAGCCTTAACTGTATCAAATCTAACACAGTCAGGCTTGCAGCGTATTTTGGTGTTTGACTCAGGCGTGGGCGGATTAAGTATTTGTCAAGAAATTATGATCGCTTGTGAAGATATAGAAATTCACTACCTGAGTGACAACAAAGGATTCCCCTATGGCGAGACACCAGAAAAACAGTTAATAGCCAATGCCAGCGCCCTTCTATTAACCGCGATCCAATTAATAAAGCCAGCTCTGGTCGTCATTGCCTGTAACACCGCCAGCACGGTTGTACTGCCCTCATTAAGGGAGAAGATAAACGTGCCTATAGTCGGCGTGGTGCCGGCCATTAAAACGGCAGCTCAGCTAAGCAATAAATTTGCCCTATTAGCCACACCT
>DDDX01000070.1:0-1592 GCA_002339085.1 Cellvibrionales bacterium UBA1969
CACGGTAGGTGCGGGCGTTGTAGCGAAGATCCTTGATTAAAGGATTGCGATTCTTTGTGATAGGCCAGTAGCTCAATTGGCAGAGCGACGGTCTCCAAAACCGTAGGTTGGGGGTTCGATTCCCTCCTGGCCTGCCACTCATGTAAGTTGTTTGGGTGGCAAGTTAATAGACGCTGAGTCGCTGTGAGTCAATTAGCGACTGAGTTGGTTTTGATAAGGTCTGGGTGTGGCGAACGCTTTAAGTCGCGCTTGCTTAATCTGAGCCTAATTGTGGATGACTAATTTCAAATCAAACAGCTTATTTGTAAAGGGTTGAATGAACAATAACGTCCAAGTAAAAGAAACAGCAAATCCGCCATTGAATATTGGCTTGTGGGCAGTATCAGTTGCGATCGTGATAGCGGCTGTTTACGGCAATAGTTATTTTGGCGGTGAGTCGTTACTTTATCGTGTGCTGGGATTGTTAGCGGCTTCTGTCGTGGCTGCTTTGATTGCTTTTCAGACAGTTCAGGGTAAGGCATTTTGGTTACTGCTTAAGGGTGCTCGAACGGAAATCCGTAAGGTGGTTTGGCCTACTCGACAAGAAACCGTGCAGACAACACTGATTGTTTCTTTGGTTGTGATTGTTGCTGGATTATTGCTGTGGGGTCTCGACACCCTACTCGGCTGGTTAGTGTCGTTAGTCATTGGCTGATTTTATTTTTTCAATAGTTTGATAGCAACTTAAAAGGTGGATGAATGAGTAAGCGTTGGTACGTGGTACATGCGTTTTCGGGCTACGAGAAAAAAGTTCAGACCGCTTTGCGCGAGCGAATCAAACTTGCGGGTATGCAAGAGTTGTTTGGTGAAGTTCTTGTTCCCACCGAAGAAGTGGTTGAAATGCGCGCCGGCCAAAAGCGCAAAAGTGAGCGTAAATTTTTTCCAGGCTATGTATTAGTTGAAATGGATCTCAATGACGATAGCTGGCATTTAGTTAAAGAAACGCCAAGAGTGATGGGCTTTATTGGTGGTAAGGCTGACAAACCAGCCCCAATTACACAAAAAGAAGCCGATACAATATTGCGTCGTATAGAAGACAGCGGTGATGCGCCTAAACCGAAAACCTTATTTGAACCCGGTGAGATGGTGCGCGTAACCGACGGGCCATTTAATGACTTTAATGGCGTGGTTGAAGAAGTGAATTATGAAAAGAGCCGAATTCAAGTCTCGGTACTCATTTTTGGGCGTTCAACGCCGGTTGAGTTAGAGTTTGGGCAGGTAGAAAAAACATAGTTGTCTAATGGTTACGTAATGATTGTGAAAAGCCGCGTATTAGCGGCGGTTGTAAAAACAATACTGATAAAGTATTGAATAAGTGGCTTCTTTATAGCGGTATATCGCAAAAGTAGCTTTTCGGGGAGCATTGTAATAGTTCAGATGTTTAGAGCTATCAATCAATGCGCTAGTACCCAATTAAGGAGAACGCTCTCATGGCTAAGAAAGTAGAAGCTTATATTAAGCTGCAAGTGCCTGCCGGTCAGGCAAACCCCAGTCCTCCTGTTGGTCCAGCGTTGGGTCAGCACGGCGTCAACATTATGGAATTCTGTAAAGCC
>DDDX01000070.1:1910-6693 GCA_002339085.1 Cellvibrionales bacterium UBA1969
TGGAATTCTGTAAAGCCTTTAATGCTGAGACGCAAAGCCTCGAGCCGGGTTTGCCGACCCCCGTGGTGATTACTGTTTACAGTGACCGTAGTTTTACGTTTATTAAAAAGACACCTCCTGCATCTGTTTTGCTGCGAAAAGCGGCAGGCATTCAGAAGGGCAGTGGTGAGCCTAACGTAAATAAAGTAGGCAAGGTAACACGTGCGCAATTAGAAGAAATCGCCACCACTAAAATGGCTGACTTAACAGCTGCTGATATGGACGCAGCGGTTAGAACCATTGCAGGCAGTGCTCGATCTGCCGGCATTGAAGTGGAGGGTTAAGACGATGACTAAGTTAACAAAACGTGCTAAGGCAATAGCTGACAAAGTAGAGCCGGGTAAATTATATTCAATCGATGACGCGGCAACATTGTTAAACGACTTATCGACCGTTAAGTTTAAAGAGTCCATCGATGTTGCAATTAATTTAGGCATTGATGCGCGCAAATCGGACCAAGCGGTTCGCGGTGCGACAACCCTGCCGAATGGTTCTGGTAAAGAAGTACGTGTTGCGGTCTTTACTGGTGGTGCAAATGCTGAAGCCGCCACCGAGGCTGGTGCAGATATTGTTGGGATGGATGAGTTGGCGGAAGAAGTTAAAAAAGGCAATATGGATTTTGATGTGGTCATTGCCTCGCCTGATGCGATGCGCGTAGTTGGCCAGTTGGGTCAAATTCTAGGGCCGCGCGGCCTAATGCCGAACCCAAAAACAGGCACAGTGACCCCTGATGTTGCCGCGGCTGTTAAGAATGCGAAAGCCGGTCAGGTCCGTTACCGAACGGATAAAAATGGTGTGATCCACGGCGCTATTGGCCGTGTCGGTTTTGAGCCTAAAGCGATTAAAGAAAACCTTGAGGCATTATTGGCTGATTTGCGAAAAGCCAAGCCCGCTTCGGCGAAAGGTGTTTATCTTAAAAAGATTAGCCTTTCTACCACCATGGGTCCGGGCTTAATCGTCGATCCGTCGTCATTAGATGAATAATTCATTAGCCGGTTAAATCCGACTAATGACAGTGGTATTACAGTAAAGAATTTTGGTATAGATGCCAGCAAGACTCTGAGGCGCTTCAAGTTGTTAGTTGACTTGGGCCGTCAAAGACCGTAGGTGTTAGTGATCTATGACCCAATTATATTGGCAAGTATAGATCAGGCTTAATCTTTTTTTTGTTCGCCTCGTGTGATTTAAAAAAATGACCTACGCAGATGGTGAGAGCGATAAATTTTCGTCCCACCAATTAGGTGGTTGTTAATGAACGGCGCTTAGCGCTGGTCGGTTAACGGCTTAATTCAAACGATTGGACGATTTAATCAACCAATCTATCCACAGGAGTAATAGTGTGGCATTAGGACTCGAAGGCAAAAAACAAATTGTCGCAGAAGTTAACGAGACCGCCAGTGATGCCCTGTCTTTGGTCATTGCTGATGCGCGCGGCGTTGATGTAACTGACATGACAGAACTCCGGGCGAAAGCACGAGAAGCTAATATCGATTTACGCGTCGTGCGTAATACCTTAGCAAAACGCGCCTTCGAAGGAACAGAGTATGAATGCGTCATTGATTCGTTATCTGGCCCTTCATTGTTTGGTTTTTCTATGGAAGATCCTGGCGCTTGTGCACGATTGTTTAAAGACTTTGCGAAAGATAACGACGTTTTCGATATCAAAGCCTTGGCGGTCGGCGGTGAAATGCTCGATGCAGGAAAAATTGATGTGCTTGCTAAGTTGCCAACGCGAGATCAAGCTTTGTCATTGTTGGCGGCTTGTATGATCGCACCGGTAACTAAATTGGTTCGTACTTTCAATGAGGTTCCCTCATCAGTAACCCGTGTTGTTGCGGCGGTAAAAGACAAAAAAGAAGCTGAAGCGGCTTAATTAAAAGTTCGCTTTGTTGTTTTTCATTTAATTTATTTAGGAGATGTGAGTCATGGCTCTATCTAAAGACGAAATTCTTGACGCGATTGCAGAAATGAGCGTTATGGACGTGGTTGAACTTGTAAGCGCAATGGAAGAGAAGTTTGGTGTATCTGCTCAAGCAGCGGTTGCTGTTGCTGCTCCTGCTGCTGGCGGCGACGCTGGCGCTGCAGCTGAAGAGAAAACTGAATTTGATGTAGTATTGACAGCAGTTGGCGATAAGAAAGTCAACGTCATCAAAGCGGTTCGAGGTATTACAGGTTTAGGCCTAAAAGAAGCGAAGGCAATGGTTGATGGAGCACCTGCAACAGTGAAAGAAGCTGCACCAAAAGCAGATGCTGAAGAAGCGGTTAAAACACTTGAAGAGGCGGGCGCAACAGCAGAAATTAAGTAATTGTTTAACTGTGCGTGTTGTTTACTCAGCGCAAATAAATGCGCCACCGATGGCTTGATGCTGTCGGTGGTAACTTCCTTGCTGGCTAGTAAGAAGTGTTAGTGCCTTAAGTGGCTTAGAAAGGGTTTTCTAACGCACAGATTGAAGTGCTTTTATTAGTTGTTTTAACGAGTTGTGATATTTTTTTGCAACAGAATAACTAATAAAATCACTACGCTTTATGCAAGATTTTGCTCAATTATTTAGCATGGATGCCTATTAGTGGATAGCGATTACTGATCTAACTAATAGATTGCGACTGGGTCGATAACCTCGGCTTGGTTTTACATTAGACCATTTTCTCTCGGAAATGAGCTTAGGAGTGCCAATGTATTATTCGTACACAGAAAGAAAGCGAATTCGTAAAAGTTTTAGTAAGTTACCGCATACTATGGAAGAACCTTTCCTGTTAGCGATTCAGTTAGATTCATACCGCAAGTTTACTCAAGAGGGCGTTGAGCCAGCTAACCGCAATGAAGTCGGTTTGCACGCGGCTTTTAAGTCGGTTTTTCCGATTATTAGCTACTCGGGTAATGCTGCATTAGAATATGTCGACTATAAACTGGGTGAGCCAGTGTTTGACGTGAAAGAATGTCAATCGCGCGGTATTACTTATGCAGCGCCGCTGCGGGTTAAGGTTCGTTTAATTGTTTACGATAAAGAGTCTTCTACTAAAACGATTAAAGATATTAAAGAGCAAGAAGTCTATATGGGTGAGATTCCCCTGATGACCGATAACGGTACATTTGTGGTTAATGGTACCGAGCGTGTCATCGTATCGCAATTGCATCGATCGCCAGGCGTGTTTTTTGATCACGATAAAGGCAAGACTCACTCGTCCGGAAAGTTGCTCTATTCAGCGCGCGTTATTCCTTACCGTGGTTCATGGTTAGATTTTGAATTTGACCCTAAAGATCTCGTTTTTGTTCGAATTGACCGTCGCCGTAAATTACCCGCGACTGTCTTATTACGAGCCTTAGGTTTTAGCTCTGAAGAAATGCTAGAGATGTTCTTTGATACCAATACCTTCGAAAGTGGTAAGGGTGGTTATTCAATGGCTTTGGTGCCTGAGCGTTTACGTGGTGAAATTGCCGCTTTTGATATTAAAGATAAAAAAGGCAAGGTTGTTGTTGAGCAGGGTCGACGTATTACGGTCCGCCACATACGTAAGCTAGAAGAACTAAAAATTGATAAATTACTTTGCCCGACCGAGTATCTCTATGGTCGAGTACTTGCGAAAGATCTTGTCAGTAAAGATACCGGCGAAGTGGTTATCGATTGTAATACTGAAGTCACTGAAGAAGTACTGACTCAGTTAGAAGAGCTAGGCATTACCGAATTTGAAACACTTTACACAAATGAACTCGATTGCGGTTCATTTATTTCTGACACATTATGTGGTGACATTACACGCACGCAGCTAGAAGCATTGGTAGAAATTTACCGTATGATGCGCCCTGGTGAGCCGCCAACAAAAGAATCAGCGGAAAACTTATTCGCTAATTTATTTTTCTCGCCAGAGCGTTATGACTTATCGGGTGTTGGACGGATGAAGTTTAATCGTCGCCTAGGTCGCGAAGCCATAGTGGGTGAAGGCATATTGTCCAATGATGATATTGTCGATGTTTTAAAAACTTTAGTGGCTATTCGTAACGGTCAAGGTGTGGTCGATGATATCGATCACTTAGGCAATCGTCGTATTCGTTCAGTTGGCGAGATGGCAGAAAACCAATTCCGTGTGGGCTTAGTGCGCGTTGAACGAGCAGTTAAAGAGCGTTTGAGTGTTGCAGAATCGGAAGGTTTAATGCCACAAGATTTGATCAATGCGAAGCCGGTTGCTGCTGCAGTGAAAGAGTTTTTTGGTTCGAGTCAGCTATCGCAGTTTATGGATCAAAATAATCCTCTGTCTGAAGTGACGCATAAGCGTCGTGTCTCAGCCTTAGGGCCGGGCGGTCTAACCCGTGAGCGTGCTGGCTTTGAAGTGCGCGACGTTCACCCTACTCACTATGGTCGTGTTTGTCCCATTGAGACGCCAGAGGGCCCGAACATTGGTTTGATCAATTCATTATCAACATTTGCCCGTACCAATGAGTATGGGTTCTTAGAGAGCCCATACCGAAAAGTGATTGATGGTAAGTTAACGAACGAGATCGAGTACTTATCAGCGATTAATGAGGCCGAGTTCGTCATTGCGCAGGTTTCTGCCGAGCTTGATGAAAATGATACCTTGACCGAAGATTTAGTTGCAGTTCGTCATTTAAATGAATTTACTGTGATGCCGCCAGAGCGGGTTCACTATATGGACGTTTCGCCTCGCCAAGTGGTTTCTGTAGCGGCTTCGTTAATTCCTTTCTTGGAGCACGATGATGCGAACCGAGCGTTAATGGGTTCCAATATGC
>DDDX01000070.1:7008-7378 GCA_002339085.1 Cellvibrionales bacterium UBA1969
TTCCAATATGCAGCGTCAAGCAGTACCGACCCTAAAAGCAGAGAAGCCTTTAGTCGGCACCGGCATTGAGCGAAAAGTAGCGGCCGATTCAGGAGTTTGTGAAGTTGCGCTTCGTGGCGGTGTGATTGAGAGTGTTGATGCGAGTCGAGTCGTCGTTAGAGTTAACCCTGGTGAGATTGCTACCGGTGAGGCGGGCGTTGATATCTATAATCTGACCAAGTACACCCGCTCTAACCAAAATACCTGCATTAACCAGCGTCCAGTGGTTAAGCAAGGTGACGTGGTTGTACGCGGTGATATTCTCGCAGACGGACCTTCAGTTGATATGGGTGAGTTAGCGCTAGGTCAAAATATGCGTATCGCTTTTATG
>DDDX01000070.1:7715-8035 GCA_002339085.1 Cellvibrionales bacterium UBA1969
TGGAATGGTTATAACTTTGAGGATTCGATCCTCGTTTCTGAGCGTGTAGTTCGTGAAGATCGTTTCACTACCATCCATATTCAAGAATTAACCTGTATCGCTAGGGACACTAAGTTAGGCTCTGAAGAGATCACCTCTGATATTCCTAATGTTGGTGAGTCGGCGCTGAATAAGCTCGATGAGTCTGGCGTCGTTTACATTGGTGCCGAAGTTGGCGCGGGTGATATCTTAGTTGGTAAGGTGACGCCTAAAGGTGAAACGCAGTTAACGCCTGAAGAAAAACTACTGCGTGCAATTTTTGGTGAAAAAGCTTCTGATGT
>DDDX01000050.1:0-209 GCA_002339085.1 Cellvibrionales bacterium UBA1969
ATAAAAGTGTGTTAGTGGCCCCTGCGGATTCTTTGCCGGGCAGGATCCAGCGTATGGCTGTTCCAGAGCAGCATTATGTTAATCATCATCCGATGTTAGACAGTAATGGCCAGCTTGATAGGCCAGAGGGCTATCAGCAGGCGATGTTTGGCTTGGGATGTTTTTGGGGCGCTGAGCGAAAGTTTTGGGAATTATCTGGCGTTTATTTA
>DDDX01000050.1:622-932 GCA_002339085.1 Cellvibrionales bacterium UBA1969
GGTGGTTGCCATTATCTTTGATCCTGGTCAACTCAGCTACCAGCAGTTGTTGGCCGTATTTTGGGAGAGCCATAATCCGACTCAAGGTATGCGCCAAGGTAACGACAGGGGTACGCAGTACCGTTCAGGCATTTATACCTATGATGGCCAGCAAGCAGATGCGTTGTTATCCCAATCCAATTTTCAGCAGCAATTAACCGCTGCTGGGTTTGCTCAGATTACGACTGAAATTATACCAGCGCCGATATTTTATTTTGCTGAAAGCTACCATCAGCAATATTTGTCGAAAAACCCTAATGGTTACTGCGGG
>DDDX01000050.1:1245-17506 GCA_002339085.1 Cellvibrionales bacterium UBA1969
AAAACCCTAATGGTTACTGCGGGCTTGGGGGGCTAGGTTTGGCATATCAATCCTAGGTTCGCACAATCAAGGCTTTACTTAATTAAGCTTTTAACTATTTTAAATGCTAGCTAATGGCGCGGTTTCCTAAAAGAGCGAGCAACATGGGTACAACCGTTTCTACCCGGTATATACGCGGGCCTATTGACAGTGTTTGGCAGGTATTTTTTTGCAATAAAGCCACTTCATAAGGGATAAATCCTCCCTCGGGTCCAATAATGACGACGTGACCAGACGTCCCAATTGTGGATCGATCGTTTAGATGATTTAGCGTTAGGTCGGCATTGTAGGGGTGTGCAACAAAGCAGTCTTTATTGCCGCGAATAGCAGTCAATTTGTCTTCAACAAACGGTTTAAACTTTGAGTGCAGGCTGACAACCGGCAGGGTGGTATCCTTGCTTTGTTCTAGACCGAGCAGTAATTGTTCATGGATGTTTTCAGCGTTCAACTGTGGGCTCTGCCAGAAGCTTTTTTCTACACGAAAGCTATTAATGAAATGCAGTTCTTTTACTCCACATTCTGCGCAGACTGCAATTAGTCGCTTGGCGACTTTCGGCCGTGGCAGGGCAATGATCACGGTGATGGGAAGTGTGGCGGGACTCAGTTGCTGTGGCTTGTTTTGATTGGGTGTAAAGAGCAAGCTGACTTTTGTTTTTGCAGTATTAATATGAGTAATCTCTGCGTTTCCATACTGACCATTAATAATGCCTGCGCTTAATGAGTTGCCCACTTGGGCATTTAAGATATGGCAGATATGTTCGGCTCTTCTTCCGCTCAATGTTGTGCTGTTGTCAGCTGATAGTTCTGATGAATCGAGTAACAATAAATTCACATTTGATTATCCAATGCAAGTGTGTCCATAGAGAGCAATGTTGGCTTTGGTTGCGGCAAGTGATCGAAGCTGATTAAAAAGACTGAGTAACCAATATCTCGCCTTTCATAAAGGTAATCAATTCATTGCTGTCACTCTGGCTGAGGAAATCGCCAATATTGACTTTTTCGTTGTTGTTGATAAGTGTTAATCTATGTGCTTCCCAGTCATGTTTAGCGGTTGTTGTCACTAACCGCGTGGTTTGTTTTTCCCACACCCATTTCCCCTTAGGCCGGTAAACACCTTTTTCAATAATCAGTTGCTTGTTATTGAGGGTTAAGATATGCCGGTAGCTAAGCTTCCAAGACACGTAGTATAGCGCAAGGCTAAGGATTAACACTTCAAGACCAGCGAATGGTAGCATTACCCAGGCTCCAGCAATAATGGTAAAGCCCATGGCGATACCAATACATATGCTGCCTAATGACCAAATAACGCGTTTATTGCCGTCCCAATCTAGCGACCTATCGGGCGATAGGATAAGGGTGGTGATGGTATCTTCACCGACAGTTTTACGGTTAACTTTGATCATGGTAAGTCATCATTTTTTGATTGAAGCAATTGTGTTTAGCTTTTGTCAAAGTCGACAATCAAAATATCGCCGTTAGCTGGCGTAGGCTCTGGTAATTCCCAATCCCACACCTCGTGGCTGAAATTGTCGTCCAGTCTCGCGCAGAGATCAACAAATGGCTGTCGTTGAGGATCAGCAATAATTGCCTTGTTAACACCGGCTTTTTTGGCGCGTTTGAATAAATCAAATAAAGTGTCATTCAGACTATCCCAAAAGCAAATATCACCGCCAATAATAAGATCATATTCAGATAATGTTTCCACATCCAGTTGATCAAATGTTTTAACCAGTGGTTTGATGTAAACTTCATTTAAACCCGCATGAGCTTGTAAGTATGGGAATACATCGGGATCAGCATCAACACCTGTAACATCGCATTTAAATCGTTTGCTGCAATAGATCGCTGTTAGCCCCCAGCCACAGCCGATTTCGAGGATGTTCGTGTTCTTCTTGGGAGGATTATCATTCAAATAATCCATTAGCAAATAACTGGAACTCCAAAATTTATCGCCATGAATAGAGGTAGGGTGTTCTTTTTTAAGCTTCTTGATTACTGGGTGCTTGGCGGTCATTAATTTGACACCTAGCTCTTCCTGAATGGCCGGCTGTTTACTTGCTGGTGTTGCTGAACTACTTTTTTTCATAGTAACTTTTATCTCGAAGCGTTATGGCTGGTTTATTAATTAATTACAGCTTGCCATGCTCTTGCTAGGATTGACAGCGAGATAGGGCAAAGCGAGATCGTTATTTCAATTATTATAAAGCTTTTGAATCAGTTAGTTGAAAGTAATTGTGGTGTTTAGGGAAAAAAACCTTTTTTATTGGTTTTCCCTTTTTTGCAGGCAAAGAAGTGACGCCTTATATGTTGCTCTGAAGATGCGTAGCGATGGTCAGTCTTTATCACAGAGCCGAATGGCTAGCTATGCAAGCTGGACCCTAGCTAAAAAGAGTTATTCTGATACGCAGCTCTTTTATTTTTTGGGGTGATCAACGATGAGTCGGCCTTATTTAACACAGATGACAACTGCTTAGCGTCATAAGCCATGGTAAACTAATCAGAATATTAACTGATAATCGTATTTTTTAGCGCCTATGTATAAGTTGATCCGACCATTATTGTTTTCTCTCGATCCCGAACGGGCTCACGATTTAACGATGAGTAGCTTGCGCTTAGCTGGTAATAGTGGCCTAGCCGATAGGCTGATGCCTGGCAGAGTTGAAGACCCCTTAGAAATACTCGGTCTTCAGTTTCCTAACCGCGTTGGTTTATCTGCAGGATTAGATAAAAATGGCGCCGCTATTCGCGGCTTGGCGTCCCTGGGTTTTGGATTTTTAGAAATTGGTACCGTCACCCCTAAGCCGCAGGCGGGTAACCCTAAGCCACGTATGTTTCGATTGTCTGAACATCAAGCGATAATTAATCGTATGGGCTTTAATAATAGCGGTTTAGACGCCCTAATCAATCGTGTTAAGCACGTGCGTCAATCAGGAATTGACTGTCCTCTGGGAATTAATATCGGCAAAAATAAATTAACCTCGTCAGCAGATGCGGTGAATGATTACTTGCAATGTATCGCTGCCGCGGCGCCTTTAGCAGACTATATTACGATTAACTTGTCATCACCCAATACACCGGGTTTACGCGACCTACAGTTTGGCGATGAGTTAGCGGCGTTGCTAGCGAAAGTGGCACAGGCTCGTACTGAGTTTGCAGAACGTGAGGGTAAAAGTGTCCCGCTATTGGTTAAAATTGCGCCTGATATGGCGGAGGCTGACCTTCTTAGCGTCGCTGATCGACTGATAGAGCAGGGTATCGATGGCATTATTGCGACCAATACCACTACGGATAAGCGATTAGTTGAAGACCATCGGCACGGGCAGCAAGCCGGCGGCTTAAGCGGCCAGGTGTTATTTGAGCGCTCGACGGAAGTGGTTGCAAAGCTAGCAGATCATATCGATGGTCAAATAGCGATTATTGGTGTTGGCGGCATTCATTCAGGCGAGCAAGCGGCAGCTAAAATTGCAGCAGGTGCAGACTTAGTGCAGATATATAGTGGCTTGATATATCAAGGCCCTAGAATTGTGCGCGACTCAGCTAAGGCTATTCGATTGGCTCGTCAGGAAAGGGAAGTGAGTACATCTTTTCAGCCATACATCGCTACTTGTCCAAAAGGCTTAGAGCATCAGTTAGGTTTAGAGTTGGCTCGACTGGGAGCAGTCAGTGTACAGGAGTCAGTTGCGGCTTGTTATTTTGAAGCTGACCTCGCCGCGGCTTATCAGGTCTGTTTATGGTCGCGTTTAGCAAATCGTGTTGCGCTGTTATTGCTGCGTAATCGAATTGATTCTGAACAAACACTCTACGACAGTGTCAATGCCTTATCTTGGAGCAGTTATTTTACCGCCGATAAAACATTATTAGTTGATTTTAATGGGACGTCGGCGGATATTCGAGATGCTCGATTTGGCGCAAAGCGCGTTAAAGATGCCATCAATGATAGCTTTTTAAGCAGCACCAATCAGCGTCTAGTCATTGATGAGCAGCGACCTGATATTTTGGTTTATGCTCGTTTGTTCAATGGCCGCTTTACATTGGCCCTCGATTTGGTAGGCGAAAGCTTGCATCAGCGAGGCTACAGAGGTCGAGGGGGTGCGGCACCTTTAAAAGAAAATTTAGCCGCGGCGATTTTACTGCAAAGTGATTGGCCGGCGATTGCAGAATCGGGTGGTAGTCTTGTCGACCCTATGTGCGGCTCCGGTACGCTATTAATTGAGGCTGCACTTATTGCGGCTAATATCCCGCCGACCTTTTTGCGTACACGTGGTTTGGTGGGCAATGGTCATTGGTGTTTAACTCAGCTCTTTACTTTTGATGATACGGTTTGGCAACAGACCATAAAGCTACAAGCACTTGCGGCGGAACAAGCTTGTAATCAACTGACGAATACGCTGCTTGGTTTCGATATAGACCCACGGATTGTTGCGCTGGCAAATGACAATATTGCATTAGCGGGTTTGTCAGATTGTATAACCGTTAAGGTGATGGCGATCGACCGCCTATCGTTGCCGAATGATATTGAGCCTGGTCTGTTAGTGGCGAATCCACCCTATGGCGAGCGTTTAGGTGAAGTTGATGAATTAATCCCTATTTATCAGCAGCTAGGTCGCTTGCTTAAGCATTCTTGCATGGGTTGGCAGGCTTGTGTCTTCACCGGTAATAAAGATTTAGGTTGGCAAACGGGGTTGCGCAGTTGGCGGCAGCACAGGCTTTACAATGGTGCAATTGAATGCCAGCTACAGCGTTATCGTGTCGATGAAAAAAGCATTGCGGTTGATCTGACAGATAGAGGGAAAAAAGTTTTATCAATTGATGATTTAAGTGATAACGCTGCCATGTTGGCGAATCGCTTGAAAAAAAACCGACGACGCTTAAAGCCTTGGTTAAAGAAGCAATCAAACGCCTGCTATCGCGTTTATGATGCCGATCTGCCAGAGTACGCGATGGCAATTGATTGTTATTTTGCCGTTGAAAAATTAGCCCAAGAGTCCGATCATGGCAGCGGTGCTTATCCGGTAAAAAATAGCGGGGCGAGCCCCTATAAAAATATCCCAACACCTTTGCCTAGACGAATACCATTGGTGCAACCTGAATTGCATATACATTTACAGGAATATGCACCGCCAGCAACGATTGATGCCGGTTTGGCGCGTCAACGCGTCAAAGATGCCATCGCCGCTGTTTCGGCGGTGTTTGAATGTCCTCTTGAGAAAATCTACTTTAAGCGACGAGAACGTCAGCGCGGTAAAAGTCAGTATGAAAAGACCAATGCCTCAGATCAAGCCTTGGTCGTGTTAGAGCAGGGTCACGCATTTAAGATAAATTTACAGAGCTATTTAGATAGCGGCTTATTTTTAGATCATCGTCCAGTTCGTTCATTAATAGCCAAGGAGGTTAGGGGTAAGCGCTTTTTAAACTTGTTCAGTTATACCGGTTCTGCTTCGGTCTATGCGGCGAAAGCCGGAGCCAGTCATAGTCTCAGTATTGATATGTCGAATAATTATTTGAACTGGACGCGGCATAATTTTCAACTCAATGAGATTGACGCTGAGCGGCATCAATTAATCAGAGCCGATTGCAGCGAGTGGTTAAAAACAGCCGATGAGCACTTTGATTGCATCTTGCTTGATCCTCCTAGCTTCTCTAATTCTAAGCGAATGGAGCACACGTTGGATATTAGTCGGGATCATATCGATTTGATTAGCTTGACGATGCGTCGCCTAACGGCAGAGGGTAGTCTATACTTCTCAACTAATAAACGAGGCTTTAAGTTTGCGGCTGAATTGACTCGTCAATTCGCGGTTAAAGATTTAACACGGGCCACCTTAGACCCTGATTTTGATCGTGGCCGACCTGCACATCAGTGCTGGCGGTTAAAGCACCGCTAATTGCTTGGCCAAATAGGACTATGAGCTGGCCAAAAATACTGATATAGTTCAAAAAACAAACAGATTGAGTTTGCGAGGAGTAGCGTTGTGGAACACAGTTACCGCTTAGTGATTGCCTGTCCTGATCAAGTGGGCATAGTGGCTAAGGTGAGTGCCTTTATCGCTGAACAAGGGGGTTCATTACTCGAAGCGAACTACCATACTGACCCTGTCTCAGGTCAATTTTTCATGCGAAATGAGATTAGTGCCCAGTCATTATCGGTCAGTTTTGACGCCTTCAAACAACAATTTCAAGTTATTGCTGCTGCACATCAAATGTCATGGTACTTGCGTGATTCCAATCAACGTCGCCAAGTTGTTTTGCTGGCAAGCCATGCCTCCCATTGCTTGGCCGATTTATTGTATCGCTGGCGCAGTGGTGATCTGTACTGTGATGTCCCCTGCGTGATATCAAACCACGAAAATTTGCGCAGTATGGTTGAGTGGCACGACATTCCCTTCCATTATATACCGATGGCAAAAGAGCCAGAGGCTAAAGTCGCTGGGTTTGCAGAAATAGATCGGCTAATACAACGCTACCAAGCTGATACGATTGTTTTAGCCCGTTATATGCAGATTTTACCGCCCGATCTTTGTGCCCGGTACCCGCGACAAGTGATCAATATTCATCACAGTTTTTTACCGTCATTCATTGGCGCAAATCCTTATCAAAAGGCTTTTGAGCGAGGTGTGAAATTAATTGGCGCTACCTGCCACTATGTGACTGATGACCTTGATGAAGGTCCCATTCTTGAGCAAGATGTTGCTCGCGTTGGTCATAAGCATGACCGCGACGATATGGTGCGCTTAGGTAAAGATGTTGAGGCCCGCGTATTAGCCCAGGGCTTGCGTTATCATCTTGAAGACAGGGTCATAGTTGATGGCAATAAAACCGTGATATTTGATTAGTTAATTATGCTTTAAGCCCTTTTTTTGTCAATCTTATAAATCTTTAACCAAATCACTGTTAAAAAACGAGGACAATAGTCACTTGTCAGCATAGACTCGCATAGAGTTTTAATTAACCGGCTGTTTGTTAACGCTAAGCATAATCGAGGAAGAGTCAATGGGTTTATTAAGTGGTAAATACACCATAGTCACCGGCGGCGGGACAGGTCTGGGGTTAGGCGTGGCGCAACGATTTTTAGAGCAAGATGCTGCTAGCGTTATGATTGTTGGTCGTCGCGAAGACGTTTTGCAGGCAGCTGCGGATAAGCTGTCAGCCTTAGGCCATGACGGCGAAGTACGCTTTAAAACCTGTGATGTGACAGTTGAGGAGCAGGTTGAAGCCGCTGTTGCAGCGGCATGCAATAATCAAGGTCAGCTCGATGTAATGGTTTCAAATGCTGGGACAGGATTACCGAATGCCGTGATTGATGCTGATGTTGCAGCCTGGAGCAGCCTGTTAGATTTAAACATTATTGGCAATTTGCTGAGCATTAAACACGCGGCGATTAAAATGAAAGCCAATGGCGGCAGTATTATTTCTATTTCCTCCATAGAGGGTGCGGCGCCGAGTAAGTTTATGGGCCCGTATAGCGTCAGCAAGGCGGGTGCCGAAATGTTGGTTAAAAATGCGGCCTTGGAATTAGGGCCTTTCGGCATTCGAGTTAATTGTATTCGTCCTGGTATGGTGCCAACTGAAATTGTTGCTGCATCGCTGCCACAAAGCATGCAAGACAATTATATAGAAGAATCTGATTTGAGCCGTGCCGGCACGCCCGAAGAAATTGCTGATGGGGTGCTTTATTTTGCCTCTGATATGGGTAAGTGGACGACTGGACAGATCTTGGGTGTTTGTGGGGGTGCCGGTAATCAAAAAGGTGCCGACTTTAGTGAGTCAATTGAGATGTTTTATGGTGCTGATAAACTAAAAGCATATACCAATTAATAAGTGCTTTTCTTAGTCTTTCAGGATGGTAAATAACAACAAAAATTAATCTAGCTACAGCAATTGATTTTGCTGCGTTTAACTTTTAGGCGCTTTTTTAAACCTTATTATTTATCGTGATTCGAAACCTGTTTCTGGCTTGCAAAAAGCGCCATAAGTTAATGTTTTCCTTACTGTAGCAGTCATATTTAACTATCAAGTTGAATCTTTTTTCAGTTTGGTGGTACTTCCCTTACGGCTGGTTTATGCTTCTTATTGTTGAGTTTTATGTGATTGAAAATATTTTTTTAAAAAGATAACTAGGATCTGAGCTATGACGCCGGAACAAACGAAAGCCTTCGAAGAGAAAGTCTATACCTTTGTTGGAAAGCCAATCTATAAGGGCCCACGACGCGGATACGATGATGTTAATTCAGCCATGATACGCCAATGGTGCGAAGTGATGGGTGAAAAAAATCCCGCCTATGTTGATCAAGATTGGGCTGAAAAAAGTACCCGTGGCCATTTAATTGCGCCGCCAGCCATGATGTATGCCTGGACTCAAGAGGGCTATAAAGTCGCTAGCGAGGGCCGTCCGACGGACGGTCAAGTTGAGATGGTTAAGTTCTTTGATAGCCATGGTTTTAGTGGTTCTTTAGGCACTAATGTCGATCAAGAATATTTTGCTGAGGCTAAAGTCGGCGACGCTATTTTTGAAGAAAGTGTCATTGAGTCGATTTCAGAACAAAAAACAACGGCTAGAGGTGTTGGCTATTTTTTTGAAACCTATGCCAAGTTTACCAATCAAGATGACGTTTTGTTGGGCACTCAACGATTCAGAGTGTTCAAGTTTATTCCGCCAGAACAAGAAGAGGCTGCACCTACTAACAGCGATACGTTAGAAATTCCTACTAGAGTGGCTGCGCCACGAGGACAAGATAATAAATGGTGGTGGGACGCTTGCGATGAAGGGAAGATATTGATACAGCGCTGCGCATCATGTGGTGCCTTACGACATCCGCCTAGACCCATGTGTGGAGTCTGCCAATCAACTGAATGGGATACGATAGAGTCGTCATTAGACGGTGAATTGTTTAGCTTCGTTGAAATGCATCATCCTAAATTCCCTGGTTACCAATACCCTTTATTAGTAGGAGTAATTAGTTTGGCAGAGGGCACTCGCATTATTGCGAATGTTGTCGGTTGTGACGTAAAAGATGTTGAAATTGGCATGAAGTTGAAAGGTAAGGTCGAGCGAGTTGATGAAAAAACGATATTGCCTCAATTTTATCCTGTCAATAACTAACGGCTAAGCTAAGGAGAAACAGCGTAATGAAAACACTTAACTATACCGATGTTAGTATTGGCGATAAAATTCCTGATTTAGACATACCCATAACCGCATCGCTTATTTCATGCGCGGCATTGGCGACGCGAGATTTTGAGCCCTGTCATCATGATAAAACGGTTGCTCAGAGCATGGGCTTGCCGGATGTTTTTATGAATATATTAACCAGTCAGGCGTTAATGGCCCGTTTCGTCACCGATTGGTCCGGTCCTGAGGCAGTCATGAAGGCATTAAAGGTTAAGTTGGGAGCGCCGAATGTTCCAGGCATGACCATGACAGTCAGTGGTGAAATCGTTGAAAAAAATGACAACGAAAAAAGTATAAAAGTTGACGTTACGGGTGAGAATAATATTTGGGGAATGCACATGTCCGGTTCTGTGCAAATTGCACTGCCTTAATCCATTCCTGTTGGAGAAAAAAGTATGACCATTAATGTTTCAGGCGAAGCCGCGATTGCCGGTGTAGCCAATACAGAATTTTCAAAAAACTCAGGCGTTTCTGAGTTGGAATTAGCCTCGGTAGCCGTCCGTGATGCCATTGCCGATGCAGGATTAAAACCCTCTGATGTCGATGGCATGACGACATTTACCCTCGACAACACCGATGAGATTGAAATAGCGCGCGCGGTTGGAATCGGTGACTTGACCTTTTACTCGCGTGTTCCTCATGGTGGCGGCGCTGCTACTGGTCTGGTTCATCAAGCAGTGATGGCTGTCGCCACGGGAATGGCTGAAGTGGTGGTATGTTACCGTGCATTAAACGGACGCTCAGGCCATCGTTATAGTTCGGGTGTTGCAGGTCCACTACTAACCTCGGATGCTATTCACTGGGGTTGGTATACGCCATATGGCTTAATGACGCCAGCCAGTTGGGTGGCTATGTACACACAGCGGTACATGCATTTGGCAGAGGACGTACAAGACGCGATGTTTGAGATTGCCCATGTGCAGCGTCAATATGCAGCCAAAAATCCCGCGGCTTTTTTCTATCAACGTCCCTTTGATCGTGCGGATTACGATGCTTCACGGCCCATTGTTTCACCGTTTAAAATGCTTGATTGCTGTATGGAAACTGACGGTGGCAGTGCCGTTGTGGTGACGACGGCCGAGCGAGCTAAAGATTTAAAACATCCGGCTGTCATCGTTAAGGGCGTTGCGCAGGCTGCTGCTGCTGATATGGAGTCAATGACCAGTTTTTACCGGCCAGAAATCGCGCGTATTCCGTCAATGGATATTGCCGCTAAGATGGCTTATGAACAGTCTGGCCTTTGTGCCGATGATATAGATGCGGCGGTCATTTATGACGCGTTTACACCAATCGTATTATGGCAGTTAGAATCATGGGGTTTTTGTGATTTATTAGAGGCGCCAAAATTTGTTTTAGATGGTGCGCTACGAAGTGATGGTCGTTTACCTACTAATACTCATGGTGGTCAGTTGAGTGAGGCATACATTCACGGTGTTAATGGGATTGTTGAAGCCACCCGTTTAGTCCGAGGCCAATCGGTTAATCAACCTGCCAAAGAAGTGAATAATGTATTAGTAACATCTGGTGTTGGCGTGCCTACAGGTGGCGCCTTATTGGGCCGTTCGGATTAATGATAAAGTGAGAAAACTATGACAAAGCGTTTTTCTAACAAAATTGCTATTGTGACTGGGGCAAGTTTAGGTATAGGCCGAAGTACTGCTATTCAATTAGCCCAAGAGGGGGCGCACGTCATTGGTTGTTCGCGTCGCAAGCCCAAGCTTGATGAACTTGCTGAACGCATATCTAAAGACGGTGGTCAGTTTACGGGATATGCACTTGATGTAAACGATGCCCTTGCTGTCGAGCGATTTGTCGAAGAGGTGATAGAGAAATTTGGTCGTTTGGATGTGTTAGTTAACAATGCTCCCTCGGTAAAAGGCGGTATGATAGAGCACACCAGTCTTAATGATTGGCAATCAAATTTCAAAGCATCAGTCGACAGTGTTTTCATTGCAACCAAGACGGCTTTTAAGGCAATGTATCAACAAGGCTCCGGCGCGGTAGTGACAGTGTCATCAGTGAGCAGTCTGCGAGGCGGAATGGCAGCCAGTGCCTACTCGTCATCTAAGGCCGCTATCAATCACTTCACTAGTTGTGCCGCAATGGAAGCGGCACCTTATAATGTCAGAGTAAATGTTGTTGCTCCGGGTTCGGTTAAAACGCCAGGTCTAGATCAGGCAACCGGTAAGAGTGAAGTGATGATGAATACGATTGCTGGTTCGATACCCATGCAGCGTCATGCTGAGCCCGAGGAAATAGCCGAGGCGATCTGTTTTTTATGTTCGGATCAGGCTTCTTTTGTTACAGGTATTGTCTTGCCCGTTGATGGCGGTAAGACGCAGCAGCTTTATATTCCTGATTTCGATATAACTGCGCTAGACAACGCAAAAGTTGACAGTTGAGACCATTAACGCGAAAACACTTTTCCCTTAAGGTGAATAATCGATATGAGTGAATCGTTAGTATCACGAATAAAGCCCGTACTAGGTTTGGATAATAAATGGTGGTGGGATCAAGCTGCTGAGGGAGTGCTTGCTATCCAGCGTTGCCAAGGTTGTCAATCATTGAGGCATCCGCCACGCCCCATGTGCGATCAATGTCAGTCACAAGAATGGGATTTTATCTCGGCATCAGGTAAGGGTACTGTTTGTAGTTTTACGGTGCTGCACCATCCCAAGTTTCCCGGCTACGATTATCCATTGATTATTGTGCTGGTTGAGCTTGCTGAGGGAACACGTATTACCTCTCAATTGACCGGTTGTGAACCTGACGAGGTAGATTTTGATATGCCAGTTGAAATGGTGATGCAACGGGATGCTGATGGTTTTCAGTTGCCATACTTTCGCCCCTCCCAATAATCATATATTGCTTTAGGTAGTTAAAATTAATAATGAATAGCTTACATAATAAGGCCGCTATTGCCGGTATTGGTTGCACTGAATTTTCTAAAGCATCAGGCCGTTCTGAACTATCTCTTGCTTCAGAGGCAGTGGTAGCAGCGGTTACTGACGCTGGCCTTGCACCGTCAGAGATTGACGGTTTGGTCAGTTATACGCTTGATCCTACTGATGAGATAGAGGTTGCTCGAAGTGTTGGAGCCGGCGACTTGACTTTTTTTAGTAAGGTCAACTATGGCGGTGGCGCGGCGGTTGGTGTGGTTCATCAAGCCGTTATGGCCGTGGCAACTGGCCAAGCGAATAATGTAGTCGTTTATCGCGCTATGAATGGTCGTTCTGGGCAGCGAAATGGGCAAGGTGTATCAGGGCAAATTGTCACCAGTGACTTGGTGCATTGGTCGTGGTATCAGGTTTATGGCATGTTAACGCCCGGATCTTGGATTGCCATGATTGCAAATAAATACATGAATAAGTATGACGTCACTGCTGAGGACTTGGGTCGTGTTGCTATTTCGCAACGGAATTATGCAGTGACAAATCCACGAGCCTTTGGCTATCAAAAACCTTTAACGATGGAGGATTATCTAGCCTCCAAGATGATTGCATCTCCATTACGCTTATATGATTTTTGTCAAGAATCAGATGGTGGTTGTGCGTTGTTAATTACTAGCACTGAAAGAGCTATTGACTTAAAGCAGAAGCCGGCAGTAATTAGAGGGATTACCCAGGCATCAACGCAAGGGCAGGAGCAAATGACTAGCTTCTATCGTAATGAACTAAGCACCTTGCCAGAAATGGAGTTAGCGGCCAAGCGTGTGTATGCACAGAGCGGATTACAGGCCAGCGATATTGACGCTGCTTGTTTGTATGATGCATTCACCAGTGAAGTTGTCATGCAATTGGAAAGTTTTGGCTTTTGTGGTCCCGGTGAGGCAAAAGATTTTATTAAAGAGGGTGGCCTCGATATCGATGGGCGCTTACCAAACAATACTCATGGGGGCTTATTGTCTGAGGCTTATATTCATGGTTTAAATAATATTGCTGAGGCTGTTAGGCTGATCAGGGGAGAATCAACCAATCAGCCCAAAGGCATTAAGCATGTGTTAGTGAGTAGTGGTGTTGGCGTGCCAACGGGGGCAATGATATTAGGTCAAAGCTAATTTTCTTAAAAAAATTGGTGGTATTAAAATTTAACTGATAGGCAATGAATTTTAAGTTTTAACGCGAGGATTCAGTTATGGATTTAGAAGCACGTATCGATCGATTGGAGTCGCTCGATAGTATTCGTCAGCTGGCTGCTAAGTACGCTTTGTCGCTGGATATGCGTGACCTCGATGCCCATGTGAATTTATTTGCTGAGGATATTCGTGTCAGTCGCGATTTAACAGGGCGTGCTCATTTGAAACGTTGGCTTGATGATACCTTAAGACTTCAATTCACCGGCACTTCTCATCATATTGGTGGCCATGTCATCGAGTTTGACGACCCCGACCATGCTGTGGGTGTGGTGTATTCTAAAAACGAACATGAAACGCCTTCTTCGTCAGCCAACGATGAGTGGGTGATAATGCAAATGCTGTATTGGGATCAATATGAGCGCATCGACGGCTGTTGGTACTTTCGTCGCCGATTACCTTGTTATTGGTATGCGGTTGATTTAAATAAACCGCCACTTGGCGATAACAAAATGCGCTGGCCAGATCGTGAACCTTATCAAGGTGCGTTCCATGATTTATGGCCCAGTTGGCAAACTTTTTGGGAGAACCCTCCGAGTGAAACACTAGCTGAAGTAGCTGCGCCGGCGCCGCTGGATTCTTTTTTGAAAACGATGCGAGCTGACCAAGCGGAACCTAAAATTCGTATTCGCTAAGATAGTTATAGGAGCTACCGATGGATAATTTATTTACCCCCTTGCAGTTAGGTGATATTTCATTTAAGAACCGTATCGTGATGGCGCCTATGACACGTAGCAGGGCGATGGCTGAAGATGATTTAGTCACTGATTTGCATGTTGAGTATTACCGACAGCGTGCCAGTGCGGGTTTAATTATCAGCGAAGGTGTACAGCCAAGTAAAAATGGCAAGGGTTATTGTCGTACGCCAGGTATTTATAATGCCGAGCAAGTGGCGGCATGGCGTCGAGTGACTGATGCCGTTCATGCGGAGGGTGGTTCGATTGTCTGTCAGGTCATGCATGTTGGGCGTGTGGCGAGTCATCTAAATAAAGAAGTCAGCGCTGAGACAGTCGCTCCTTCGGCGATTAAAGCTGAGGGAGAGATTTTTACTGAGCAAGGCATGAAACCTTTAGATACGCCAAGAGCTTTGCTGCGAGAAGAAATTCCTCGTGTGGTTGACGAGTATCGACGCGCAGCGCAAAATGCGATTGATGCTGGCTTCGATGGCGTTGAATTACACTGTACTTCTGGTTATTTACCTGCCCAGTTTTTATCAACAGGCACGAATCATCGGCAAGATGAATACGGCGGCAGCCTTGAAAATCGCTGCCGCTTTCCTTTAGAGGTTTTGGCTGCTATGGCTGAGGCTGTCGGTGCTTCGCGGGTTGGCTTTCGTATTTGTCCCGGCCATCCGTTTAACGACTTGCACGATGATAATCCAGAGCAGACCTTTCGGGCCTTTTTGGCTGCAGCGGCCCAGTTAAATTTAGCCTATTTACACGTGATTCGTATGCCGGCGACGGGGCTAGATAATATTGCGATAAGCAAAGACTATTTTGCTGATAGACTGTTAATTAATGAAAGTTATACCGCAGAAGAGGCTAGCCAAGCCTTAGCGAATGGCGATGGACAAGCGGTGACATTTGGCCGGCCATTTATTGCTAATCCTGACTTTGTTCGGCGTATAAAAGAAAGCCTACCCCTGGCGCAAATGAACCCTAAGACACTCTATGTTGAGGGCTCAGAGGGGTTTATTGACTATCCCTTTGCTGATTAATGGCTCTTCATTTTAGCTTAGCGACCCTCGAATAGCGTTAGGCTAAGTCTCTTTCCTGTTGTGATTCATCAGCTTTACTTCAGTTCGTTTTTTAGGCCCGTTGATTAGGCTTAAAACTTGGCGCATTTCATGCATCACTCATCATTGACGGCAGTTTTACCTTTGATCAGTCAATATATCGGCAAGCTGAGAGACCTAGTCCAGTATTTTTTGAAGGTGTTTTGCTGTGGTGACAAATTATTGACAACGTTATTGCTGTTTTTAGGGGAGTGAAACTTTGAATAGAGTGGATGTTGGTCGAACAGATATTAATCAGGTGCTTTCTGAAATGCGCGCATTAAAATCGCGTGCGCAGGGCTTTGAGCCTGCCACTTCATCGGCAGATAAGATAAATCCGATTCATGAGGCTTCTGCACTCGAATCAACGAGTTTTCAACAGTTACTGAGCTCGGCTGTCGAACAAGTAAACAGCGTCCAGAAGCAGTCAAGTAACCTCGCGGAGGCATTTCAGTTAGGCGACCCTAATGTCACGCTTTCTCAAGTCGTTGTGGCCTCTGAAAAGGCAAGTGTTGCCTTTGAAGCGATGTCTGAAGTTCGTAATCGTTTGGTGACGGCTTACGAAGATATTATGAAAATGCCCATTTAAACCAGACCGATTTACCTTAATATTGAACAGAGCTGACTATGGCCGAACCCAGCACAGACGTCGCTAGCACCGATCAATCCGCAAGCGCTACCACATCATCAATCAGTGATAGTTTTCAAAGTTTCTTGAACTTGGAATTCGGCCGTCAGTTTGGCTTAATGGTTGGTTTAGCAGCGAGCGTTGCTATTGGTGTCGCCCTTGCGTTGTGGTTAGTGGTCGAAAAAGATTACCGCCCTCTGTATGCCAGTCTTGAGCAAATTGATGTTAACAGTGTCATGGAAGTGCTCGATAGTAACTCGATCAATTATCGAATCGATCAAAAATCGGGTGCTTTACTGGTAGAGACGAGTAATATCCATCGAGCCCGATTAAGTTTAGCCTCAGCAGGCATGCCTGGTGATCGCAATATGGGCTTTGAATTGCTCGATAAAGACCAGCCTCTGGGTACGAGTCAGTTCATGGAAAGTGCTCGCTATCGTCGCAGTCTTGAAGGTGAGTTGGCTAGAACCATTAGCAGTATTGCGAGCGTAAGATCGGCTCGCGTACATTTAGCGATAC
>DDDX01000050.1:17803-55854 GCA_002339085.1 Cellvibrionales bacterium UBA1969
TACATTTAGCGATACCTAAGTCATCGGTATTTTTACGCGATAAGCGGCAACCACGTGCATCGGTTTTTATCGAGGCCTACCAAGGCCGCAGTGTCGATGAAAAACAAGTGCGAGCGGTGGCAAATTTAGTAGCGTCAAGTGTGCCTGAATTACTACTGAAAAATGTCACGGTAGTGGATCAGCGCGGCAATTTATTATCGGATTTTGATCAAGACCCTAAGTACGCAGAAGCTGCGCGGCAAATTGAATATACCCGACAAATAGAGTCTGATTTGCTTGACCGCGTTAATGGCTTACTTGCGCCTATTGTGGGTGAGGATAAGTTTCAAGCAGAAATATCCATTGATTTAGATTTTACCCAAGTTGAGCAGACGGCTGAAATATACAATCCTGATATTTCAGCCGTGCGCAGTGAAGAGTTAAGTACTGAAGAAAATCGTGCTCGGGAACAAGCGCTTGGGGTTCCTGGATCTTTAAGTAATCAACCGCCATTGGCAGGTACCACGAAAGCGGCAGTGGATCCCGTGACTGGAGCCCCGATTGAGCCACCGCGGCAATCACGATCACTTGAAGTCCGTAATTATGAGTTAGATAGAACGATCAGTTATACGCGAAATGCTGTGGGTCAAATTCGACGTTTATCAGTGGCTGTCGCGGTCGACGACTTAACGACCGGCATTGATCAGGCCGATAATCAAGATGCTGATCAAGCGTCTGCCAGTGGGACTGAATCTTGGCAGGCGGAAGACTTGGATCGACTGACGGTCTTAGTACAAAATGCAGTCGGTTATGACGTCACAAGGGGTGACCAAGTGATTGTCGTCAATACGCCATTCCTGCGTGAGCAAGCAGAGTTGGCACCGCTGCAGGCGATGAGTTTTTGGGAGCATGATATTTTTTGGCAGGGGCTTCGTTGGGCCTTAAGCATTGCTGTATTCTTAATTATAATCTTTTTAGTGCTTCGACCTACCTTGCAACGATTGACCGAAAATTCAAAAAAAATTAAGCAACTCGAAGTGAACCATCTAGCAGCTTTAAATGCGATTCAGCAATCTAGCGTCGCCAGCGGTGGTTCGGCGGATGCTGAGGGGAATGTCACATTTAACCCAAGTGGTAATTATCTTCTGCCTTCTCCGAACGATAGTCTAGAAGACCAAATTAATATGGTAAGAAACATGGTAGCTGAAGATCCAGATCGTGTGGCGCAAGTGATACAGGGATGGTCTAATAATGAGTGATAAGTCTATTTACGACGCGATTCCTTATATTGAAAAAGCGGCCATTTTGTTATTGACCGTAGGTGAAGAGGCGGCAGCCAATATTTTAAAACAATTAGGCCCAAAAGAGGTGCAAAGAATCGGTACGTCAATGGCCACGCTGTCAGATGTTAAGCGTGAGCGAGTTGCAGCGGTGTTTAACGCATTTATTGCTGAAATTACTAACACCACAGGTTTCGGTATTGGTGCCGACAGCTACGTAAGAAATATGCTTACCCGAGCACTGGGCGCAGAGAAAGCCTCAGGTATTATTGACCGGATTTTATTAGGCGGAAATACTCAAGGTCTAGATACCTTAAAGTGGATGGATGCCAGAGCAATTTCCGATGTTATAAAACAAGAGCACCCTCAGATTCAAGCAATTGTTATTGCTTATTTAGAAGGCGATTTATCGGCGGAGGTGTTGTCTTATTTGCCAGAGAATATGCGTTTAGATGTCATTGTTAGGGTCGCAAAACTCGATACGGTCCAACCTGATGCCTTAAATGAATTAAATAGTATCCTAGAGCGACAATTCTCTGGTGGTTCATCCGCTCAAAAGCGTCGCATCGGCGGCACTAAGGTAGCCGCCGACATAATGACTAACCTCGACGGCAGTATAGAGTCAGAGCTAATGGGTGCTTTAGGTGATATTGACAGCGAATTAGCCGAGACAATACAAGACCTTATGTTTGTTTTTGCGAATCTACTTGATGTTGACGATCGAGGCATTCAGCTATTGCTTAGAGAAGTGTCTAATGAAGCTTTGGTTATTGCCCTCAAAGGGGCTGACGAAGAACTAAGAGAAAAAATATACAATAATATGTCTGCGCGAGCGGCCGATCTATTGCGAGATGATTTAGAAGCGACAGGGCCAACAAAGTTAAGCGATGTTGAAGCGGCGCAACGCGAAATACTGACAATAGCAAGGCGAATGTCAGACGACGGTGAAATTATTTTGGGAGGCCCTGGTGAGCAAATGCTCTAAGCAAGGCCCAACCACCATTGTTTTATTTTTCTGACAGTCACTTAGAGATATATTATGCATGATGATGGAATACCTGAAGAGTTGCCTACCGTTGTCGAGCCTTGGTTATTACCTGAGTTTGATGCGAATCATATCGTTAGTCCCGAGGTTAAACTGCCCAGTCAAGCTGGGTTTTCTAAGCAAAAAAATATAGTCTCTAATCAAGGTGATGTTGTTAGGCAGCGCCTGCATCGGGCGATGTCGGCAGAGCAGTTAGCGCAAATCAAACTGCAGGCTGAGCAAGAAGGTTTTCAGCAAGGAAGAGCCAGCGGCTATGAAAAAGGTTATATCGAAGGCGAGCAGCGAGCTAAAGCGATCGTTGAGCAATTAGCATCAGAGCAACTCACTGATCAACAAGCCAGCTTGTCTAGTCTTATCAGTGAGATAGTTAATCCGCTTGCTAAGCAAAGTCATGCACTTAAGCAAACCTTAACAGAGCTGGTGGAAGCAATAAGCCAGCAAATTTGTGAAAGAGAGTTACTCGTCGATAATAGCAGTATAGCTTCTGTTGTTGGTTTGGCTATTGATGCGTTACCGGTGTCTGAGACAGATTTGACATTATTTCTTCATCCCAATGATCTGGCGACCTTAGAATCGATGACAGGGTTTGTTCAGCCTGAGTGGCAGTTATGCGCGAGAGATAGCTTACAGCTTGGTGACTGTCTTATTGAAAGTGAAAACAGCTTAGTTGATTTTAGGCGTTCAACCCGGTTTCAAACCATTCTTGATAGCGTGTTTCCAGAGGCTAAAACTTAGTTATGCTCAGTTATTTCACTGATCGATTAGCTTCTGGTGTGCCTGAGGTTAAAGCGCATGCTGTTGGTCATATTTCAAGGGTGGTGGGTCTTTCCTTGGAGGCGGTAGGGCTCAATTTAGCTTTGGGTGCTCGTTGCCAAGTCATAGCGAACGATTCCCTCAGTTTTGAGGTTGAAGTGGTAGGATTCAATCATTCTATTACTTATTTGATGCCTTTAGTGCCAATTAGAGAGTTAAAGCCGGGGGCTTTAGTGAAGCCTATTATGACCAGTGCGGCGGTACTAGCAGGCGAAGCGCTATTGGGTCGCGTTATAGACGGTGTCGGTTCGCCGATTGATGGCAAAGGACCACTCGGCAGAACCGAAAATATTTCTTTTCACCCGCAGCCTATTAATCCGCTTGAGAGAGAGCCCATTCATCAAGTGCTGGATGTTGGCGTTCGATCAATTAATGCCTCCTTGAGTATTGGTTGTGGACAGCGGATCGGCTTGTTTGCCGGTAGTGGCGTGGGGAAAAGTGTTTTGCTCGGCATGATGTCTCGATTTACTGAGGCTGACGTTGTCATTGTTGCCTTAGTGGGAGAGCGAGGTAAAGAGGTCCGTGAATTTGTTGAGTCTAATTTATCAGGTGCGAGTTTAGCCAAGACTGTTATTGTTGCAGCGCCAGCCGATCAAACGCCGGTAATGCGGTTGCGTTCTGGCATGTATGCCACTCGCTTAGCAGAGTATTTTCGTGATCAGGGTAAGCGCACCTTGCTTTTGTTTGATTCCTTAACTCGTTATGCACAAGCCCAGCGTGAAATTGCTCTGGCAACCGGCGAGCCCCCAGCGACGAAGGGCTATCCGCCCTCTGTTTTTGCTCGTTTACCTCAGTTGGTAGAGCGAGCTGGAAATGGCTCGAGCAACGTAGGGTCTGTCACGGCAATCTATACTGTTTTAGTCGAGGGTGATGATATGAACGATCCTATTGCCGACTCTGCGCGTGCCATTCTTGATGGCCATATTGTTTTATCTCGAGAGATAGCGGAGCAAGCTATTTATCCTGCCGTAGATATACAGGCTTCGGTGAGTCGGTCTATGGTAGCAATTGTTAATCAGACACACCTACGCTCTGCGTTGAAAGTAAAGCAGTTATATACCCGCTATCAACAGAGTAAAGATCTGATTAATGTTGGCGCTTATGTTGCTGGTGCTGACGAAATAACTGATTTAGCGGTGAGTTGTCAGCCCGCTATTGAAGCATTTTTAACACAGTCACATGTTGAAAGAGTAAGCTTTGATGAAAGTATTAGTGCGCTAAGCGCTATTTTAACTGACGCTTCAGATGGCCATGTTGATGAAAGTCCGCAAATAGATGTTTCTTTTGTGTCAGAGCCGTCTTCGTCATCAACTGATCCAGTGATATCAAACAATGTTTAAGCACAGAGCGGATCGATTAAATTTACTGGCAAGACTTGCAGCTTTAAAAACGCAGTCAAACTTAGCCGACCTTCAAGTACGTCAACAACTGTTACAAAAACAGCAGTCGGCATGCTTGCAGTTGCAATCTTATCAAGATGAATACTTTAAAAATCAACCGTCAGATGAATCGCGTCAAGCGGCAGTCAATGTGAGCATACTGCAAAATAATAGTCGCTTTATGGCTGATCTAAATTATGCTGTTAGAGTCCAGCAGCAGCAGCTTACAACCGCCCAGCAGGTGGCGTCAGATAGTCGCTCGGTTTGGTCCCGCAGCTATGCTAAAGAGCAACGATGGAAAGAGCTTGAAAAAATCGCGCGGCGCGAACAACAGCTCAAGCAGGATAAAAAGTATGATCAGGAAAATCTAAATATTTGGTCAGCAAGACATTCATGTAAAGATGATAATAAATTGTGACCGGCGGCACAATTTCCTGCTTTCCTCGATGAATTTCTTTCATTAACTCTCATTTCTCACTGCCACATCTTGGCCTAAGACTTTTCAATTGCTAAGCTAATTATTCTGAAGCTTTTTTGTTCGTGACTTAAGGCTAAGTGACGGATTTTCACGAACCAATAAAATGAGTGGTTTACGCATGATATCTTCGTCTATTTCTAACGGAAATAATGAGCTTGTTATCAATGTTGAAGGTCGGTTTGACTTTAACGCACATATCGATTTTCGAAGTGCCTATGAGGATGTTGCCGTACAGCCTCAAAATTTTTCAGTTGATATGTCGCAGGCAACCTACCTTGATAGTTCTGCTTTAGGAATGTTATTACTGCTACGTGACTACGCAGGCGGTGATGCCGCTGAAATAAAAATTAATAATTGCAATGACGATGTTAAAAAAATTCTTCAGTTAGCTCATTTTACGCGTTTATTTATCGTTGATTAGCTTTGCAGCCACCGTTAAATGTCTATCACGATGCTGATCATCCTTCGGCCTGGCATATAAGCCTTAAGGTTTTTCCTGCCTCGCTAAAATATTCAGATCCGATACCACAATTATTGCATCAGCTCATGGTGTTACCGGCGATGCGACGTTATAACCATTGTTTATTTACCGTGTTAACGGAGCTTTATAATAATGCATTGGATCATGGTTTGCTTCGCTTAACCTCAGAGTTGAAAACAGGTAAGTTAGGTTTCGATCATTTTTATTCGCAGCGCAAGCAGGCGTTAGGCGCTTTGGATTCAGGTTGGATTGAGCTATCCATTGATTTTAATGCAGATAAAATGGGTGCTAGTATTCAGATCGATGTCAGAGATTCAGGTGTGGGTTTTGATCTCTCACAGTTTGCGTTGGGTGACATTTTGCCGCTTAGTGAGTCCGTTTTAAACCAGAAAACACAGATGCATGGACGGGGTATTGCCTTGGTTGGTTCCCTTTGCGAACGGCTGAACTATTTAGGTTGTGGTAATCATGCTCGGGCATTAATGCAGCTGAGTTTTCAGTAGCGCTCAGCGATTGTGAAATTTGACCCAGGCTTTGCGAATATGACTAATCGTGCGTACTAGCACTTACTCAATGTATTGGCATTAACTGTGCATTAGATTCTTTATTAGAATAACTGAGGCATTTTCAATGGCATCAATTTTGACATCGGCTCAACCCCCTGGCATGAATAGCTCTGAATTGAGGTCTAAAAAAAGGCTTGATTTAGAATCAGCTAAAGCTGACAAGTCATTATTTAATAAGACTTATTCTAAAAATATCGATCCTGATTCTCGGGTTCATAAAAGCTTAGATGAGATTGACTCTTCGGCTCGAGCGGAGCATCCTGAGTTAGAAAGATTAGCTGACGAGACTGTATTTTCTGGCAAATCTATGCCGCCGATCGGCAGGCAATTGCCTAAACCTAACGATGAGTTTGGCCAAGCCCCGCGCCAGTCGAATGGCCAGAATGCTCTAACAGACGCTAAGTCGCCTAGGGGGACAGAAGGTTTGCAGGCTAAAATGTCCTTTAGCGCGGGTCAGTTTTTTCAATCACTCAGTCCAACGACGCCAGCACAGATGTCGGTTGATGCACTCGGGGTTTCATCTGGCAATATTCCTTCAGTCTTGGAAGGGGGGGTTGCATCACTGCTATTAAACAGTCATGGCGCAGTTGATATTGACCTAAAAGAATCCGTTTTGAATATCAATGCCCGTTTAATTCCCAGTATTGATTTACGTTCGAACACAGTTAGCCATAATGGTTTACAGGCCTCTGTAACGCTGGCAGCGTCATCGATGTCTATGCCTATTAACCACCCTCAATGGGGTACACAATTTCAACAGCGCATGAGTTGGTTAGTCGGGCAGAAAATCAGTCGAGTAGAAATACACCTTAACCCCCTAGAGCTGGGTCCTCTTCAGGTACGAATCGACCAGCGCCAAGACAGTACAGTAGTCTCTATTGTCAGTCAGAACGCCACAACCAGAGAGCTATTAGAATCGAATGCCTCTCGCTTAAAAGAGCTTTTTTCTGATCAGGGGCTTGAGTTGCTCGATGTTGAAGTCAATGATGGCGATGAGAATGCGCCGTCGACGGATCCTTACTCATCGGCTGAACGGATACTTACCGATGGGATTACAGACGAGGACTTATCTGTCGAAAGTGATTTCATGACCGATAAAGGGGCCGCTAATATCAGCGGTATTGTCCTTCGTTATGGTCGGGTTGATACCTTCGTTTAGTCTGCTGACAATGACCAAGTAACTTTATCTTGGTGGGTATGACCGGTCTTGATTAGCAGCCCCATGAGCGTTTCAATTTGTCGCTTGGTTATAAGTAGTATTCGACAGACTTATGCAGGTCGAATGTAAAATAATCTTAGGGCGGTTAATTGTTGACCGTTATTAGCATTCCTTCACCCCATTGTGGTCTAAAATACAAACATTCTGTCAGTCCATCTGTGAAGCCGCTGGCCATTAAATGGCACAGGACTTGCTTTAATCCTTGATGAGCGCGAAAAGCGCCGGTTATTTGGCACAGTAAAAAGAACATTGCGAGCAAGGTTGTATCGCTTAATCGTAAAAAAAGCAGTTTTTGCTTTTGCCGGTATTTTGCTGTTAATTTTGCTACTGGGTTTGTTTGCCTTAATAAGCTCGCTGCAGTCATCATCCAACTGGGCGAGCAGTGGTTCATAGGATTGAGGAGCATGCAGGGTCGTAAATTGTTAAAGCAGAACATACTTTTCGCAGCGCAAAGCTTTATGCAAGAAGAGCTGGGTCGGCCTGGTATGGAAAACGTATTATTTACTCGCTATACCTTGGAATAGTATTTTTCAACATAATTGATTGACAATGCCGTAAAAAAACAACCATTGGGTAATTAGTGTGACAGATGATATTTTATCTCAAGAAGAAATCGATGCCTTGCTTCATGGTGTGGACGATGGTGATATCAATATTGAAAATGATAGTGTTCAGGGTGATTTCTCAGATTATGACCTAACCTCCCAAGACCGCATCATTCGGGGGCGCATGCCCACACTCGAGTTAATTAATGAACGTTTTGCCCGTCACACGCGTGTAAGCCTTTTTAATATGTTGAGGCGCAGTGCCGAAGTTTCAATCGGCGGTGTTCAAGTGCAAAAGTTTGGTGAATATATTCAAACCCTATATGTGCCTACGAGTTTAAATATGGTGCGTATGCAGCCATTACGTGGCATGGCTTTATTTGTGTTCGAGGCTAAGTTAGTTTTTAAGTTGGTTGATAATTTTTTTGGTGGTGATGGGCACCATGCCAAGGTTGATGGCCGAGAGTTTACCCCGACTGAATTACGCGTTGTTCAAATGTTACTTGATCAAGCATTTAAAGATTTAGAAGAAGCTTGGAAGCCTTTGTTTGATATCAATTTTGATTGTATTGGCTCAGAAGTTAATCCTGCGATGGCTAATATTGTCAGCCCTAGCGAAGCAGTGATTGTTAGTTCCTTCCATATTGATCTTGATGGTGGCGGTGGCGATATGCATATAACTATGCCTTATTCAATGATCGAGCCCATTAAAGATGTTCTTGATTCAGGTATGACGGGTGATGTCGATGAAGTTGATGAACGATGGCTCAAAGCCCTGCGCAGAGATATCTTACGTGCAAGTGTTGATTTGGAATGTACAGTCGTAGAAAAAAAGATGTCGTTAAGAGAGATTATCGATCTCAAAAAAGGCGATGTTATTCCGGTTGATATTCCTGAGGATCTTATTTTACGTGCCAATGGAGTCCCTATTTATAAAACTCGCATGGGGACTTCAAGAGGTCATTTAGGACTAGAGATAATGGCCCGAACGACGATCGATGAGGCCGATTGATAATTATCAAGAATGGTTGAGTGGTTATTCAATTTTATATCTTTGAGGTATGACGATGAGCGAAGAAGAAAATACGATGGGCGATGATGAGTTATCAGATGATAATACTGACGCTGCCGTTTTGAATGAGTTAGATGCGGCATCAGGGCAATCGTCTGATGTGCCAATCACTGATAATCCGGATCTGGAAGTCGTGCTTGATATTCCCGTAAAAATTGCGATGGAGGTCGGTTCGACTCAGATTACAATTCGTAATTTACTGCAGTTAAATCAGGGCTCAGTGATTGAGTTAGAACGTTTAGCTGGCGAACCGTTGGACGTGCTGGTGAACGGTACATTAATAGCGCATGGGGAAGTCGTCGTCGTTAATGAAAAGTTTGGTATTCGGGTAACGGATGTTATCAGCCCTTCGGAGCGAATAAAAAAATTAAAATGATATTCTCCATAAAATTAAATCGATTTGTTTTGGCGCTGGGATTGATTATTTTGTCGCCACTATCGCTTGCAAAGGACCAGCTTGATTCAGCAGCTCAAGCAGCACCGGTGGCTAAATTAGAGCCGATTATTAATACCACTTCTATTCTTCAAGTTCTATTCAGTTTGCTTATTGTTATTGCAGTCATCTACTTACTTGCCTGGTACTTAAGGCGTCAGCAATTTTCTGGTGGCCTTGACCAAAAAATGACTGTTATTACCGCTTTGTCAGTGGGTGCTCGTGAACGAGTGGTATTAATCCAGCTAGCTGAAAAGCAGTTACTGCTGGGTGTGAGCCCAGGGCGGGTGAATCTACTGCAGGCTTATGATCAGCCATTATTTGATAATAGTTATGCCAGTCAGCAAAGTCCTTTCGCGAAATTATTAGCAGGACATTTTAAACCTACTCGCAGTAATGAAGTTGATTCAGGTCGCTTTTAGCGTATAGGTTAGATTGTGAAAATCACTCAAATATTCCGCATCTGCCATTTCCTCTGCTTGTTGCTAGTGACATCTATAGGATTTGCTCAGTCAGATGAAGCGCCAGCGATTATTAGCGAAACGGTTCCATCGAGCTTAACCACACTGATGGCTCAGCAGGGCGCTCTGCCAGGTGTTCCTGCCTTTACCATGACACCTCGTACTGATGGTGGAGAAGATTATACCGTCACCATTCAAATTCTGGCGGTGATGACAGCATTAACTTTGTTGCCCGCCTTTTTATTAATGATGACTTCCTTTGCGCGAATTATCATTGTCTTTGCTATTTTGCGACAGGCATTAGGACTTCAGCAGACCCCATCTAACCAAATTCTCTTAGGGCTCGCATTATTCCTAACCATTTTCATCATGCGACCGGTGTTCGATAGCGTTAACACCAACGCATTACAGCCGTATATGCAACAGCAAATAACATCAGGCCAAGCTGTTGAAAGAGCGATTGTTCCTATACATCGGTTTATGCGGGCACAAACAAGAGAGTCTGATATTGATATGTTTGTTCGTATATCCGATTCTGAGCCAGTGGCCGATGTTAGTGATTTGCCGTTTTTTGTCTTAGCGCCGGCTTTTTTGACCAGTGAGTTGAAAACGGCATTCCAAATTGGTTTTTTATTATTTATTCCTTTTTTAGTTATTGATTTGGTGGTTGCTAGCGTCTTGATGGCGATGGGTATGGTGATGTTGTCACCAATTATTATTTCCTTGCCGTTCAAAATAATGTTGTTTGTTTTGGTTGATGGCTGGGCGATGGTTATTGGCAGTTTAGCTGCCAGCTATGGTCTTTAGTTTTGACCAATCACTGGCTTTAAGACCAGCTTCATAAGGAGATCTACATTGAGCCCAGAAACGGTGGTAGAAGTTTTCGGACAAGGACTATTTTTAGTAGTCGTGCTAGTGGTAGCGATTATTTTGCCGAGTTTAATTGTAGGTTTGATTATCAGTGTTTTTCAGGCAGCGACCCAAATTAATGAGCAAACCTTAAGTTTTTTGCCGAGGTTGGTTGCGACTTTGGTTGCTATTATGATTTTAGGCCCTTGGATCATTCAAGAGCTTCTTGATATCTCGCAATATGTATTTGAATCGATCGCTTATTTAACACGCTGATGACCGACGCGGCTTTTTTGTTTGATCCTGCCGACTTGCTTAACTGGTTAGTGCATTTTTTATTGCCTTTTTTTAGAATAGCGGCATTTTTAACCGCGGTTCCTGTTTTTGGCAATCAGCTGGTCTCACTACGTATACGATTAATCATTGCTTTGTCTGCCGCTATTCTAGTGTTTCCAATTTTACCGGCTTTACCTGAGATAGATCCGCTATCGTTAGCGATGTTATTCTTAATTGTTGAGCAGCTATTGATTGGTTTTGGTCTGGGTTTTTTAGTTCAGATTTTCTTTCATGTATTTGTTATGGCCGGCCAAATGATTGCCATGCAGATGGGTTTGGGCTTTGCTTCAATGATTGATCCAACTAACGGTGTGTCCGTTGCGGTACTAAGTCAGTTTTATGTGTTATTAGTGACGCTTTTATTTTTAGCATTCAATGGCCATTTAGTGGCATTCGAAGTGCTCATTGAAGGATTCAACTTCCTTCCAATAGGCGGAGGTATATTATCTCAGTCGGTACTTTATACGATTGCCGCAGCGGGTAGCTGGATGTTGTCGTCTGCTTTGTTATTGGCGTTACCAGCAGTAACGGCCATTTTGATTGTTAATTTTGCTTTTGGAATTATGACACGCGCGGCACCTCAATTAAATATTTTTTCCTTAGGTTTTCCCTTCACTCTGATGTTTGGTTTATTTATATTATGGGTTTCGCTGTCAGGCTTTTTACCTCAATATCAGCAGCTCAGCGCCTATATATTCAAATTACTCAATCAATTATTTTTATCTTAATGGTTTAGCTTTTACGGTTACATTTGATTTTTATTGAAGTGATATAAAGTCATTTCCTTCATGATAGTAACACTAGCGAATAATAGTTGTTGTATGATGTCTGCATTAGTCATCGTAATTTGGAGTAAAGAGCGTGAACAATAAAAAAATTCTTATTACCGGTGTGACTGGGCAAGTCGCTTTTCCATTCGCTTTGCACCATGTTGGAAACAACGAGGTTTGGGCGATTGCTCGCTTTGGTGATGTCGATAAAAAGGTGACTCTAGAGGCCGCAGGAGTGCATTGTCGCGTGGTTGACCTTTGTGACGGTGAATACGGTGATTTACCTACCGATTTTGATGCTGTTTTTCACTTTGCCGTTGCACGGATTAAAGAAGACGATTTTGAACTGGAATTAACCGCTAATGCTGAAGCAACAGGTAAGTTAATGAGTTACTGTCGCGATGCAAAAGCTTTTTTTCACTGTTCAACGTCAGGCGTTTATCAATCGGTTGGGCATGGTTTATTGACTGAGGCTTCGTCTTTAGGGGATAACCATCGCGCGATGATGCCGACTTATAGCATTGGAAAAATTGCGGTTGAGGCAGTCGTTCGATTTTGTGCGCAGGAGTATAATTTGCCAACGGTGATCGCGCGACTTAATACGCCTTATGGCGAAAGTGGCTGGCCTTTTTATCATTTGATGATGATGCAGCATGATATTGATATTGCTGTACACAGTGATGGCCCTTCGCAGTACACGCTAATTCATCAAGATGACATTAATCGCCTTGCGCCTAAATTTTTAGCGCATGCATCTGTTCCCGCCGAGATTTTCAATTTAAGCGGGCAAGAGCATGTGAGTATTGAAGAATGGGTTGCTTATATAGAATCATTAACGGGTCTAACCGCTAAGTTTAAGGTGACCAGTGATACGCTTGAGAGTGTAAAAACTGATAACACTAAAATGTGTGAAAAAATTGGTCCTGCCACAGTGACATGGCAGGAAGGTATTCGTGCCATGGTTGAGAAAGCGGGCGCTTTAAAAAGTTAAGTTTTAAAGCGTTAGCTTATCGAAGGATTATTATTGATTGGGTGCTAGCTTTGCAAGTAATTCTGTATCGGGGGCCATCTCACCATCAGTTCTGAGGGCCTGAATACAAACATGATCAGCCCCTGCTTGCCAGTGTTCTTCAATCCTTGCGCGAATAGTCTCTTCATTACCCCAGGCAACAATGGCATCAACTAAGCGATCACTTCCGCCATTTTCAAAGTCGTCATTGTTAAAGCCTAACTCTAATAAATTATTCCGATAATTAGGTAGGCTTAAATACGTACCCATATGCTGTCTACCGGCAAACCGCGCTTTTTCGCTATCAGTCTCCAATAAAACCGCTTGCTCAGGGCAGAGTAGTGCCTGATCACCGATTAATTCTCTTGCCTTGGCGGTGTGCTCTGCAGTGATAAAGTAGGGATGTGTGCCTTGTGCTTGTTCGGCAGACAGCTTTAGCATGTTAGTTCGAAGCGCACCGAGTAAGATAGGCACTTGCTGTTCGGCTTCGGGTCCCATATAAAAAGCTGCTTCCATTCGCTCTAGATACGAGCGCATTTGCGTGACAGGTTTTTTATAATCATGGCCACGTAAATCGCTGACCATTGGCGCATGTGAAACGCCTAGACCAAGAATAAAGCGCCCTGGCGCAAGTTCGCCAAGCGTCTTTCTACAGGCATTGGTCGCCATCGGGTCACGTGCATAAATATTAGCGATGCCTGTGGCAAACACCAATTTTGTCGTTTGCGCAGCTAAGTAGCCAATGATAGTGAAGGGGTCGCGCCCAACGGCTTCAGGTAACCACAGTGCGGAGTAGCCCCAAGCTTCAACTTGTTGTGCAAATTCTGTCGCTTCTGAGGCACTGTAATTATCAATAAAGCTCCAAACGCCGAGTTTTCCTAATGTGTTTTTCATACTTTGGCCCAGTCTGAGTTTTTGCTAAGTTAATGAATATTATTGATATCAGCCAGCATAAAAGCATCGCCGACAGTCTGCTGGCCGTCAAGGCTTTTAACGGCCCTGTCGACACTATGCAATAACTGCCGACTGTAGCAGACTTGACCGATATGTTTACCTGTGCAGAGCTCTAAGGCGGCCTCTATCATTACCTCAATGGGCTCTACCATATCGGGATTCTTCTTAGCAATATCAATCACGTAGCTAGCCCCTTCAGTGAGTACGATTGCCTCGGGCGCCAAGGTGTTCATGTAGATATGATCGCTATAAACTTCATGAGAAAGGCCTTCTGTATAGCGGTCTAAAGCGGCTTTTGTTGCACCATAGGCAACACAAATATGGGCAGCTTCTGGGCTATCGCGATAGGGAACATTGGGTTGAAAAGCCGTTGCGCTACTGATATTTAAAATCCAGCCGCTTTTTCTCTCTCGCAGCGACGGCAGTAACTTTTGCGCAAGGTCGATGGGTGCGTTGACATTTAAATCGAACATCCAACTTCGTTCAGAGCTGGTTGACAGACTCGGCATTTGCATTTTTGCCCCCGCCGCATTGTTGACTAAGATATCGATCGAACCAAAAATCGTTGTTGCCCGCTCGATCAGGCTTTGCCTTGCTCCAGTGTCGCAGAGATCACAGGCAATGGCCTGAGCATGGCCACCATTGGCCTGAATAGTGGCAACGGTCTCCTCTAAGGTCCCTTGAAGGTTCCCGTGACTGCCCATTCGCGATGCGACGGCAATCACTTTGGCCCCCTCGTATGCAAATCGGTAAGCAATTGCTCTACCTATTCCTCGTGATGCGCCAGTTACGAGCGCCACTTTACCGTTTAATTCATTCATAGCTTATCCTAGTTAGCGCTACCGCCGACAATGTTTGGGTTTTCAGAGGGTCGTTCCCAGTTGTATTGTGTAAAAAAATCATCAAGCTGCTGCTCGATTTTTTCAACTGAGAGGCCGTCATATTCATCAATGCTATAGCGGAAGTGGGTTTTATGTGATTTTTCTTTTTGCTCATGGTCCATTAAATATTGATCATATTGCTCGGATACCTTCATGCCTAAATTTTCATAAAGAGCATGAATGGTTTGCCTGGGTTCTGTGATTAGTTGACGGTAGTCAACAAGCATATGTGGTACTTGCGGATGCTTTTCTAATACAGCTTTAGGGTGGGTAAAGCTTTCATAACAGGTTTGGGTTAGCAGTTCTAATGACCTTGCATAATCTTTCTTCTGCCAGTTTTTTCCTTGCCAGCTAACCTCCACTAATTTTAGTAAGCTAGGTATGCACTCTAGGGGGTTGCGTATCATAACAATGATTTTTACATCGGGAAATGCTTCAATCAATGATTCAGTCCAGCCGCACATGACGGGGTTTTTACTTAGGTGAATTGCTTGACCACCATTTAATAAAAGTTGTCGCTTGACGATTTCTTTATAGTGGTTAAGCCAGCGTTTTTTCTTGTTCGGCATGTTGTCAACGTGGAACATATCGATTACTTCCATTAATGGGATGTCGGTCGACCATTGCTGTGTGACAAAAGCGGCACGCATAGAAAACTGGTCTTCCTCGGCGTTCCAAAAGCTCATATAGTGCATGTGGCGATAGGGGCCAAATAGATGATCATCGAGTTTAACAAGCCTTCTTTTTATAGGCCCGCCGAGAATCTTCTGATCAATCCAACCCATCAGACGAATCAGTTTCTTTTCAGTAAGTGAAGGGAAAAACATTTCCCAGTATAAAAAATCATTAAATTTATCGCCGTCAGCTGACATTAATCTATGCATGAGAGTTGTGCCGCTTCTGGCATGGCCAATAATGAAGATAGGTTGGCTTATCTTCTGCAACCAGAGTTTTGGAAAAAAAACATAGTCCAGCAGAAAGAAAGCGGCATGAAAGCTGCTTTCAAGGGGAACGAGTACCAGTAGTTTAAATAGGGTTTTGCGGCGGTGTGGCCAGCCCTTGAGTCCCCAGACATGTTTTAGGACTTTGTAGTAATAGTCAAAATCAAAGTACATTTAGATATCCTTGCAAGCTTGATTTCATTATTGTGATGCTAGCTGGCTTACAGCCTTTACAGCTATGGTAAACCAAAAGTGGCTAGCAATTGGTTTTAAATAACTGTAACGATAAGGCAAAAGCTTGCTTTTTCGGTTTTTAATTTTCTTTTTCTAAAAGATTGGCCTCGTTATTGCAGTCTTAGTAATGAGACCCTTATTGGCAAAAAGATGACGTAAAACCGTCAGCGATTAGCGATGGCAGAAGAAGAGAACGGCCAAGAAAAGACCGAGGATGCAACCTTTAAACGGCTTGAAAAAGCAAGAGAAGAAGGTCAAGTGGCTCGTTCGCGTGAATTAGGAACCACGCTGCTGTTAATGACAGGTGGGTTTTCTGTGCTGATCTTCGGCACCCATCTAAGTCATCAACTTCAATCAGTCATGTTCACTAACTTTGATTTCGATCGTGTCTCGGCGATGGATTCCAGCAAAATGTTGGCTCATTTATCGGTCTCAGTAGAGGCCCTATTGACTGTGATGGGTATTATTTTATTTCTATTGATGCTTGCTGGAGCTTTAGGAGCTGTAGGCTTGGGCGGGTGGATTTTTTCAGCCAAGCCGATTCAGCCTAAGTTAAGCCGCCTCAACCCAATTGCAGGGCTTAAACGGATGTTCTCGCTCAAGTCTTTAGTTGAGTTATTAAAGGCCACTGCCAAGTTTTTGTTAGTGGCGATGGTGGCTAGTTTGATCTTGTATCAAATGAAAGGTGATTTGCTCTCTATTGGCCAGCAATCAATTCGCCCCGCAATCCATCATGCGAGCTGGATTATTATTTGGTCCGCGATAGGCATGAGCGCAGCGACTGTGCTTATTGCGCTAGTGGATGTGCCTTTTCAGATTTTTGACAATGCGCAAAAATTGAAAATGACGCGTCAGCAAGTCAAAGACGAGTTTAAAGATTCAGAGGGTAAGCCTGAAGTTAAAAGCCGAATTCGTCAATTGCAGCGTGAATTGGCGCAGGCAAGAATGATGGCGGCTATTCCCGACGCTGATGTTATTATTACTAACCCTGAACATTTTTCTGTTGCCCTAAAGTATGATCCTGAAGGCTTGTCTGCACCTGTGGTTGTTGCTAAAGGCGCGGATCAAATAGCAATCAAAATTCGTGAGGTTGCGGTCGCTCATCAGGTCCCTGTTATGCAGTCTCCACCATTAACGCGTGCTGTTTTCTATAGTACTGAAATTGATGAGGTGATTCCGGTTAAGCTCTATCTTGCAGTCGCTCAAGTACTGGCTTATATCTATCAATTACGCCAGCGCCCCTCGTTTCGCTCATCACCTGGGCCCATTCGAAACAGTGAATTAAACCGGCAAATAGAGATTCCCGAGGAATTGCAATTCGATGGAGCCGGTGACCTCGTGCACTAATCGACAAAAGTGTTTAAAAACAACGAATAGCGCAACTTTTGTCAAGACTTGGTTTGGTTCTTGCAACCTAAGCTTAATACAGGCATAGGGTGTCAATAATGCGACACTCTAGACGATTCTTATCTTTTATCGAGATACCTTGTTTTGACTACTGAGCAAACAATTTCACGATTTGGCTATGCAGCACAGGGCAACCTCGGCGTGCCATTGCTGCTGTTGACGATTCTTGGAATGATGACCTTGCCGGTCTCACCATTTCTTCTTGATACGCTTTTTTCTTTCAATATTGCACTATCAATCGTTGTGCTACTGGTGTCAGTCTATGCCTTACGGCCGCTGGATTTTGCTGTTTTCCCTGCCATCTTATTGATCGCTACATTGCTTCGTCTAGCTTTAAATGTAGCCTCTACGCGGGTGGTGCTCCTTGAAGGGCATACCGGAAGTGATGCTGCAGGTAAGGTTATACAGTCATTTGGCGAGGTCGTGATTGGCGGTAATTATGCCGTTGGTCTTGTAGTTTTTTTAATCTTGATGATTATTAATTTTGTCGTCGTGACTAAGGGCGCCGGTCGCATATCCGAAGTGAGTGCACGATTCACCCTAGATGCCATGCCTGGCAAACAAATGGCCATAGATGCCGATTTAAATGCTGGCATTCTCACTCAGGAAGAAGCGAAGTTAAGGCGCCAAGAAGTCGGCAGTGAAGCCGATTTTTATGGTGCAATGGATGGCGCCAGTAAATTTGTCCGTGGCGATGCTATTGCAGGAATATTAATTCTATTGATTAATATCTTAGGCGGCATCGGTATTGGTATGCTGCAGCATGATTTATCATTTAATGATGCGATGCAGGTTTACACTCTACTGACTATAGGTGATGGGCTAGTTGCTCAGATCCCTTCTTTACTACTGTCAACCGCGGCGGCAATTATGGTCACCCGAGTGAACAGTGAAAGTGATATGCGCGAGCAGGTGGTTGATCAGATGTTCGCTTCGCCGAAAGCATTGACGGTTGCCGCTTTTATTTTGACCATTATTGGTATTATTCCTGGCATGCCACACTTTGCCTTCCTTAGCTTAGCACTAGTTTGTGTCTTTGGTGCAGTACTTATCCAACGTAAAATCCTCAAACAAGAGCAAAGCACCGTGGACCAACAGCAGGCTCAACAACAGGCCTCTGAACAGGCACAGAGCCTAGGTGCTGATTTGGCTTGGGACGACGTGGTGCCGGTTGATATGATTGGGCTCGAGGTGGGGTATCGATTAATTCCTATGGTCGATAAAAACCAATCGGCAGAGCTGCTTAGTAGGATAAAAGGAATTCGAAAGAAGCTGTCTCAAGAAATTGGTTTTCTTATCCCCTCCGTCCATATTCGCGATAATTTAGATCTTCAGCCTAATGCTTACCGAATTTCCTTAATGGGTGTCAGCATTGTCGAGTCTGAGGTCTTCCCAGATAAGCATTTAGCGATTAACCCTGGTCAAGTCTTTGGTGATATTGAGGGTATTCAGATCAAAGACCCGGCATTTGGTTTAGATGCAGTATGGGTAGATAACAGTGTCAAAGATCATGCCCAAACATTAGGTTATACTGTAGTTGATGCAAGTACGGTCATTGCTACTCATATGAATACGCTTTTACAAAAGCACGTTCATGAGCTATTAGGCCATGAAGAGTTACAACAAATGTTAGATCGGCTAGCGCGTTACTCACCGAAGTTAGTCGAGACCTTAGTGCCTGACACATTGAGTATGGGGCAGTTGTTAAAAGTATTAAAAGGCTTACTTGCGGAACAGGTGCCAGTCCGTGATTTTAGAACAATAGCTGAAACGATTGTCGCTAATATGGCAGTTAATCTAGATGCTGGCCAGTTGATTGAATTGGTTAGAGTCGCTTTATCCCGTGCGATTATCCAAGAAGTGTTTGGTACCTCTTCTAATATATCCGTAGTCACTTTGGCGCCAGCAATGGAGCAGATGTTAATGAGCTCTGCTACATCAAGCAATGTTGCTGACGTTACGCTTGAGCCTGGTTTGGCCGAGCAATTACAGCGCTCTATTAATGATGCGGCGCAGTCTCAAATAATGAAGGGCAGTCCAGCGGTGTTATTAGTGCCTGCGGTGTTACGGCCAATTCTGGCCAAGTTTGTTCGTTTTAGCACGCATGCATTGCATGTATTGTCTTATAACGAAATCCCTGATGATAAACAAGTAACCATTGAGGCAACAGCGGGTTGATCCGCGGTGTCTAATATGACACAACAAGGAGATTAAGATGCAGGCCACAACGATCAGTAAAGAGCAACGTTTTGTTGCAAAAGATATGAGTCGCGCTATTCGTAAACTCAATGAGGTTTTAGGCCCGGAAGCGATTCTTTTGTCCTCTAGAAAGGTGGAAGAGGGTGTCGAGATCGTTGCTCTACCGGCGGGTGAGCAGCCTCTAGCGAGTAGCCTGCACCGCGAGACTAAGGATCGTCGATCGAATCAGCGCCGTCAAGCGGATCGTATGGCTATTTCTGCTGATTCAAGTGCATTGGTGACTGATGAAGCCGTTGATTTGACCACCCCTGCGGCCCGATTGGCGGCATCAATCGGTGAAATGAAAAGCCCCTATGAGCAGCCTAGTGGCTTTGAAGAGTTACAGCGTGAATTGCAGCAAGTGAAGCAAATGCTTGAAAAAAAAGTGCAAGGTCAGGAGCGTCACGACACTATTTTTTCTCGACCGATTCAGTATCGTGTATTAAACCGCTTATTAGACTTAGGTTTTACTCTTGATATGGCTAGGCCGTTAGCCGATGGAATTGATTTCGAAGGTCAATTAGCCAGTGCCGCAGAGGGCGAAAATGAACTGACCCATGCGTGGTCGCTTTGTTTAGATAAATTGCATGCAAAGATGCCTATCGCAAGCGAGGATGCACTAGGCAAGGGTGGTTTGTTTGCATTTGTTGGCCCCAGTGGCGCCGGTAAAACATCAGCATTGATGAAGCTGGCTACCCGTTGGTTACTTGAGCATTCGGTCGATGATATTGCAATTATTTCTGTTTCGAGTGAAGCCGAATCGGTCCATCGCCTATCTGCGATGACCAAAATACCCGTTTATCTTGTCGATAAGAAAAATACTCTGGCCGATAGGTTGGCGCAATGTTCTATGCGGCGATTGGTATTAATCGACACTTCAGGCCTCAGTCAAGATGTGCCTCAACAGCAAAAAGATCTTCAACACTTGGCCAGTCTCGAACAAATTAAAAGTTTTATTGTTTTGCCTGCGACCGGCGATCACCGCTGGTGCAAGAAAGCCATCGCTGATTATGTTTCACCTAATACAATTGGCTGTATTTTGTCTAACATCGATCAAGTTGATGCCATAGGCGAGCTTCTTTGTGTATTAATGAACCACCAATTATGTGTACATTATTTCAGTGATGGAGAGTTATTTCCGCATTACATTTATAGACCAACAGCCTCAGAATTAATGTTTAAGCTGGGTGAGGATTATTCCAGTTGTCAGTCAAACGCAACTGAGGCACTATCATCATTTTGATTTTCACCTTGATCTTGAGATTCTTATCCAGTGAATGCTAAACCAAAAATCCATCGTGATAGTAACCAAGGACATCATACTCGCGTTATTGCTATTTCCGGTGGAAAAGGCGGTGTTGGTAAGTCTACTCTCACAATAAACTTAAGTGTTTGTCTCTCTCGTCTGAATCAAAGAGTGATGATTCTTGATGCTGATTTAGGTTTGGCTAATATTGATGTTTTGTTAGGACTAAAAGCTCAACGGAATCTAGAGGATGTTTATTCAGGCGCTTGTGATTTGCAGGGCGTTACCTTAGTTGGCCCCGACAATATTCGTATTATTCCAGCCAGCTCCGGCACCCAGTCTATGGTGAATCTGACTAGCCAGCAACATGCAGGTTTAGTTCATGCCTTTAGCGATTTTGCCGATTCAATCGACACGTTAGTGATCGATACGGCCGCTGGTATCTCGGACTCCGTGATACAGTTTATTCGAGCTGCACAAGAAGCATTGATTGTTGTTTGTGATGAGCCTTCTTCATTAACTGATGCCTATGCAATGATTAAATTATTGCACCGAGATCATAGTGTTGACGAGTTTCGTATTATCGTTAATCAAACGCGATCTAAGAATGAGGGGCTTGACCTTTACCAGCGATTACTCAATACCGCTAATCAATTCCTAGATGTGCAATTAAGATATGAAGGTGATATCCCTTATGACGAGCTTCTTCGAGAAGCTATTAAGCAACAGCAACCAGTGACGGTTAAGTCGCCTAGAAGTGAGTCAGCTAAAGCCTTTAAACGATTGGCAGAGCGCGTGCTAGGATGGCCAGTTAAGAGCAACCCTAGTGGTGAGCTTGAGTTTTTTGTCGAGCAGTTGCTTCGCAAAACTTAATCATTTTTTCCAATCTATGCTAAGTAAATTAAGCGTTCTTTCTGGTCCTACATTTTTGACCCATTAGCTTTTTAGTTATGCTGGTTGTTCATTCTGCTGACTGCTTTCAGGTATTTGGGCTTGTCCAGCCGTACAGTTTTTATTCATTTGTGCGCTGGCTAGTTGCTGAGGTTCTTCTAAACTTATCTGAGTCGTTAATAGAATCGCTGTAAAAGCCCTTGACGGCGACGTTTTATTTTCGTTAAACAATTGATTTTATTATTTATTTTTATTGATATGCTAGATTGGGAATGCTTGCAGTGAATGACTTAGCGTTAGAATCATCAATTCGATTGAATAAACAGCTTGAAGAGTTGCTACAAATGATGAAGGTGTTTAGCTATAAAAAAAATATTGTTGATAATCAGCAGGTTGTAGACACTATTACAGCGATTGAAGAGTCTTTGGTGCAGGCTAAACTGTCGCAAGCCGTTAGTGATCATTGCCGCCGTTTACTTACAAGTACATTTTCGTTAATTCAAATGTCTACTGATTCAGTCGACCACGTCACATTTTTAGATAAAAGCTCGTCTAGCAATGTCGTGCCGATTCGGCCAACATCTATTGATCTTGTTGATATCAGTTTTGACCGGATCTTAAAAGCAAGCGATGCCTTGAATCCAGATTATGTCGGGAATCATGTTGATGAGAGTTTAATGACCTACTTGTATGACCTTAAGCTGACTGAGACCAATAATAATAACCAACAGCCTAAGCGGCGTCATTTATCATTAGTCTCAACCAATAATCTTCATTTTAAAACTAGCATAAAGTCAAATAACAAACCTAATTCCAACCATAAAAAAGGGAAGTAAACCCAGTGGATATCTTAACCGTCATAGGCGTCATTATTGGCTTTGCAGCCATCATCGGCGGTAATTTTCTTGAAGGTGGCCACCTGTCAGCCTTGGTCAATGGCCCAGCTGCATTAATCGTGTTAGGTGGTACGATTGGCGCCGCTGTCTTACAGACACCAAAAGATGTCTTATTGCGTTCGGTTAAATTATTTGTCTGGATGATCAAGCCGCCCACTGATGATTTTGATGAACTTCATAATAAGATTGTTGATTGGGCTAGAGTTGCTAGAAAGAACGGCCTTTTAGGTTTGGAAAAAGTCGCTATGACTGAGGCTGCTAGTTATTCCAAAAAAGGCTTGCAGTTATTGGTAGATGGAAATGAGCCCGAGCAAATTAGAACTGTAATGGAGCTAGAGTTGTATGCTCGAGAGCGTCGCAATATTGAAGCGGCTAAGGTGTATGAGGCTATGGGTGGCTATGCGCCAACTATTGGTATCATAGGGGCTGTTATGGGTTTGATTCATGTGATGGGGAATTTAGCTGATCCAAGCATGTTGGGCGGAGGCATAGCGGTAGCATTTGTCGCAACAATTTACGGGGTTGGGATAGCCAATTTATTTTTTATCCCCACTGCTAATAAATTGCAGGCCTATGCTAGGCATGAGTCACATGTCAGAGAAATGTTAATAGAGGGTTTAATGGCGATTGCTGATGGCGATAACCCACGAAACATCTCAGAGAAATTGCAAGGTTTTTATCGCGATGCGGATTAATCCCTAAGGGGGTAAAATTTTAAAAGGTGTTAAATTATTTTGAGTAGAATTAGTTATCAACACAGAGCTAGATTATCTGGTTCAGCTGGATCAGATCATGGTGCAGGTCAGGAACGTTGGCTGGTTTCCTACGCGGACTTCATGACCTTATTGATGGCATTTTTTGTAGTTATGTACTCTATTTCCAGTGTTTCAGAGCAAAAGTATCGTGTTTTGTCTAATACTTTTTCGGGGGCATTTAATACCAGCAATGACGCAGGCATGCTGTCTAAGCAAGTTCAAGGCGACCCGCTACTTACGGACCATGAAATCAAGCAGCAAGCAATAACGCCGCAAGAGGTAGCAAGCTTGTCAGAATCTGCGCCTAATATGTTTACTGCATTGACCGCTCAGTTGGATAAAAATTTTCAATCGCTTATAGATGAAAAGCTGATTACCCTAAGCGGCAATGAGCATTGGCTTCAAATTGAATTGCAGTCGGCCATTTTGTTTGATGTTGGTGGTGCTTTAATACATCGCTCAGCAGAGCCTATCATTGAGCAAATTAGTGCTGTGTTAATGCCTTACGGTAATGTTGTTAAGGTTGAAGGCTTTACTGACAACACGCCTATAAGCAATAGTACCTTTGATTCTAATTGGGAGTTATCGACTGCGAGAGCAACGGCTGTAGTGCGGTTAATGATAGCTCAGGGTATACAAGCCAATAGGCTCGCCGCTGTGGGTTACGGTGAATATCAGCCGGCAGTGAGCAATGATAGCAGTGAGGGGCGTGCTAAAAATCGACGCATTGTCTTAATGATTTCCACCAATGACAGTTTACGGCCACAAGCAGATGAGATTATACCCGTTGATCATAGTCTGTATGCCGATCTAAGCGAAACGGGTAAAGTAGATCAAACCGCAGAGGTCTTAGCGCTTCCAACTGTGGAGGCTCAGGAAGTTTCGATGCAAGCCTCTGTCACTCATCATATACGACAGATAGACCTGGGGAATGGCGGCTTGCTCTTCACTAAATAACGCAGCATGATCACTACCTGTCTTCTGTTCAGCGTGCCAAGCCTTTAATTCCCAAATCGCTTCTGGCTAATTTCCGACCATATCGTAAATCTCTCATCTTTTCGCTTCATAAAAGCCATGTTTTTTCAAAGTTCTATGGATTTACGCTTGAACTTACTGGCCGACTAATGGAAACTTGCAACTGGTTTGAATGAGACGAGTTGTTCTGTATTTTAAACGTCAATAAGCGCATGCTTATGACTGCCAGTTGGTAGTGATTAAAATACGAATAAAAATTCTATCGTTTCATGCAGAATTCTTTTTAGGAGTCATCACGTGCGTGTATGGGCGATAGCTAACCAAAAAGGCGGCGTAGGTAAGACGACCAGTACGGTTTCATTAGCCGGCTTATTGACTGAGCAGGGCCACAAAGTTTTAGTCGTTGATTTGGACCCGCATGGATCCTTAACTAGCTATTTTGGCTATGATCCCGATTCATTAACTAGCAGTACTTATCAGCTTTTTCAGGGTGATGACGTTGTTAGCAAAGACGCCATTCTTGCGCTTGTCGTGGATACAGCGGTACCTGGCTTATCCTTAATTCCAACTTCCCCAGCATTAGCAACGGTAGAGCGCCAGATGACGGGTAAAGATGGTATGGGTCTTCGTGTAGGTAAAGCGATGAGTGTCATTGAAGCTGAATTTGATTATGTGCTGCTTGATTGTCCGCCGGTTCTTGGCGTGCTGATGATTAATGCATTGGCTGCTTGCGAACGTTTGTTAGTTCCCGTTCAAACCGAGTTTTTAGCACTAAAGGGTCTTGAACGAATGACGAGAACAATGCAGATGATCCAGAAGGCTAGACCGCAACCGCTGACATTCACTATTGTTGCAACCATGTTTGATCGTCGTACTCAGGCTTCTGTGTCATCATTAAATGTTTTGCGTAAGCAGTATGCAGATAACCTCTGGCGTACAACTATTCCTGTCGATACTAAATTGCGTGATGCAAGTCGGTTGGGTAAGGTGCCTTCGCAGCATGATCCAGAGGGTCGGGCTGTAAGAGCCTATCGCCAGCTTATGAATTATATTCTGGCAGAAGATAAGCAAGTAGAAGATGATCAAAAAGACGCTAAGCAAGCATCAGAGCAATTAACTGCATAAAATGAGCTATTGTTAAGGTCTTATTTTGCATATTGATATTTCAGATTCTCGACATGATTCCTCTTCCGACAAAGCGGTTCAGTCTTATATTGACAGTTTGATGCTGGAAGCGCCTATGCCTAAAGTGGCTGACTTGGCTTCATCGTCTCTTGAAGAGTCCCTGGACGTAACGCCGGTCTCAAAACAGTCGGCTAAGTTTATTAAGCAGTTAGAATTAGCCCAGCGTCAATCCTCAAAACCCAAGATCAGTCATAATCTTGAGCGCGCTCAGCAAATACCTAATTGGGCGATGCCATCGTTTACCTGCTTATCTTTCAAAGTGGCAGGACTTAAGTTAGCGGTACCGGCAAGTTTTATTCGCTCAATGGAGATTTTAGAATTGGAGCCGGTTAATTTTGCTTCAAACGATGAGAATGATTACGTCAATGGTATGATCTTAGGTAAAGCGTTGATACCGAAAGCAGATCAGAATTTAGTTGCTATGCCAGTGTTAAATACCGCTAATGTTATTATGCCAGAGCGTTATGATGTATCTATGACAGAGTCATACCGGCATGTGCTGACTTTTCATCATTGTGCTTGGGCCTTAGCGATTGATGTTTCCGGCGGTGAGATACAGCTATCGTCAAAACAAATTCGCTGGCGTAGTGCGCACACTCGTCGCGAGTGGCTAGCCGGCACGGTGGTTGATAAGATGTGTGCGTTAATCGATATCGATGTACTTGATCGTCAAATGTTAGCCAATACCGTCTTGCAGGGGACTGATTAGATGGACTTGCTTTCAAATGCATCTTTTTTGCTTGCGATACTGGCGGTCATCGGTTTTATTGCTGCAGTGTATTTTTTGCTTTTACACCGAAAGCAGCGCCAGCAATTATTGGATTTGCAATTTAAGGTTAAGCAGTTGCAACATTCGTTAGTCATTTTTGATGACGGATCTCAGGGTATAGGCCGGCGCTTAGTAGCGGCCGAAAAACAATTAAAATTGGTTTTATCCGATCAATCGCAGTTTAGGCAGCAGGCGAGTCAGCAAATCTATACCGATGCGGCCGAATTGGTAGCTGCAGGTTTAACTGTCGATCAAATTTTGTCTCAAAGCGACATATCCCGAGCTGAGGTCGAGCTGATGGTTTTACTCAGAGATAAACCGTCACATTGATCGAGTCCAAGTGCCAGTCATTAAAGACTTTTTACTTGTTATAAAACCCTTTCTAACGCTTTGCGAATGGTCTGAGCTGTGGTATAAAGACGCGCCTATCAGTAAGTGGATGGTTTTTTTGCCATGCGTTTGATTGATAGCTTGTCTTTTTGAGCAAAGATATGGCTGTTTTTAGTATTTATATCTTTTTTAAAATGACTTAACTAATTGAAATTATTAATAATGTCGCACGCGCACCGTCACATTGCTCAGGGTGCAGATAATCGTAAGTTTTCAGCTTTCGATCATTTGTTGGGTTAATGGGGTGAGCGGAGGCCTAACCCGAACTACAGGAATCGATTATGTCTATCACAGTTAGTATGCGTGATCTGCTTCAAGCTGGCGCCCATTTTGGCCATCAAACACGCTATTGGAACCCTAAAATGGCACCTTATATATTTGGTGCTAGAAACAAAATTCATATCATCAACCTTGAGCAAACTGTTCCAGCACTGAATGAAGCGCTGGCTTTTGTCGAGCGTCTGTCGACCAGTAAGAATAAAGTCTTATTCGTCGGTACTAAACGTGCCGCTGGAAAAATAATTAAAGAAGAAGCCGAGCGTTGCAATATGCCTTATGTCAGTCATCGCTGGCTGGGCGGTATGTTGACAAATTATAAAACCATTCGAGCTTCTATTAAGCGCTACAGAGAGTTAGAGGCGCAAGAAAAGGATGGTACATTTGACCTCCTTACTAAAAAAGAAGCGCTGATGCGTCGTCGAATGAAAGATAAGCTTGAAAAAAGTATTGGTGGTATAAAGGACATGGGTGGTTTGCCCGACGCACTTTTTGTTATTGATGTGGATCACGAGCGAATAGCTATTACTGAAGCCAATAAGCTAGGCATTCCTGTTATTGGCGTCGTTGATAGTAACAGCAATCCAGATGGAGTTGACTATATTATCCCCGGCAATGATGATGCAATTCGAGCAGTCAAGTTATATGTCACCAAAATAGCTGAGGCTTGTTCTTCAACTGCTTCTGCAACTGCAGAGCTTGCAGCTAAAGATGAGTTCGTTGAAGAAGCTGGCGTTAAGCCTGCAAGTGAATAAACAATGAGCAAGGGCTCTTAAGCCTAACAATTCTTTCGAGTCTTTTTGTCCCATTAGTTGACTGTAAAAAAGGGAGTTTAACTCCCTTTTTTGTAAGTTAGTGGTTTAGGTTCTAAGAATTAATTAGAGCCTTAATATACGACTTTTCTAAATTTATTGAGAATAATTTATTGGGAGGACATTTGTGATGGCTATTTCGGCATCCATGGTTAAAGAGTTACGTGATCGAACAGGTTTGGGGATGATGGAGTGCAAGAGAGCACTTACGGAAGCTGGTGGTGATATTGAAGTAGCTATTGAAGACTTACGTAAATCAAGTGGCATGAAGGCAGCAAAAAAGGCTGGCCGCACTGCTGCAGAAGGAACAGTAACTATAAAGCTAGCCGATGATAATTCGGTTGGCGTGTTGCTTGAAGTGAATAGTGAAACTGATTTTGTTGCTCGAGATGAGAATTTTCTTGATTTTGTTGGGACCGTTATTGATGCTGTATATGAGACTAAAAATACAAATATTGAAAGTCTTATGTCAGGAACCTTAGAAACACAAAGAGAGGCCTTGGTTCAGAAGATTGGTGAGAATATTTCTGTGCGTCGAGCCACTATTGTCGAAGGTAAGAATATCGATGGTTATGTACACAGTAATGGTAAGATAGCAGTTTTGGTTAATTTGTCGGCGGGTGACTCAGTCTTAGCTAAGGATGTTGCTATGCATGTTGCGGCTGTAAATCCACAGGTAGCAAAGCCCGAAGATATGGATGCCGCATTGCTAGAGAAAGAGCGCGCTATCTATGTAGCACAGGCTGAGGATAGTGGTAAGCCGGCTGAAATTATTGAAAAGATGGTTGAAGGTCGTGTGCGAAAATTTTTAGCGGAAAGTTCGTTGGTAGAGCAACCTTTTGTTAAAGATCCAGATCTGAAAGTTGGTCAGTTATTGAAAAATAGTTCGGCAGATATAACGAGCTTTTACCGCTACGAAGTGGGTGAAGGTATTGAAAAAGAGGAAGTTGATTTCGCCGCAGAAGTCGCGGCTCAGGTCAAACAATCCTCATAAAAAAAGGCGCTTAGCGCCTTTTTTTATGTTAGCAAAAAATGTTTTCATGCAGGAATAGGTTTAAAGCTTATTTTTTTATTTGGCAGAGAGGTGAGAGCAATGAATACTCTAAATGATAGAAAATATAAACGTGTACTCATTAAGCTCAGTGGTGAGGCGCTTCAGGGCGAGGGAGACTTTGGCATTGACCCGCGGGTACTTGACCGAATGGCGCTAGAAATTGGTCAATTAGTCGGTATTGGCGTTCAAGTCGGTTTAGTCATTGGCGGCGGAAATTTATTTCGCGGTGCCGAGTTAAGTGAAGCGGGGCTCGATCGTGTGACTGGAGATCATATGGGGATGTTGGCCACCACCATGAATGCGCTTGCGATGCGTGATGCTTTAGAGCGATCCAATATTCCGACCACCGCCATGTCGGCTATCCCGATGAGTGGCGTCGTTGATCGCTACGATCGGCGTTCGGCGATACGTTGTTTGGAGCAGGGTGATGTGGTTATTTTTTCAGCAGGAACTGGTAACCCCTTTTTTACCACGGATTCGGCTGCCGCTTTGCGTGCGATAGAGACTAATGCTGAACTGATGATAAAAGCCACTAAGGTTGATGGTGTTTACGATGCTGACCCAATGGAAAACGCGTCTGCGGTTAAATTTGATACCCTGACTTATGATGAAGTGCTGGATCGTAAGCTAGCAGTCATGGACCTAACGGCAATTTGTCTTTGTCGAGATCATAATATGCCGGTTCGTGTTTTTGAAATGGAGAAGACAGGTGCACTTGTGAATATTGTAGTGGGCGTTAATGAGGGCACATTGATACAATAGTTGGTATACACAAATATTATTGGCCATTTTTGTTAGGAGCCGTACATGCTAGAAGAACTTAAACAGGATGCAGAAGAGCGAATGCAGAAAAGTGTTGAAGCGCTGGCGGGCGCATTTAATAAAATCAGGACGGGTCGAGCCCATCCAAGCATCCTCGGAGGGGTTCGAGTCGACTATTATGGTTCTCTAACACCGCTTAGCCAAGTAGCGAATGTATCAGTTGAAGATGCTCGCATGCTGGCTGTGACACCTTGGGAAAAACAAATGGTGCCTGATATTGAAAAGGCTATCATGAAGTCAGATTTAGGTCTTAACCCTGTTACGGCGGGTACGGTTATTCGTGTTCCTATGCCAGCACTCACAGAGGAAACTCGAAAGGGTTACATTAAGCAGGCGCGCAAGGAAGCTGAAAGTTCTCGTGTTTCTGCAAGAAATATCCGGCGTGATGTGATCGCTGATATTAAAGAATTGCAAAAATCAAAAGATATTTCGGAAGATCAAGAGCGAAAAGCACAGGATGAAATTCAAAAGATCACGGATAAATATATCGCAAAAATGGACGAGGCGTTGAAAAAAAAAGAATCTGATCTTTTAGAGATTTAATCATCAATCAATAATTTTATGCTTATGAAATTGCTGCTAGAGAAATTTAATTTTATTCTGATGAGAATCCAAGGTTTTTTTGTGGATTCGCAGTCAATAACTGAGCCCGCAACAGTTAAGCATGTCGCTATTATTATGGATGGCAATAATCGATGGGCGAAAAAACGAGCGTTACCAGGTTTTACTGGCCATCAAGTCGGTGCCGATGCGATTAGAACAATTCTTAAGGCCTGCGATAAGAAAGGTATAGAAGTATTAACGTTATTTGCCTTTAGCAGTGAAAACTGGAATCGCCCTGAAGATGAGGTTAGTGCATTAATGTCATTGTTTTTGACCTACCTCAAAAAAGAGGTCGCATTACTTCATGAAAATGGTGTGCGGATTCGGTTTATTGGCAGAAGAGATCGTTTTTCTAATGATATACGTCAGGAAATGGAATATTCAGAATCGCTGACTCAAGGTAACAGTGAAAGAACTTTAGTGCTGGCGGTTGACTTTGGCGGACGTTGGGATATTTCTCATGCCGCAGCAAGTATGGCCGATGATGTTCGCTCAGGTAGTCTCCAAATTAGTGATATCAATGAATTAACATTGCATCGTTATATGTCATTAAGTGATTTGCCCGCTGTTGATCTTTGTATTAGAACTGGTGGCGAGTATCGAATTAGTAATTTCTTACTTTGGCAGCTATCCTATGCCGAGCTTTATTTTACAGATTGTTTATGGCCTGACTTTAATGAGTCTGAGTTTGATAAAGCCCTAATTCATTATTCTTTAAGGCAGCGACGCTTCGGCTTGTCTGCTGAGCAAGCAGTATTGCTGAATGATGTGACTCCTTATGTTGGCCCTACAAGTGATTGCTCTATTAATGATACTAAACATTCTTCAGTAGGGCAGTGATATGCTTCTAACAAGAATAACAACGGCAATTGCTTTGGTTATTTTATTTCTCGTAGCTCTGTTTGTAGCCCCTCCTGATTTTTTTTGCCTATCTGTGGCTATTGTTATTTTGATGGCTGGCTGGGAATGGGCATCTCTGTCTGAGTTGAATGCTTTTTTCAGCAAGCTTTTCTATGTTTGTTTGTTGGCCTTGGCCTTGGCTATTCTTGGCTACTATTCAGGATTTATTTTTAGCAACTTAGCATCAACTATCGATACAGTGTTTCTTTTTTGGTCTTTTTTGCTGGCTACTCTTTTTTGGCTGCTCGCATTTTTCGCTCTCCTTAGTTATCCACAGTGCGAGATTTTTTTTCGTAACCGCTATTTTCGCTTGGTGATCGGTATGCTGTTATTAATTTTTTCATGGTTAGCGCTTAGTTACTTGCGTTATCAGTCACAGGGTTCCTTCTGGGTTTTATATGTGGTGGCCATTGTCGTAGCAGCCGATGTGGGCGCTTATTTTTTTGGTAAGACATTTGGCAGAACAAAACTGGCCTACCAGGTAAGCCCAGGGAAATCTTGGGAAGGGCTAGCCGGCGGCTTACTTTCTTCGCAGTTATTAGTTTTTATTACGGTTGGATTTAATGCGGCATTTTTTTCATTAGAGCTACCTAGTTTGACTCTCTTATTGCTGGTGACATTATTCATTGCCGTAGTTTCTGTGCTCGGAGATTTATTTGAAAGTCTTCTTAAGCGCATAGCTGGCTTAAAAGATAGTGGCACTATTCTGCCTGGTCATGGCGGTGTCCTTGATCGAATTGATGGCTTGACGTCAGCGCTGCCGATTTTTTGTTTAATTTTCTTGCTGCTTGGTTGGTAGATTATTTTGGTACACTCTATCGATCAGCAAGCATCAAAGAAACTGCCCTCTTATAGCGATCAGCGTGCTTCGGTATCGATATTAGGTAGTACTGGATCCATCGGGCAAAGTACCTTGGCAGTATTGGCCGCGCATCCTGAGAGATATGATCTCTATGCCTTGTCAGCAAATACCAGAGTTGATTTACTGCTTGAGCAATGTCTAACATGGCATCCTAATTATGCAGTGATTAATGACTCAAGCAAAGCCGACTGGTTGGCAATTGAGTTTAAAAAAGCCGGTTTATCGACTGAGTTATTGGTCGGCGAAGTAGGGCTTGATGCGATTGCATCTGATGATCAAGTCGATATTGTTATGGCCGCTATTGTTGGTGCAGCTGGGTTGCAGTCGACACTCGCGGCGGTTACTACCGGCAAAAAAGTCTTACTGGCAAATAAAGAGTCATTAGTGATGGCTGGACCTTTATTTATGACTGCGGTTAAATCATCGAATGCAGTTTTATTGCCAATTGACAGTGAGCATAACGCGATTTTTCAATGTTTACCTCAATCAAGTCTTTCAGACTCGACTAAAAAGACAGCCTTTACTGAGATCAAAAAGATTTTATTAACCGGCTCAGGTGGGCCTTTTAGGACTTTGCCTATACGTGAGTTTTCTGAGGTCACACCAGAGCAGGCCTGCAGTCATCCAAACTGGTCAATGGGGAGAAAGATCTCTGTCGATTCTGCAACAATGATGAACAAGGGATTAGAATTAATAGAAGCTTGCTATTTATTTGATTGCAAACCATCGTTGATAGAAATTTTACTGCATCCGCAGAGTATTATTCATTCCATGGTCGAGTACGTTGATGGCTCTGTATTGGCTCAACTGGGTCAGCCTGATATGCGAATTCCCATTGCCCATGCCTTGGCGTGGCCGCAACGCATGAGTTCCGGTGTTCAAAGTCTAGATTGGCAAGCATTGAATGCATTAAGCTTTGAGTCTCCCGATCTGCAACGTTTTCCGAGCTTGGCTATAGCGCGACAGGTGGCGAACGATGCAATTAGTTCCTCCATTATTTTTAATGCTGCGAATGAAGTCGCTGTTCAATCGTTTCTCGATAATAGGCTGAGCTTTACTGATATTATCACTGTAGTCGAAGAATCGTTGGCAAAAATACCCAGTTCGGAACCAAGTTCGCTTATTGATATCAAAACAGTTGACGAAGAGGCGCGTCGAATAGCTGGCTCAATAATAGCCTGTCTGTAGTCGCTGAGCAGTTTTGAGTTTCCCTATTGCAAAGGATAGAGAGGTTTTTTGGTGAGTTTTTCCCTGGTCGGTTTCTTTATTTTGACCTTAACGATTTTGGTTTTTGTTCATGAGTTTGGCCATTTTTGGGTGGCTAGACGTTGTGGTGTCAAGGTTCTAACCTTTTCTATAGGTTTTGGTCCGGTAATTTTTCGTAAGCTTGACCGATACGACACAGAGTGGTGTATTTCTGCGTTGCCATTAGGTGGCTACGTTAGAATGCTTGACGATCGTGACGCCGTGGTTGCCAAAGAGTTGCGCAGAGAATGCTTTACTTACCAGTCGCCATTGGCGAAAGCGGCGATTGTGGTGGCAGGGCCCTTAGCTAATTTTATATTGGCAGTATTACTCTACAGCTTCGTTAATCTGTTAGGGGTAACCCATAAAGTCCCTGTTGTCGGCGAGGTTAGACCCGACATGCCTGCTTTTTATGCCGGTTTTGAGCGGGGGCAAAAGATCCTAGCTGTTAACGGCGTGGAAGTGGCCAGTGTCTATGACTTGAATTTGCAGTTAGCTGCGCTGGTGGGCGAAACAGGGGATCTATCATTTGAGCTTCAATCTCAGGATGATAATGGTGTTGCCTCAGTGAGCATTCCAATTACTCGTTGGCTCAACATGCAGCAACGGCCCGATTTTTATCATGCGCTCGGTTTTGAGCTTTATTACCCGGACTCGCCGGCAGTAATCGCTGAAGTATTACCCTCGAGTCCGGCCAGTCGTGCTGGCATTATGGCAAACGACACTCTCATTGCGATTAATGGACTCAAAGTGCAGCACTGGCCAAGCGCCATTGACACGATAGCCGGTCAGCCAAATACAACGCTTCACCTTGATGTGCTACGAAGTGACGAGATTATTCAGTTGCAGTTAGTGACGGAGGCGGTAAAAAACGAGGTAGGTAAGACGGTTGGACGCATAGGTGTTAAGGCTATGCCGGTAGATTGGCCGAAAGACTTACTATTGGTTAAGCGTTTTTCTTTCTTTGCAGCCATTGAGCATGGCTGTATTCAAACCTATGAGATGATCGTGTTTACAGTCGAATCAATGAAAAAGCTCATTATGGGTTTAATTTCACCCGCTAATTTAGGCGGGCCGATATCCATTGCTAAAATGGCCACTGCCTCTGCTGGCTCAGGTTTCATCCCTTTTCTAAGTTTTTTGGGCCTACTATCGGTCAGTTTAGGTGTTTTGAACTTATTGCCTATACCTGCACTTGATGGCGGTCAATTATTAACCATTTCTGCAGAGGCTATTCTTAAACGACCGTTGCCAGATTGGTTTTTATTGTGGTTTCAACAGCTCGGTTTATTGTTGATTTTGAGTATAATGATCCTAGCTATTTTTAATGATATAAAACATTTTTAGGTTGTTGATATTTTGCCTTTTTTCAGTCCAAAAGACGTTACTCGAGAGGAGTTTATTGATACTTCGAGGGCCTATACATTGCACCTCGTACAGCGTATCCGAGTTGCTTATAGGTTTGTTTTAACTGTGCTGATGTGCATTTATTGTGCCTTTGCTCAGAGCCAACAAATTCGCGATATTCGTATCGAAGGTTTGCAACGGGTAACGGCAGAGTCAGTCTTTTCGGTGCTGCCTTTTGCCATTGGTGATTCCATCACGACCAGTAATACTGCTAATTTAACCCGCGCTATTTTTTCTACTGGTAATTTTCAAAATATTGAAGTTGGTATTGATGGCGATGTCCTTATCTTAAAATTAGAAGAAAGGCCATCAATCAGCGAAATCAATATCGAGGGTAATAAAGCCATTCAAACTGATGCACTACTGGAAGGGCTTGAAGCACAAGGAATGGCAGAGGGTAGAGTGTTTCGTCGCGCGACTTTGGAAGGCATGCGTAGAGAGTTGGCCCGACAATATGGCTCACAAGGGCGGTATGACGCAGAGATAACCACGGATATTGTCGCCAAGCCACGTAACCGCGTCGCTGTTGATATTTTAATTGATGAAGGCAGCGTTGCTAAAATTGCCCAAATTAATGTGGTGGGCAATAAAGATTATAGTGACCAACAAATATTAGATCTGATGGAGTTAAAGGATCGCGGTTTACTTAATAGCATAAGGGGTAAGAAAAAATATGCTCGTGAAAAACTGTCGGGTGATCTTGAGAGCATTAATGATTTCTACCTTAACCGAGGCTATATCCAATTTCGTTTGAAAGCGGCACAAGTATCGGTCGACCCGAATAAAGATTCTGTTTATGTGACGGTTAATATTGATGAAGGTGAGCAATACACAGTTAATAAAGTTGAATTGGCGGGGGACGTTAAAGATCAAGCCGATACTTTAGAGCGCGTTTTCTTATTACCTAAAGGGGCTATCTTTTCACAAGCCATGGTTACGCGAACGGAAGAGATTATGAAGCGAGTGATGGGTAATGAAGGTTATGCCTTTGCCGAGATAAACAGTAGCCCTAAAGTTAACGAAGAGGATAAAACCGTTGACGTTACTTTTTTTGTTGAGCCGGGTAAGCGGACTTATGTTCGTCGTATCGAATTTGAAGGAAATTATAAGACAGCTGATGAAGTGTTACGCAGAGAGATGCGTCAGCTAGAAGGGGGACTGGCATCGACAGAGTTAATTGAGTTATCGAGAAAGCGACTTGAGCGGTTAGGATTTTTTAAAGAGGCGACAGTAGAAACACCGGCAGTGCCGGGTGTTGATGATCTAATTGATGTCAACTTTGAGGTTGAGGAGCAGTCCTCAGGAAGCATTTCTGCTTCTTTGGGTTATTCTCAAGATGTGGGGATGATATTCGGCGCTGACTTCCAGCAAAATAATTTCTTGGGTACCGGTAAGCAGGTGGGCATTCAAGCGAATAGAAGTCGGTTTCGCACCACTTACGGCATTAACTATGTCAATCCTTATTATACTGAAGATGGAGTGAGTCGAGGTTTCAGTTTGTTCTTCAGTGAAACCAACTTTGATGAGATAAATATCGCTAGTTACAGCACTAACCGATTTGGCGGTTCGGTTATTTTTGGTTATCCTATTAATGAAACGCAGTCTTTGCGCTTTAGTGTTGGCTATACTGAAACGGAAATTGAAACAGGCGCATATGCGGTCCAAGAGATTATTCGCACGCCAATGCCTGATCTGCTGCAACCGGGCGTGGCGTATTTTCTCGACTTAGACAATCAAGCTCTAACGAGTCAGGTGTTTTCAGGTCAGATTGTCGATCCTAACATCGATTTGGAGCTCACAAGTCTTGATATGTTTGCGATTGATGAGGGTGAACAAGGCTTTGTTGATCAGCAAGGTGATAGCTTTGGCTCATTTCTATTGAATGCCAGTTGGCGTGAATCCACGTTGAATCGCGGTATTTTGGCGAACCGTGGTCACTCCAATCGTATCTCCATCGAAGCTACTGCGCCAGGTGGCGATGTTGAATATTTCAAACTCAGTTATGAAGGTCAAATTTTCTTTCCTTTAGGCCAGTTTACGCTTCGCCTTAATGGTGAGTTGGGTTATGGCACAGGTTATGGTAATACAGATGAGCTGCCATTTTTTGAAAATTATTTGGCCGGTGGTTTTGGTTCGGTGAGAGGCTATGAGAGTAATAGCTTGGGTCCTAGAAGTTCTTCCTCCCGTCGCTATGAATATGGGCAGGCGACTATAGCACCAAACATAACGCTGCCTATTTACCTAAAAGGCACAGATGACCTGTTTGTCACTACTGCATGGGACCCTGATCCAGAGCCGTTCGGTGGCAATATTCTTTTTCAAGGCAGTGTTGAATTATTATTTCCTCTGCCATTCTTAGAAGATCAGCGTTCGGTGCGATCAGTTATTTTTTATGATTTGGGTAACGTTTTTTCAGACCATTGCCGAACTTCGCAAAGAAACTGTACAGACTTTGATATGTCTGAGCTTCGCAGTTCTGCTGGCGTTGCATTCACTTGGTTGTCAGGTTTTGGGCCGCTGTCCTTCAGTTTTGGCTTTCCGCTTGAGTATGGCCTTTATGATGAACGTGAGTCTTTCCAGTTTTCTTTAGGCCGTGCATTTTAATTATTATTGTTTATTTTTTGGAGAATCTCAGTGAAATATTATTATCTTTTTAACGATTACTTAGTTCAATTATTTAAAACACTTATCGTTGCATCTGCCTTGGCATTGTCTGCTTTGGTTTATGCTCAGTCTGAATCGAACGAGGCAGAAAAAATTGCTGTCGTCGATGTTCAGTTAGCGGTTTTGCAAACAGAGCAGGCGCAAGCACAGTTAGCTGAGCTTAAAGAGCAAGATGATTTTAAAAAGAATTTAAAAGCGGTTAGCGATATTGAGGCCGAATTAAAAGTCATGGTTGAGGCTTATCAAAAAGACCGTGCAGTGATGAGCGCGCAAAAACGTGCTGAAGAAGAAAAGCGCATTGTTGAAAAGCAGAAAGATGGCAATTATATCGCGACAAAATTACAGCAATCACGTAAAGAGTGGGCTGAAATGGCGATGGAAGCGCAAGCGAAAAATTTAACTCGGGTCTTACAGAATCTCGTTGAAGAGCAGGGTATTGGTTTGTTACTTCGTGCTGATGGCGGTGTGGTGTTGCATGCAGGACCCCGATATGATATTTCGCTGCAAGTAACTGAGCGACTCAATCAGATTAAATAGTGTTTTTAGATAAGAATAACCGAATGAATATTGAGCCAGAAAAGCCGCATCCTATCTATACCTTGCTTGAAATAGCAGGTTTGCTCGATGCTGAATTACGTATCAGTAAAGATGCTGATCAGGATGTCCGCATTGAGGGTTTGGCTAGCCTTGCATCAGCGTCTGAAAACACCGTATCATTTTTAGCTAACGCTAAGTATCGTTCAGAGTTAACCTCGACTCGTGCAGCTGCGGTCATCTTGTCGGCGGATGATGCGGAATATTCACCGGTTGCTTGCTTAATTCACGAAGAGCCTTATCTTGCCTATGCTAAATTAAGTCATTATTTTAACCCGCGGCCTAAACCGGTATTAGGTATTCTCTCTTCAGCGGTAATTGCGAGTAATGTTAAA
>DDDX01000048.1 GCA_002339085.1 Cellvibrionales bacterium UBA1969
TAGAAGCTATTCGAGGTAGTTTATTATCCATATCAATAGAGGTATTTGTTAGTTATTATCTGCTAACGATAATACTTTGGATAAATGATAGTTACAAATTTAATTACCATTTTTATCCTTTGTAGGCGGCATATTTTTTCTTTTATCCAACTAAAAGTGTGACTGATTAAGTAAAAAAAAGCGGCTAATAAAATTAGCCGTTACAGAGGATAGAGAAATAAGATCTCGAGGTTAGGTTGTTATATGGGTAAACATTAACTAAATTATTCCATTGGCTTGTTGGGGTGTGGACGAAAATCCTTTCTACGATCCTTCATCATTTCTCTGACATGTTCTTTTCCCTTTTCTCGAGCATTTTCATCAACAAGGTCATCTCGAACTGCATCTTTAATGGCTTTTAGTTCTTCCCGGCTCACTGATTTGGCGGCTGCCTTGAGTGCCTCTCGACTAGCTTCTTTAGCTAATTTACTTGCTTCTCTTGCTGCTTCGGCGCTGGTATCAATACTTATGCCGGCTTCGTTAAGAGCTGTTTGTCGAACTTCTTTGGCTGCAAGTTTGGCTGCGTTTCGACTTTCATCACGTATTTCTTTTTTGCTTAAACCTGCTTCAGTGGCGGCTTCTTTAGCCGCCATTCCCGCCGCCTTAGCGGCTTGGTGAGCTTCTTTATGGCTGCTTTTTAAGACTTCTTTTGCTTCAGGGCTAACGGCTTTTCGTGCCGCTTGACTGGCATTTCTAGCGGCTTTATTTGCCTCAATAGAGGCGCGAAGGGCTACTTCGGCCGCTATTTTAGCCTCTTCAGTGCCTGATTCAGCCGCAAGTGCAGCCTCTTTGGCCGTATTGGCCGCTGCTGCTGCTGCCGTTGCGGCAGCAGCAGCATCAGCGGCTGTTTCAGAGGCGGTTGGGGTTGATTCATTGAGGCTTTCGTCTGCTGTCTCGATCACTGTCTCAGGCGTGATATCGACTCCCTGAGCAAATGTGCTTCCAGCGGCTAACAACGTTAATGTCATAACGGTGAAGTGTCGACTCATTAGATTCATAGTTTTATCCCTTAAATGATTTGGTTTGAGTTAACTATAGCGACTAAATGTCAGCAAATTATTGCAACAAGTGGTTAATTTGTAACAAAATGTAATGGCCTTTGGTATAAGTTTTCATTGTTGATGACATTACGCTGACTCTTACTGCCTTAATTGCGAACCCCCTTGGTTATTTGCGATAAGGTTTGTTTTGTTACTTGATCGCAAGATTTTGAATTTATTCAGCTTGTATACTTAAATAATGTGCTCATGAGGTACGTTAACGAGACGCACAGTTCAAATTTCTGAGGTTTTGATTGAATGGCAAATGATTTCGATAAATTGCTACCTGCAGCTACGGTGGTACTTGTCCGTCAGGGTAATTCTGGCATGCAAACCTTACTATTGAGGCGCAACAGTGCACTGCGTTTTGCCGGTGGTAACTGGGTATTTCCTGGCGGTCGTCTTGATGCGGTTGATTATCCTGATGTCACTGTTGCTTCAGATTTTGAGATATCAAGTCAACGGCCTGAAGGCGAGTTTGCAGCAGCTAAAGTCGCTGCTGTGCGAGAAACGTATGAAGAGACCGGCCTAGCGATTGACGCCGATCAATTGGTTTATCTTGCGCACTGGGTTGCCCCACCGTTGATGAAAAAACGTTTTTCAACCTGGTTTTTTATTATCAAGGTTAGTGAGGCGGTTGCCGATCAGGTTCAAATTGACGGCAGCGAAATTCATGAGTCGCAATGGTTGAGTCCAGCAGAGGTATTAGCGAAGGTTGAAGATAAAAGTATGGCCTTATTGCCGCCAACGATTGTGACTATCACAGAGCTTGCTCGTTACGGGACTGTAGATTCGGTGATAAGTTATTACCATGACCGACCCCCCGTGGTTTTTTACCCACGTGTGCACGTGGCTGAAGCTGATAGCCCAGTTGCTGGACAGTTCACATTCCTGTATCAGGGCGATGCCGGTTATCAAGAAACAAATCCTGAAGTACTGGGCCCTCGACACCGCTTAAACTCAAAAGATGGGCTTTGGCGCTATGAAAACACGGTGTATGAATAGCCTTCTTTTATATTATCAAATTTAATAAACAGGTATTAAAAAATGGCAAAGCAAGAGGTTGGTGATTTAGAGCAAATTCGTCAAAAGCTAGAAGGGTGGTTGGCATGTCGTATTCCTAACGTCGAAGACTTTACATTGGGCGAGTTAAATTTTCCTGAATTTAGCGGCGAGAGTAGCGTGACTTTAATCATGGAAGCCAACTGGCAAGAAACTGGCCGCGCCCGGCATGAACGGTTTGTGTTGCGCATGGCTCCGATTATCAGTCAGGTATTTGAGATTCATGATTTGAAACTGCAGTACCAATTGATGGAAGTAATGAACAAAGAGGGCATACCGGCGCCAAGCTTAGTCGGTTATGAGCCAGACAGCAGTTTATTAGGCAGCGACTTCTATGTGATGGATTTCGTTGATGGCATTGTTCCGCCGGATAATCCACCAATGGCTTTTGGTAGCTGGGTTAGTGAGCTCACTGCGGAAGAGAGAGCGACCATGTGGCATAATGGTTTGACCACCATGGCTAAGATACACCAAATTGATATTCGTCAGTACGACTTACCGAGTTTAGAGGAATCACCGGCCGACCAGTCGCCCTTAGCACATGAAATTACCCGCTATGAGGGGATGATCAAGCAGGGTATGCGTGAAAAAGCAGACCCAATAATTTTAGAGGCTTGGCAATATTTAAAAGACAATTTACCAACCGATGGCCCTCGTCGATTAGTCTGGGGTGATTCTCGCCCCGGTAATGTTATTTGGAAGGATTTACAACCAATCGCGATGATAGATTGGGAAATTGCCTGTATAGGCGATCCTCTTTGTGATTTAACTTGGTGGTTTTGGATAGACCACTGTAATTCGGTTGGCTTGGGCGCTGAAAAAATGACCGGCATACCAGACTATAACGATGCCTATCAAGAATGGCACAAGCTAACAGGCTTGCCGATTAACAATGCTGCCTATTTTGAGCTATTCACCATCGTCAGGTTTGCAATCATTATGGAGCGTAAGCTGGTTCATATGCTGGATTTAGACCCAGCGGTAGCGACTCATGAAAGTCATCCCGTACAGTTTATTCAGCCATTGATGGATATTTGCAAGCAGACACATAAATGATTTAGCAGCGATAAACGGCGCTTAATCATTACTCGATTAGGCTTTTTTATGTCACTTCTGAATGAGTCTTCATCTTTTTATGGGCTAATGACGGGCTGCACCTAGCAAAATACGCAAAACAAGTGATTTTTTTGTCTCCGTTTATCGTAAGATCATATTTATAGATTTTACACAGGCTGCCTATGAAAAATAATGATATTTTGCGACGATTACGCTACGTATTCGATTTTAATGACACTAAGATGATAGCGATTTTTCGACAAGCTGATTTGTCTGTCAATCGTGAACAAGTCAGTGCTTGGCTTAAAAAAGACGATGCCGAAGATTTTTTAAATTGTAATGATTTGACTTTGGCCAGTTTTTTAAATGGTTTGATCGTTGAGTTGCGAGGGAAGCGAGAGGGTCCAATGCCCATGGCTGAGAAAAAACTCAATAATAATATCATTTTAAAAAAATTAAAGATTGCTTTAGCGTTTCAGGCTGAGGATGTATTACGCGTTTTAAGTCTGGCGGGATTTCGTTTAAGTCAACATGAGCTGAGTGCTTTTTTTCGTAAGCCTGATCATAAACATCATCGTCAATGTAAAGATCAAGTCATTCGTAATTTTTTACAAGGTTTGCAGCAGGAGTTGCGACCACCGTCTAATACTGATCAACGAAATCCAGTGAATGCGGCAAAGCTTAAGGCTTACCATTGGCCTCGTAGCTAGCGTGATGATCCGTCATCTGTTTTAATACAAGCTTATACGCCTGAATGGCAAGGGTGATTTCTATGTTAAGCTCGCAAGCCTCCTTTAAACAGCAGTACGGCCCTTGGGCGATCGTTGCAGGCGGCTCAGAAGGTATTGGTTTAGCCTTTGCTGAGCTGTTGGCTAAGCAGGGTGTTAACTTAGTGCTGGTGTCACGAAATGAGCAGAAATTATCGGATGCTCGCAGCGTGATTCGCCGACAATCTGCGGTAGATCTCCGCTGTATTAGCGCCGACTTAAGCCATGAGGATAGTTTCTCCTCAATTATCCAGGCTACTACTGATATTGAGATTGGCTTGTTAGTGTATAACGCAGGTGCGGTTCATGGCGCAGATTTTTTTCTTGATCAGTCGGTTGAGAGTGCCATTGATTTGGTTAATTTGAATTGTCATGGACCTGTGTTGCTAGCACATCATTTTGGCCGACTAATGTGTGACCGTCAGCGCGGCGGGATGATTTTTTTATCCTCCATGGCGGCATTGGCAGGTAGCTCTTATATTGCTACTTATGCCGCGACTAAATCTTTTGATATTGTTTTTGCTCAATCGCTTTGGCATGAGTTAAAAGCTGACAATATTAATGTATTAGGCTTAATTGCGGGTGCCACTGCAACGCCTGCGATGGCGGCTTCTGGTTTTGACGTTGGTCAAAAAAATGAAGAGGGTTTGCCCGTATTTATGAGCAGCTCTGCCGTAGCAAAAGAAGGCTTAGATAATCTCGAAAATGGTCCTATTCATATCGTCGGTGATGTTAATAGGGCATCGGCCGATGCTTTCAATCAATTATCTCGAGAGCAATTAGTCAGCATGATGAGCCAAGCTACAGCCGAACTTTATAACAAGCCCAGTTAATCGGATTTTAATTGACAATTCTATTTTATATTAATGGGTATACCAGATCGGTGAGCTCCAAGCGCGCTCTTGAATAATCGGCGAATAAAAACTTTCTTTAGCTGGGTCAGTACAGCATTTTTCATAAATCGCACCGCGTGCGCCGTTTTTATGAAGTGTAGCTGTTTTTTCTGCTGCCTGTGTTGCACAGTTTTCGCTGAACGGGTCAACACCTGCGGCTTTACATTGCAAGGTTGACCAGCGGCAACTTGGATTTTCGATGAGCCTAACATAGTAAAAAGCGTCTTCAGAAGGGTTAAAATTTGGATCTTGCCAAACAGTACAGGCATTCTTGAGTCCAGCACCTTCAGCGGCACAACTGCTGAGATTAACCGATGCGCCGTTATTGGCATTGCCTGCCACATCATAAACCTTTTCATGCGACTGGCCTTGACTGTCGATCCATCCCTTAATGATTTGTATTCGTTGAATATCGGTAGCGGTGGAGTTTTCAGGGAACGGGTCTTTTTGTGCGGCGACTAAGAACTGTGGCGAACGTTGATTTTCTTTTGAGCCAAAAAGGTCGCCACCCATTGGCACACCATCAGCATAGGCTTGCTTGAGCATGTCGGGGGCCTGACAAAGCGTTTGAGAATAATCCCAGCCCGCGAAGAAGCGCAGGCTAGGCCGAGTGCCGCTGGTCGCATAGGTTTCTTTATTGCGCATACCGTTAAAAATACTGTCGCGGCTATTTTCTTCTGCCCAGACAACCGCTAAACCACCAGGATTCGAGTAGAGGTGATCTTGTACGTTGCGATATTCTGTATCTCGCATTCCTAAGTGGCCTGGATAGTTATCCTCCTCAGCGCCGCCGGGTAAGGCATTATGAGTGTCAGTTGAGCCTATAAAGCCCATCTTAAAAGGATTAGTGCCCGACGATTGCTCGAGTTCTAATCCTGCTTTTAAGGCATTTCTGACCATGTTTCGTGGTGCAAAATCATCGAGCGCTACGGCTTCGCCGCGTTCAGATTGTATTTCACCATGCACACTGCCTAGCATACTTAAGTTATCAGCTGGTGTTTGTTCAAAATCGCATAGCTCATCCTCGGTTAACACCCCGCGACCGGCCAAGCGGTCAAAGCGGCATTCAGAGGCGGCTTTATGCTGTAATAATTCAACAATCGGTTCGAATTGTAATCGATCCTGAGCTTGCTGAGGTGTGGCAGGATTGGGAAACATTAAGCCGCCAGCGAGATTAGGGTTATGCGGAATCGCAATCACATCGCAACCTTGATCAGGGTCGATGCATTGGCTTTGGAGTTGAGTCCATAAATTTGGAAAGTTGTAGCTACCAGTATCAAAGGTGGTGATTGGATAATCGGTCACATTCTCATTGCGAAAAATCACATTGCGATGCATATTTTTAGTATCGGGTGCATCGGTATATTCATAGCCTACAAAGGTGGTGAATTTGCATTCGCTACTGCGGTCATAATGATCTTCAGCCGCTTGCTGAATATTGCTCCATAGTTCGAGACCTGCCGCTTTACAGTCAGATAATTTACAGGCGAAGGTTTCTTTTTTTTCTCCTTCACGACTGACGTTATTGATCGCCCATAAGCTTAGCGAGCCTAACTGCACATAATAGTTCTTTGAGCGCGTGCCGATACACATTGGCCACCAGTAGCCAAGACGACCGGCATTTTGGCTGCAAACACCAATTTGGCCTAATGTCTCACCGTGATCGGTAACCGAAGTGAAGTCAAGCGGACGATGAATTTGCGCGGCAATGGCTTGCTCGCCATCAATATTTGGCAGCATAATGGTTTCGCCTTTGGCGTAACGGTATGCGTCCCATGGGTCATTCCGTTGGTTGGAGCCATAGGAATCAAAAGAGTAGCGAGAGTGGACATGTAAATCGCCAAATAAGGGAACTTTATTGACGTTGTAATTATCACAAGGGGCGCGTCCCTCCGTCCGCTCAAAGGGGAGAGACTGGACATTAATGCTGAATGAGAAGCCCAACAAAAAATATAAAATCATTGATCTATTTATCCAATTGATTCCATTTGAGTCAGTATCTTGAGCGACGGGCATTACGAGGGTTCCTATCTAATTATATTGGTCCATCAATGGCTAATGATTTTGGATGTAAATTCCAATGTAAAATATTATCATGGGGAAAATCGGAGGGCTTTAACGATTACTTCCAATTTCTGGAAATATGGATCTTTTAGTGAATTGAGACACTATCGGTGAAAAAAGTTAGAGTAAGCGATATAAAAATTCCTAAAGGTGTCGTGGATATCTCACACCTTTAGGGTGGTTAATATACCCTAAAATAAGCAAGGAATTTCTTATTCATAGAGTGGGTGCTATTGAATAGTATCCCGTAACCAACCGTTTAAATCGCCAAATGACTTGGTCTTTAAATCCAGCAGGTGAAATTAAAGTATAGGCTTTTTGTTTGATGAGCTTAACAATCAAATGTAAATTTTTCTTTTTATACAAGCGCAAATAATATGCCCGAAATTCACCCTTTTTCATTATTGATGCAGCGCTTAGTGAGTAACCAACATCGTGGCCTATTGGTGCTTAGTGGGAGTCAAGCATGGTGCCATTCGAGAGCCACTGAAGTATTAAATGCAGTTGATGCCGATCAAAGCAGTTATTGGTTAAGTCAATATGAACCAAAATGTGGGCTTGCTATTCGGCATCTTCGGCCCAATAGAATAAAGCACTTATTAGGCAATGATGTTGCTTATTTAGTGGTTGATGGTTGGGAAGGGTTTTCACCCGATGGCCTGGCGCTAGCCAGCGGCGCGCTATGCGCCGGAGGGTTGTTAATCTTACTCGTCCCTGAGCTTGAAAGCTGGAATCGTTTTGAAGATCCTGATTATTTAAGATTTACTGCGCTTAGGCCATCAGCTTATCGCATGAATGGTTACTTTATCGATCGGTGTTGTCGATTTTTTCAATCACTTAGTGTCACCCAAGGCAACTATTGGTCGGCGCAAGCGCTGATGATAGATGAAAGTGACTGCCCGAGAAGTTTTGATTTACCGAGCTCGTTAGCTGGCCATGCTCTCACACCGTTACCGGACAAAGATCTATTTCAACCAACAATTGATCAGCAAAAAGTGATTTCTTCAATAAAAGGCTTATCACGATTATCCTCCGCTGTCTGTTTGCTTGAAGCAGATCGTGGCAGAGGTAAAAGTGTTGCCTTAGGTTTAGCTATTCAATCATTGCTGACTTCAACTCAATTAACCATAGCAGTTATCGCGCCTCTGGCTAACAATGTTGCCAATCTTTTTACCGCTATTGAGACCACAACTGCTTTTAACGCGTCAAGACTAAGTTACTATGCGGTTGATGAGTTGCTTTATCGTGATACTGGTCGCAGTAAAAGTCATGAATCAGATATCACCTGCTATGATTTACTCGTTATCGATGAAGCGGCGGCAATCCCGCTACCTGTGTTATATAAATTATCTCGCTTGGCTCCTCGCGTTGTTTTATCAACCACATTGAATGGTTATGAAGGCAGTGGGAAGGGATTTTCATTGCGCTTTAAAGAAGGACTTAGTTACCAGTTTGAACAGCTTTTTGTGTTAAATTTGCATCATGCTATTCGCTGGTCTAATGACGACCCACTTGAGATTTTTTTAAATCAACTTCTGCTGTTAGATACTAAAAGCGTTGTATGTTCTGAGACTAAACCATTGGTCGACGTTCAGTACCAGATCAGAAAGGTAACAGCTAAACAGTTGCTGTTTGATGAGTGTCTTTTAAGACAAGTCTTTACTTTATTAATGCAAGCCCACTACCAGAGCCGACCAAGTGATTTGAGGCAGCTGCTTGATGCGCCTTATTTAACGCTTTGGGTGTTAGAATGTGGCGAGCAACACGATCGAAGCGTGGTTGGCGTTTTGCTTTGTTGCGAGGAGGGTGGTTTTGATCAAGATGATAAATTGCTTACTTTAATTGCAAATGGGCAGCGTCGACCACAGGGAAATTTATTGTCGCAATCATTGGTCCAGCGATCCGGCCAAACAGCGTGGTGTCATTATCGTTCGCTAAGAGTCATGCGGATAGCGATAGATCCAGATCATCGCAGAAAAGGGTTAGCCTCACAATTGATTGAAACGATGGAGGCTTATCTCACTCAGCATCAATATCATTATTGGGGAACTAGTTTTGGTTTTCATTCAGATTTACTGCACTTCTGGCAACGGTTTAATATTGATATGGTGAACTTGGGTTTGCATCGAGATAAAGCCAGCGGTCTACGTAATTTACAGCTAATTAAGCCAATGAGCGCTAAGCTAATTGAAGCGAGCAAGCAAGCATCACAAAACTTTAGGGTTGACTTAATGGCCTACAAGGCAAGCTATTTAAACGATTTGAGTGATGCTGATACTGATATTTTAACTGGTTCAAACCAGGGAACTATTCAAACGGAAGCTTTCTCATACTCAGTTCGTGATACAAAACAATTGCAGCGGTTTTTAGATGATGAAATATCTTTTGATCAAGCTTACCCCGCGCTTCGACGGTTTGTTTATGCAAAGCAAAGGACTGAGTCAAAAAATAAATTTATTCAAACGAATGAGAACTATTTTTATTTAAATGAATGTGGAGATCTAACCGTATTTGCCGTCGATCATGCGCCTCAATGGCGCGTTATTGCTGATAAGTTTGGACTTTCTGGTCGAAGAGAAGTCATTCAAGCGATAAAAACTGAATTAATCCAGCAAACTCGCTCAAAATAGCAATTAAATTATTATCAGAGTAAGGTATAATAAACCATGTAAAGCAATAGAGTTTTTAAATAACCAGCCTTAACTATTCGCTAAATGAATGCTCCTCATGTATTAAGAAAATACCATTAGTTATCACCTTTCATTTAATGAAATAGTTGTCATTTCTTTATTTAGGAGTTATCAGTGTTAGAAGCTTATCGTCAACATGTAGCAGAAAGGGCTACTCAAGGAATCCCGCCCAAGCCATTAAATGCTGAGCAAGTTGCGGGTTTAATTGAGTTGCTTAAAAACCCTCCAGATGGAGAAGCAGATTTTTTAATAGATCTTTTGACTAATCGAGTGCCGCCGGGTGTTGACGAAGCAGCTTATGTTAAAGCAGGATTTTTATCGGCCTTAGCGAAAAGTGAAACGACCAATAATTTAATTGATGCTGAACATGCGGTACGTTTGCTAGGTAATATGTTGGGCGGTTATAACATTGAGACTTTGGTTCAATTGCTTGACGACAATAGCCTTGCTGAACTGGCGGCAGAACAGCTTAAAGGCACACTATTAATGTTTGATGCCTTTCATGATGTCGCTGAAAAAGCCAAGTTAGGTAATACATTTGCTCATTCTGTATTAGAGTCTTGGGCTAATGCGGAGTGGTTTACTTCACGAGAAGCGGTGCCTGAGTCAACTAAACTGGTTGTCTTTAAAGTGACCGGTGAAACCAATACAGACGATCTTTCGCCTGCGCCTGATGCCTGGAGTCGGCCTGATATTCCACTGCATGCTTTGGCCATGTTTAAAATGGCGCGTGATGGTCTTACGCCAGATAAGCCCGGTGAAATTGGTCCTATGGAGCAGATTAAAGCCTTGCAAGAAAAAGGCTTACCGATTGCCTTTGTAGGCGATGTGGTAGGTACGGGTTCTTCACGAAAGTCAGGAACTAACTCTGTGCTTTGGTATTTTGGTGACGACATGCCAGGCGTACCAAACAAGCGAAGTGGTGGTGTCTGTATCGGCGGAAAGGTTGCACCTATATTTTTTAACACTATGGAAGATTCCGGTGCGCTCGTGTTTGAAGCGCCCGTTGAGAAATTGGCGATGGGGGATGTTATTGAGGTGCGCCCTTACGATGGTCAAATTCTCAGTGAGTCTGGTGAAGTACTCAGTGAGTATGCATTTAAGTCCGATGTGATTCTAGATGAGGTGCGAGCAGGTGGGCGTATTAATTTAATCATTGGTCGTGGTTTAACAGCCCGGGCACGTGAAGCTCTAGATTTACCTGTGACAGATATGTTTCGTTTGCCCGAAGAGCCAAAGGCTTCTGATGCGGGTTTTACCTTGGCGCAAAAAATGGTTGGTCGCGCCTGTGGTTTACCCGAAGGACAAGGCGTTCGTCCTGGGGCTTACTGCGAGCCGAAGATGACCACCGTTGGCTCCCAAGACACTACTGGGCCAATGACGCGAGATGAGCTTCAGGATTTGGCTTGTTTAGGTTTTTCGTCGGATTTGGTGATGCAGTCATTTTGTCATACCGCGGCTTATCCTAAGCCTGTTGATATTGAAACACAGCATACCTTACCTGATTTCATTATGACACGTGGCGGTGTGTCTCTGAAACCTAAAGATGGCATCATTCATAGTTGGTTAAACCGGATGTTGTTGCCCGATACAGTCGGTACTGGCGGTGATTCACATACGCGTTTTCCAATGGGTATTTCTTTTCCGGCTGGCTCTGGCTTAGTGGCCTTTGCCGCGGCGACCGGGGTCATGCCGCTCGATATGCCTGAGTCTATTTTAGTTCGATTTAGCGGGACAATGCAGCCAGGAGTGACATTGCGCGATTTGGTTCACGCGATTCCCTACTATGCGATACAGCAAGGCTTACTGACCGTTGAGAAAAAAGGCAAGAAAAACATATTTTCAGGACGGATTCTTGAGATTGAGGGTTTAGAGTCGCTGACCGTTGAGCAGGCGTTTGAGCTATCCGATGCGTCAGCGGAGCGATCTGCCGCCGGGTGCACCATCAAACTTGGGGGAGACACCATTGCCGAGTACCTGCGCTCCAATGTTGTGCTGCTGCGCTCCATGATCGCCGAGGGCTACGGCGACGCGCGCACGCTCGAGCGACGCGCCAGAAATATGGAGGCCTGGCTTAAAAACCCCGAGCTACTGCGGGCGGATGCAGACGCAGAGTATGCGGCAGTCATTGAAATAGATCTGGCGGAAATCGATCAGCCGATCGTCTGCGCCCCCAACGATCCCGACGATGCGCGCCTGCTCTCTGAGGTACAGGGAGATCAGGTTGACGAGGTCTTTATTGGCAGTTGCATGACCAACATTGGCCATTTCCGAGCCGCTGGCGAGCTGCTTGAAGCGCATGGTGCCCCCGTCAGCACCCGGATGTGGATTTGCCCGCCTACACGCATGGACGAACACCAGCTCATGGAGGAAGGTTATTACGCAATCCTCGGTCGCGCGGGTGCGCGCACCGAGATGCCGGGCTGCTCGCTGTGCATGGGCAACCAGGCCAGAGTCGCGCCGCAGTCGACAGTGCTCTCAACGTCCACACGTAACTTCCCGAATCGGCTTGGCGAGGGCTCCAATGTGTACCTCACCTCCGCTGAACT
>DDDX01000109.1:0-180 GCA_002339085.1 Cellvibrionales bacterium UBA1969
AATGTTTGTTAAAAACATCTACTACATAAGGCCCAAGTGATAGGCACTAGGGAGATAACGGCAATCGGTTGAAAGCACTACCCCTCATCAGCCGGCTGCAGCGTCAGCGGTTTTGCCGTTAGTTTTAAGCGTGCGTCATCACCGCCAATTTGTTTTGGCTCAAGAGCTTTCATTTGCTTT
>DDDX01000109.1:486-10194 GCA_002339085.1 Cellvibrionales bacterium UBA1969
GGCTCAAGAGCTTTCATTTGCTTTTTAGCCTTACTGGATAGTTGGCCGAAGCGATCAACCTTGCCAGCTAAACCTTGATTCCCAACGAGTCCAGTGACTAACTTATTGTAGTGTTCGCCGGCGCTCCCTAAAGTTTGGCCCAACGCATGAACTCGTTCAGTGATGGTACAAACCGAGTTATAAATCGCTAGCGCTTGATCGCCCAGGTCCTTAGCTTGTTCATTACTTTGCTGTAAAATCCACAAGTTGGAAACCGTGCGCAATATAGGAATCAAAGTCGTGTGCGAAACCAAAATAATATTTTTCTCATAGCCATAACTAAACAATTCTTTATCAAACTTTAAAGCCTCGATATAAGCTGGCTCGATTGGCATAAACATCAAAATAAAATCAGGCGATTGAATACCTGACAAATCCGTATAGTCTTTTTTTGCTAAATCATCGATATGTTTTTTAACCGCAGCAACATGGGCTTTAAGGGCAGTGTTAAGCTCTTCATCAGTCGCGGCGCTAACTGAGCGATCATAATCCGCCAACGTCATTTTGCTGTCAATCACCAAACATTTTTCATCCGGCAAGCGAATAATATAATCCGTGCGCTTGGCATTACCGGCCGCACCAAAGCTGTCTTGCGTCGTGTAATGTTGATCTTTGAGTAAACCGCTCATTTGCAAAGTACGCTCTAACTGCGCCTCACCCCATGCGCCACGCTGCTGAGTATCGCCTTTTAATGCCGAGGTCAAATTGATTGCCTCTGATTCCATTTTTAAACCGACCTCTAAAACTTTCTTTATTTCAGCCGTTAAGTTGGTATTATCTTTAACCGATGCGCTATGCACCTCATTCACTCGTTTTTGAAAACCTTCCATCTGCTCTTTGAATGGTTTCAGCATACTGTCGAGCGTAGCTTGATTAGCCTGACTGAAATTTTTTCCTTTTTCATCGAATATCTTATTGGCCAAATTCTCAAATTCTTTCTTAATAGTTTCTTTTTGCTGTTCGATATTCTCGAGCTGTTTTTTAAAACTGGTATCGCGCTCAACTTGCTCGGCTTTTAATGCAGCATGGCGTGCCGATAAATCATTATAGTTTTGTTGATGCTGATCAATTTTTTGGTTTAACTCAAGCGACTGCTGCTCTTGCTTAGTTAATTGCTGCTGCAATGATTCGGCCAGCTGAATGTATTTAGCCAGCTCCGCTTTACCGCCCGCCTCACTTAATTGCACTTCACTAATTCGCTGCTTTAATCCATTACTATACTTACTCAGTAGCAATCCAGTCACAGCGATAGATACGATAGCGGTCAATGCAATTGCAATCTCCATCTAGCTTCTTCTCCTCTTTAGACAATTTGCTAATATCATTAGCCGAGTGACGCAATTCATCAGGTACTAATATGTGCTTGTTTATTTGCGTATTTTCTATTGTGACACAGTGGCGATTAGGTGACTATCGACAAACGATATCGATAATAAAGCCGCTATTTTATGACGGCCTATAGGAATGGCCTAATTAATAATAATAATAGTTATCATTAGATCAAAATAATACCCTTTCAGCCGCTTTTTGTAACAGTTGGTCGCTTATCGCCCTGTAGTCTAAAATTCAGGCTAAAATACAATCTTCGAATTGTAAAAAAATAATAAGTCGCTGGGCGTGTATGAGCCACATGACGGTTAAAAAAAAACTAACGCTCAGCCTAACTTTATGGCTGTGCCTTGTAGCCACAATTCCCGCTCAAGCTTATGACGTAGAGGCTAATAGCTGCGCCGCAGTTAGTCGGCATGGGATTACTGGAAGCCATTGACGAACTAACATTAGAAAACCTTGCCGATCCGGACGACAGCGATGGCGATGGTATCTCGGGCAAACTGCGTATTGTGACGGATCCAGTCACCAATGAGCCACGCATTGGTCGCTTTGGCTGGAAAGCCTCAGAAGCGACAGTCAAACACCAAGTTACCCAAGCCTTTAATACCGACATGGGTGTCACCACCAGTATTCGCCCTGACCCTGACTGCGGCAGCGCCCAAACTAACTGCGGCAACAGTGGCATAGAAGTGGCCGATGTCCATATCGAACATTTAACCAAGTACGTCGCGTTACTGGGTGTGTCTGCACGACGTGATTTAGACAACCCTGTTGCGCTTCAGGGCGAACAACTTTTTAATGATTCAGGTTGTAATAAGTGTCACGTAAGTAATTTGCAAACTTCGCCTTATCATCCGAACGCCGAATTACGTAACCAGACCATTCATCCCTATACCGATTTATTACTGCACGATATGGGGCCGGGTCTGGCTTCGACATTAATTGAAGGCAACGCCAACCCCAATGAATGGCGGACTGCACCACTGTGGAGCATTGGTCTAACTAGTGGGATTAGCGGCGGCGAAGGTTATCTGCATGATGGTCGCGCACGCACCTTAGACGAAGCGATTCGCTGGCATGGCGGTGAAGCTGAGAGCGCTAAGCAAGCCTATCAAGCCCTAAGCCAAACAGATAAAGACGCTTTGATTAGTTTCTTAAAATCACTGTAGAGACTTCGCTAGGAAGACTGGTATTTCTAGCTTTACTACTGCATTTTTGGGTAATTACAATGGAGCCCTGACAATCAGGCAAAGCGGTATAAGTTAGCTAATCATTTATAATTAAGGGTTTTGTTAACCTACAGCGGCTATCAGAAAGTTATTATTATTTTTGATATTTAGTTATATGTACACTTGAAATCCAGTAGCAATCATTAATATATGAACGCTCATAACAACAAACGTAAATACAATCCCCTTCTAACTCTTTATCCTTCTGATCCATCACACTTTAATTAGTCTGATAAGAAAAGCTTACAAAAAGATACATTCATTCTCATTCAGTGCGGAAAGGATAGCAAAACAACCGAAAAAATTACAAAAAATTCACTATAGGAGGGGGAAAAGAAAAAACAATAACTTAACGTCTTAAGACTCATAAAGTCGTTTTGCGCCAGCATTAAACAATCATTTAATATAGTAATCTATACGCTTATATGCTCATTAATAAAGAAGTAAGAATAAAAAAATCAGGAGATCAAAGATGAATTACTTTAAAAAAAATGTAAAATCATTACCGCTTTCATTTAGCATTTTCTTACTTTTTTTTTCTGCTCTAAGTTTAGCTGACCATTCTCCAGTATTACCCCACTTAAAAACATCACCCGTTGAAAACTATATAGTAAAATATTCAAATGATAACTCCTATAATCCTGATACAGATGGTGATGGCAGCTGTGATGTGCAACGCGCAAGTCATGTGCCTGCCGGAGAAGATGGTGATTTCTTTTCAGAAACAGCCGCCAATCGTGTTAGAGATGCACTTGATGACAACCATGTACATTTCGACAATTTAGGGTTTACAACACCAGCTTGGCGTAATGCTACATCCATATATGACTGCTCTGATCATGGTGGTTGTGATGCTGGCTGGGCAAATACAACATACATTAAATTACCTGCGCCGCAATATATCTGCGATAGTGATGCATCTATAAGGCTCATAGTTGGGCACGAATTATTTCATCATGTCCAATATGAAGCGGGTATGCGAAGCAGCAAATGGACAACAGCATTCTCAGAGGGAACTGCTAGAGCCATGCAAGATCAAGTTTACACCGATATTGATGGTACTGCAGGATTGGCAGATGGATGTTGTGGTTACAGTCCTGACGTTGATAATTATTTAAATGACACAAACAGAAATCTTTTTAGTAGTGACGTCTCATATCAATCAGCTTTGTTCTGGAAATACGCAACTGAACAATTTGGAGCTTGGGCCCCTGAACCAAATCTTGGCACTGATTTTATTGTAAGATTGATACAGAATTCTGATGAGGTTTCATCTGACCTCGAAGATCTAGTTGAAACAACCATCAACGATACTCATCCAGGCAGAGACCTTGAAGGCGTTTTTTTAGACTTTTCGATAGCTAATATTGCAAAAGAATTCGATTCTTCTTTATTACCTGATTCAATCAAATATATATATCAGGACGAACAAGATGGCGTAAGCCCTGCATATGGGAATGTCAATCGGGATTGGACTGGCGTTTTAAATCCAACCCAAAATGATAATAGTGATGTATCGAGATGGGGGGCAAAATATTACGAGGCCGATGTCAGTAACTGCCCAGATGGCATCGCTGGTTTCCGATCGCACGGCGATCGAGCCGGTTACGGCACACTGGTTGTTCGCCAAAACGGTGCCGTCGATAACCTCTATAAAGGCATTAGCAGTGATTATGCAAAAGCCATTATTTTAAGTAAAGAAGATGAACGAGATAACCCAATTAATCGATTGATCGCCATAGTGGCCGGACTAGATAGTGATGCTAACTACGAATATGATATCGCTTGCGGCCAAGCCACACTGGATATCATTCAACCCGATAGCAGCTTTTTAGCCTATGTGGGTGAATATAATAACCCCGAACGTTTTACTGTGCGATTAAAAATACAAGGTCCGCCAGAATTAGGTATCCCTACTGTTCAAGGTTTGGATGCCAGTGATTTTAAAGTGTATGTGGGTGCTGTCGATCCTGCCAATGAGGCAACAGTAATTTCAGGAAGCGAGGTTCAAGGTGAATTTTGGTTAGTGGCCCAGGCACCAAGCAAGCCCGCCAACGGTGACTTTAACTTAACCGTTAAACTTCGCACCTTGGCCACCGATAGTGAATCACTCGCTATCCGCTATGAAGAGAAATTATTGGACCAAGTGATCGTCATCGATCGTTCAGGAAGTATGATGTCACCACCCGGCTTCACAAAAATGGAGGCCGCGCGAAATGCCGCCTCAATTATTGCGGATACTGCCGGTTCCAGCAGTCAGATATCTTCAGTTAGTTTTGGCGGTGACAACACCGAAACTAACGACGACGCAACACTAGATCGACTGTTAAAAATCGCCACAGACAGTCAACGAACCGATGTGAAAAGTGCTATTTTAGGCATTGCAGATCCTGCACCAACCGTAATGACATCGATCGGTGACGGACTAGAAAAAGCACGTAATGAATTTATTGTCCGAGGAACCACCATCGGCGAAGATATTATTACATTGCTCAGTGACGGCATGGAAAACGAGGGGCTTTTCGCCGCTGATGTTTTACCCAGCCTGATCGCGCAGGGTATTGAGGTCCATTCGATTGCACTTGGCCCTCAAGCAGACCAGCCTTTATTACAAGATCTTGCCAATCAAACAGGCGGTACCTTTTATTATGTTGATGTCGGCACCAGCAGTTCATCAATGATGGCATCTTCGACTACACCAATTAATGTCCCAGCCAGTTCAAGCAGTTCAAGCTATCCCTTACAATTGCGCCTAGCGGATACTTATTTAGCGTCTTATGAAGCGGCCTCAGACAGCGCTCGTATAAAAGAATCGTTTGGCTCAATGGGCGGCACCCAATCAATAAACTTTGCCATTAATGAAAGTCAAATAGAGGACGGCCGTGTGACTGTCGCTTGGAGCGAACCAGCGGCCACAGTGAGCATTAAGGTATATGAAAATAACGGCTTGCTAATTGATGGTGTCAATGGCGTTGAAATATTCAATGGTAATGCCCATGCGGAAATCCATCTCCCAATCATTACGCAAGGGAACCTTGAAGTTACGATTACTAGCTCAAAAAGTATGAGCTATTTTGCCGCTGTTTCGGGCAAACCTATTGCGGGTGCTAATATGCGCCTTGCCTTTGATCAAGTATTAGACCCAACTGTACTTTCCGAGGGTGGAACTTTTAAATTTGGCAAACCGGTTCGCATTGTGACCTTTATTGATCAACCCAACGCCCCCATCACTAACGTCAAGGTGAATGCTAGCATTAAACATCCAAATGGCAGTACCGATATGCTGCCATTGTTTGATGATGGAGCGCATCATGATGGGCAGGCCAATGACGGGATCTATGCCAACGTTTATCGTCGCACAACATTAGCCAGTCCAACCGGCCTTGCCGACGGTTCAACCCCGAGTATCATCGGTAGCTACAACGTCATCGTTGAAGCATTCGGTGACACATTACCGACCCAGAATCGCTCTAGCGAGAATTTCACCCGCATTATTAAAGCATCATTTAATATCTTTGACGGCCAAGAATCAAAACCCGATCGAGATGGTGATGGCATGCCAGACGCCTATGAAAAGTCACTGCCCTGTCTTGATGAAACTATTAATGATGCCGCGGTTGATTTTGATATCGATGGACTTAGTAATCAAGATGAATGGCAGGGCGGTACTAACCCCTGTGAGCAAGATAGCGACTTCGGTGGCATCCATGACGGCTCCGAGCGAATACTAGGGCTCAATCCCCTCGACCCTGAAGACGACTTTTTGCCAAGGCCAAAACTCGTTGAAGTAGTCAACAGATCTTCTGAGCATTTAGGTGATGATGTTCAACTAACTCCAGGTGGAATTACCATTAGATATCCCACAAATACAAGTTATAGTGGAATAAATATTTACCGAGCAACAACAAAATCTGGCCCATTTATTTTATTAGATACTTTTACGCCTGACGGAAGTTCTATATATGTCGACAACTCAGGAGTTCTAGGCCAGAGGTATTATTACAAGCTGCAAGCCACTGGAACCTCAGGGGCAGAAACTGCTTATAGCCCAATCATCTCAGGATTAGTTAAACAGGATCCAAATCCACCCATTGGACGAGTTAACATAGCCGAAGGTCAAACAGTTACATCTACTAATGTAAACCTCACTTTAGAAACTGATGAGCCAGATGTTACCCATTTTAGAGTAAGAAACCATAGTGATCATACTTTTTCTAATTGGATTCCATTCGCAAGTAATTATCCGTGGACAATACAGCCAAATGGAGAAAATATCGGAATGGTTTCGGTGCAATTTAAAGATGCCAGTGACAATATTTCTTTAACTTATTCAACTGGAGCAAAGGTCTTCTCCGCTCCTGAGTTAGGAAGTATTCAAGGTAAAATCTATTTGACTGGGCAAGCGCCTGATTCTATAGCGGGGAGAATGCGTATTGACTTAATTAGTAACGACCTAAATGATGGACCCCTTGCGCCGGTTTATACAAATGAGCAAGGCGATTATCAACTAAATAATATTCCTCAAGGGTCATATACGCTATCAATCAGATACGCTAGTGAGGACTCGATTTCATTAAGCGTGACAGTTAATGGAGGTTCAACAACTGCTATACCTGATCAAATATTTGATGTTGATACTTACGAATTTAATACGCCCACATCAAATTTATATTCGCTTATATTGCTCGGAATAATTATCTCTTTAATCAGCTTTGCTCGTAAATTAAGAATGAGATAGTAATGTATTTGAAAAAATATTATCGAGGAGGCATTCTCATTGCTGCATCTAAACGGATTGTTTCACCGTTAATGTAGGTATTCTCGATCAAGCTTAAGGCCATATGGGCAAACTCGCTGGGGTCCCCTAAACGTGGTGGGAACTGCGCATTGGCCGCTAAGCCGTCGATCATCTCTTGCGGTGCCATGCCCATCAATTCAGTCATAAATACACCAGGACAAATGGTATTGATACGGATGCCCAGCTTGCCAAAATCGCGTGCAATGGGAAGTGTCATGCCTACTACGCCGGCTTTTGAGGCCGAATAAGCGACCTGCCCTATTTGCCCATCAATCGCTGCTACTGAGGCGACATTCACAATTGCACCGCGCTCGCCATCGGTAGAATTCACCTCGTTAGTCTGCATTGCTTCGGCAACTAAACGCGTCACATTAAACGTACCGACCAAGTTCAGGTTAATAATTTTTTGAAACCGATCCAAAGGATAAGCGCCATCACGGCCCACTGTTCGACCCGCATCACCAGTACCCGCACAATTGACCAGGCCGTGAATATCGCCAAACTTCGCTTTAGCCGTCGCTATACCATCGCGCACCGACTGCTCTTCAATCACATTAACTGTGCAGAACAACGCAGTTTCGCCTAACTCGGCCACTAAGGCATCGCCTTTATCTTGATTAAGATCAAAAATAACCGCATTACCGCCGCGCTCAACAATTGCGCGAATACACGCCGCGCCTAAACCTGATGCACCACCGGTAATAATAATTGTTCGATCTGAAATTTGCATAATCAGTTTCCTATTAATAAAGTACTAATGCCCAACTTACTCAGGCGGAAAATTAACGTCTTTAGTCACCGCTTCCCATTCATCAATACTACTATTCCAGTCAGACAGCTTTTGTCTAAAAGCGCCCAGCACGTCGTGACCTAACAATAAATGCAGTGGTGGATCATCATGGTTAGCCAACATCAAAACGGCATCGGCGATACGCTTAGGGTCACCTGGCAACATATTACCAGCTAGCTTAATTAACTCTTTACGCGCGCCAACCGTATCGGCATAAGCCTCGATCGGTGTTGCAGTTTCCTGCATTGATCGAGTCGCCCAATCAGTCCGGAACGCACCCGGTTCGATAGCCGTAACTTTAATATTAAACGACTCCAACTCCTTTGCTAAGCCCTCGGTTAATGCTTCCATTGCGTATTTCGTGCAACTGTAATAAATATTCGGCGGATTGGTAACAAGCCCAGTCATTGATGACATATTAATAATATAGCCGCTGTTTTGCTCTCGCATAATAGGCAAAATCGCCTTAATTAAATCGACCACACCAAAGAAATTGGTATCGAATAATTTGCGCACCTCGGCATCTTCACCTTCTTCTAAGGCCGACATATAACCGTAACCGGCGTTATTCACCAACACATCAATCGTGCCAAAATGCTGTTGCGTTTTAGTCACCGCGGCCGTCACTGCTGCACGGTCAGTAACATCTAAAGCTAAGGCCAATGCTTGATCGGGGTAAGCCGCGACTAAATCAGCCACCGAATCAGGATTTCGCGCTGTCACCGCGGCACGTTGACCACTCGCCAAAACTACATTAGCGATCTCACGACCAATACCCGTTGAACAACCCGTAATTAACCAAACGCGGTCTGTTTTATTCTGCTCACCCATTATTTAATCTCCGGTAAACGACGACTGTAAGCACTAGCACGCGCTGCGCGCTGCTGAGCGCGACCATCGGCATCGAGATAAGTTGTGCCCCCTGGTAAATGCTTGGCCAATTCATTAAATTTAACCACTCGGCCCTGTGCCGATAAATCAAGGCTTGGTTTCTTTCCAGGAAACTCAGCCATACGCAACGTTAACATACCCTCGGGAAAACCGCAGGTATCAAGCCAATTATGCACGCCTGGATCTTTTGCGCAAAGAACATAAGTATAGGTACCATCGGGATTCGCCACCGACTGGGCTTTATTTAAGGTGCTGGTTCGATTAAGAATGTCGAGCGTAGTACCCCAAATATTTGCAATAGGCACCGTAAAGTAGGCCGCGCCACCATCATTGATATCAATCACAAAGGCTTCGTCATCAGCCAATTTGAAATGCCCGCCGACGTACACTTGATTACGCAGCATGCCCGTATTATCACCCGATACGGCTAAACTAAAATCATTGGCAGACCGACGGAAACTCCCTTTCGATAACATGGTGGTAAAAGTCGCAAAGTGCATCATCATTTTAGCGGTTAATTCAGCTTGTTCATCGTCGGTCATTGGCGGCGTCGACGGCTCATCCCCTAGGCGCTCAATGGTGAGGTCATTAGGATCGTCTTTATCCCAATTCAGCATCACATCGCGAAT
>DDDX01000036.1:0-8662 GCA_002339085.1 Cellvibrionales bacterium UBA1969
GCCTAAGCTCACTGTCGATTGGCACAATCTCATAGATACCTTGTCGCCCGCGGTAACCACTGTGGTTACATCGCTTACAACCAACGGGTTTGAACATCGAATGCGTATCGTTAGGCTTTAGATTTAATAACTGCTGTTCTTTTTCATCAGGGAGATATGGCGCCTTACAATCAGAGCAAAGTACACGAACCAAACGCTGAGCAACCACGCCGACTAAACTAGAAGACAACAAAAAAGGCTCAACCCCCATATCAAACATACGAGTTACAGCGCCAACAGCTGTATTCGTGTGCAAGGTACTCAGCACTAAATGGCCAGTCAAACTTGCCTGCACGGCAATATCAGCAGTTTCACCGTCACGAATTTCGCCGACCATAACTACATCGGGGTCTTGCCGCAGCATGGCTCTTAAACCTCTAGCGAAGGTCATATCTGCTTTGTTGTTGACTTGTGTTTGGCCAATGCCCTCTAAGTTATATTCAATGGGATCTTCTACGGTTAATATATTTCGCGTTTCATTATTTAGCTGACTAATACCGGCGTAAAGCGAGGTCGTCTTACCTGAACCGGTTGGCCCTGTCACTAAAACAATACCGTGAGGCCGATGAAGGATCTCTTTAAATCGCTCAAGCTCTATATTAGGCATGCCTAGCGAGGACAGTTCGAGTCGCCCAGCCTGCTTATCAAGCAAGCGCATTACGACCCGCTCACCATTACTTGAGGGCATTGTTGATACCCGAAGATCAATTTCTCTTCCTCCAATACGAATTGATATACGCCCATCTTGCGGGATACGTTTTTCAGCAATATCTAATTTCGCCATCACCTTTATACGGGAAACTAGCAAGGGTGCTAAAGCGCGTTTAGGTTTAACGACTTCTCGTAAAACACCATCAAGACGGTAGCGAACCACTAAACATTTTTCAAACGTTTCAATATGAATATCAGAGGCATTTTCTTTAACCGCCTCGGTTAGCAATGCATTGATAAGGCGTATAATAGGCGCATCATCTTCCTGCTCTAGTAAATCATCGGACTCTGGCACAGAGTCAGCGAGACTCGCGAGGTCCATCTCATCGCCTAGATCTTCAACCATTTGCATAGCTTCATTATTGCGGCTTTCATAAGCTTGTGCTAAGGCTTGCTCAAACTCACCCTCAGGTATCATTTTACATTCGAAGGATGACTGGAGAAAACGTTGTATCTCAGCAACCGCAGCCGCGCCAATGGTCGGCGTGTGATAAAGTACTTTACGGTCAGACTGTTCAAGTACAAAGCCCTCAAAACGTTTAGCAAACGGAAAAGGTAACAATGGGCGGCCGAATTCTTCGTTGATGACAACAGCCTCGCTTTCATTTTCATTGGTCGATGAATCTAGACTGGGAGCATTAACATCAGTAGTCGAAGAAGCGCCGACGGCATCCGACAGATCATCCTGAGTACTTTGACCTAAAAGTGAGTTAATGTAACTTTCCAAAACAATCCCTCAAATAGTAAAACGCCTATCGCTGTCTCGAATTAGCAAACTAGCCAATATAAACATAGCATTCATCAATGTCTAAAAACATAGAATTTACAGTACCATGCCTGAGCACCTATAACTTCAAACCTACTAAAAGCAAGCTCGAAAAGTAATCGAAAAAAGAACCAAAAAAACCACAGCATCTATTAGATACTTGCCGAGTAATTATAGTATACGGGAGCCATATTGTATTTCAGCCAGTAAATAATAATTTACACTTATAGACAACTATTCACTATAAAACATTGGAAAATAGAAGGTTTTTAATCAAAAAAGCAAGCGTTCTGCTGTTTTTCATTCATATCCTGACTATAATAATAAGACCTTTCAGATACAATATGACACAAAGTCTCTGATAATCAGAATTTATATACTTTTAACGCAAGCTGAATTATGGCTATTCAGCATGTCAATGAAGGTTTTAATGCTCAAACAACTTCTAAAATTGATAGGCACAGCTTCGAGACAACCGGTCTTTGTCGCCGCTAGCGCCCTAATCTTTGCTTCCTTCAGCCTAACGCTGTGGGCCGGGATTCTCCTGCTATCGGCAATGGCCTACACTCCCGAGATAAATCGTGAGCCCGAAAGACAGCAAACAATTAATTCAATAGTGAGCACCGAAGCGATCAATGGTCGTCACTTTTTTGGCCAGGCTGATGAAGAGCCGCAAGTGATTATTGAGGCCCTACCTGAAACAAAACTTAATCTGACCTTAGCAGGTTTATTTACCTCGCCAAATCAAAAGGATACGGGAGCCATTATTATTGATGAAAGAAAGCAATCCCAGTATTTTTCTATAGGTCAAGAACTACCAGGTGGCGTTACCTTGCAGTCTGTCCATAAAGATAGGGTGGTTATTAATCGGAATGGTATATATGAAACCCTATTTATTGAAGATATCGATGCTCCTCAAACTCGTTTTGCAAAGGATAAAAGTCAACTGGATGGAACAAGCATTATCAGAAGAAGGATCGAAGAGCTAAAAAAGAAACAAGTCGCTAACCAATAATAGGCCAGCAATGATAATTAAAATTAATCACCTTATCTCCTCTACAAAAAAAATGGCTATCTTAGCCCTTTCCACTTTTTTTATGCTGGCCATTTCGCCCACACTTTTATCGCAGAATAACGATCAAACTCTGTCGGTAGACTCATCATCACAAATATTGCTAGATGAAGCATTTATGATAAATTTGCGCCAGGCCGACTTGACGAATTTCATCGAATGGGTAGCCGCTAGAACTGGGAAAAATATTATCGTAGGCAATAATGTTCGAGGCAAGGTTACTATCTACTCTAATAGGCAGGTTAGCCCTGAGGAGGCATACACTATTTTCTTAACTGTGCTTGACATGAATGCACTTGCCGCTATCGATGAAGGTTCAACAATAAAAATAGTTCAATCAGCCTCGGCCAAAACTGCTAATACTCCTTTCTATGATGATCGAAACAATGAAAAAGAAACAGTCACTGCAGTCATTGACCTTAAACACGCTGATCCAGTCAAAATAACAGCCATCTTAAGACCCCTACTACCCCTTGCAACCGCCATACAAACCTTTGAAAAAACACTTATCGTAACCGGGATCGCCGAAAGTATCAGCAAGTCGAGAAAACTCCTTGCCATACTTGACCAACCAGCTGATCAAGTTACATATGATATCTATGCTGTCATTCACGCCGATTCCGTTGAAATCCGTAAGACTGTCAAATCAATTATCGATAAATTAAATCCACCACAAGCTAAAGCTGGTGGAGCGGTTTTTGATATGGTGGTTGACGAAAGAACCAATTCAGTTTTAATCATTGGAGATAGCCAGCAGAGAAAGAAAGCAGTCAATTTACTCAAAAAACTCGACACACCTCTGTCTAACGAAGGTAATACACAAGTTGTCTATCTAAATTATATAGAAGCTAAAGAGATTGCCTCTATCCTAAAAAATGTCGGTGACGGCATATTAAAAAAAAGCAATGACAGCAAAACAAGCTTCAGTATTGAATCGAGCGAAGCAACTAATGCACTTGTCATTACTGGACCTAACGGGCTCTTAAACAGTTTAAAAAGCATTATTGCCAAACTCGACATCCAGCGTGCGCAGGTGATGATTGAGGCAGTGATCGTACAAATCACCGGAGATGTTGATGATGATTTTGGGCTGATTTGGGGAGGGTCTTCACTTTACGATACCAACCAAGATGGCTCAGTTGCCGCCCTTAACGTTTTCAACAGCGCTGACGCGCTAACTAATATTGCAAATGGTGTTAATACTGGTACGCCAGAAGCTCTGGCAACGGGCTTTATTAGCAATTCTGGCCTCACCTATGGCTATCTTGAAAACGGAAACTTAATAGGTGCGATAAGAGCCATCAGCACACAAAACAAAACTAATATCATGTCAACACCAACGATCGTGGCGCTGGACAACGAGGAAGCAAGCTTACTGGTTGGCCAGAATGTACCCTTTCAAACCGGAAGTACTAACCTTACATCGGCCAGCCCATTCTCTACCGTTAAACGGCAAGATATTGGTATTACCCTCAAAGTTACACCCAGAATCAATCAAGGTGATTCCATCACACTTGAAATCGAGCAAACCACGGAGAACGTTGCCACTAAAGGTGATGCACTTGACCTTGTCACCAACAAAACTGAAATTAAAACTAGCGCACTCATCAAAGATGGGCAAGTACTAGTTTTAGGTGGGCTAATCAAAAACGATGAGACACAAGGCAGAACCCAGGTGCCTATTTTAGGCGATATCCCCCTTTTTGGCCGACTCTTTAGATCAAACTCAATCAGTAAAACCCGTAATAATCTTATGGTCTTTATCAAGCCAACCATTCTTAAAGATCAATTGCAAATCAGCGGTCTCACGGCGCAACGCTATGCTTTTATGCGCGAGCGTCAGTTGCATTCTAATTTGAGCCGGTTTATCAATAAAAAGGATAAACCCATCATGGAAGAATATAACATCTTTAATCAATTGAATGTCAGCGCTGAAGAGCAAATTGAAACACTTGGTGACTAAGCAGTTGCCGCTAATTGACCTGAATAGGGAAATAAACCAAAGAGACCGCCAGTGTGAACAAAAACCAGATCTCTTTCATCCTTAAAGCGGCCTTTATCGATTTCGGCAAGTAGCGCATAAAAGGCCTTGCCGGTATAAACAGGATCAAACACCACCCCTTCTAAACGACTCAATTTCTGTATGATTTTAAGCACATCATTACTGACTAAACCATAGCCATCACCAACATAGCCTTCAATGATATTTATTTTTTCAGTGAGCACATTGCTGCAGTCAAGCGGTTTAGTCTGGAAGGGATACTGGGAGTACCAGTCATCAAAATCTTTTTGGATCTTATGATGAAAATATGCTGCATCGTCGCAAACATTCACGCCATAAACCGAAAGTTGAGGGTCAAAATGCGACATGCCTGCAATAAGTCCTGCCTGTGTGCCGCCGGATCCGGTCGCAACGACCAACGATCTGGGCTGTATGTCATGATGGCGAAAATCACCGCAAAGCTCTTCAGATGCCGCGATGTAACCCCAAATGCCATCAGCATTACTGCCACCAGTGGGTATTTTCAATGCAGGAAATCCTTGATCTTGCAGACGACTTTCAGCCGCCGCAAAAAAATCGGGTAAATGTACATTATATTCAGCGGCAGAATGAAAACTTATCGAACAGCCACTGAGGCGATCAAGCAATAAGTTACCCTCCGTCATGGCTTCAACTTTAGGTTCTCCGCGGAGGATAAGATGGCATTTAAGCCCTAGCTGCGCGGCGACAAAGGCAGTGGCGCGGCAGTGATTTGATTGAATACCACCGCAGGTAATTAGCGCAGTAAATCCACTGCTCTTGGCCTTAGCGGCAATAAACTCCAATTTACGAACCTTATTACCGCTCAGTATCGAGCCAGTCATATCATCACGCTTAAGCCATATTAAAGGTCCACCCCGCTCTGCGTGCAATCGACGCAAAGGCTGTAAGGGCGTTGGCGTGTGAGCCAAACAAAGTCTGGGCGGATAATTAATTATCGAGATTTTATTCGCCTCCCATCAGAGGGTGACTACCATACTTAAAGCGGTTAAATTGCTTTTATCGTGCCTTTAGGCAGCACAGCATGAACTGCAATACGCTGAAATTTAAGCTCAGTATTATCAGTGACTTTTAATAACAAGTAATCACCGTCAACTTTGACTATTTTACCCAACAGACCGCTGGTCATAACAACTTCATCACCTTTTTCTAAGCTATTGACTAATGCATCATGCTCTTTTTGTCTTTTTCGCTGTGGACGAATCGCTATAAAATAAAAAAAGATAAAAAGCCCAAGTAGCATCACCATTTGAAAAGCAACACTACCTTGTGGTGGCGCCCCGGCTGCTTGTGCGTGGGCTTGACTGATAAAAAAGTTCATTAATAAACCTCTATAAGTAAATGATACGTAGATTAAATATTATAAGTTTGCCTTTATCCATTCGATCACATCATCATGATGTGACTTCGTTTTCACCTTGTCCATGATGGCTTTGAGTTTGCCGTCTTTACCGACAATGAACGTACTGCGTAAAATACCATCATATTCCTTAAATATAAACTTTTTAGGACCCCAAGCGCCGTAATTGTCAGCAATGCTGTGGTCTTCATCTGACAACAGATCAAAATTAAGCCCTTGCTTATCAATAAAGTTTTGTAAGCGGTTAATGGGATCAGGGCTAATACCTAGTACCACCGTATTAAGCTTTTTAAAAGCGGCAGCGCTGTCTCTGATGCCACAGGCCTGAACAGTGCAACCGGGTGTGCTCGCCTTTGGATAGAAATAGATGACGACATTTTTCTTTGATTTGAAGTCTTTGAGGCGGACCTTATCACCATGCTGATTCTGCAAACTAAATGCGGGTGCTAAGTTTCCTATTTTAGGTAATGACATAAAAACTCTCTTAAATTAACAAAGGTAATAAACATCGTATTATTCGTGCTCAACATGATGATGCATGTAAGCCTGATTGGCAACGGCTGTATGACGGTGATCAGGCTCGAGATTGATAAGTAGCAATGAAAAGCAAATGCCTAGTAACAGTGCTAACGTCATGCTTAAACGATCATGACTATGAAAATGAACTTCTGGTAGGAGATCGCTTAGTGATATACATAAAAATACACCCGCAGAAAACGCCAGCGCCGAGCCAATGAATACACCATTAGCATTCGCAACAAAATCAAAACTCCATAACATTAATGAGGCACTAATTGGACAGATAAGCGCAAAACCCAATAGCACCAAGCGCTGTTGCTTCTTTCCAAGATCGCCTCGACTCATCATCGTGGATATCGTCAACGCATCAAGCGGTTTATGAAGTAGAATCGCAACAAAAACACCCAGACCCACAAAAGAAAGCACACGTGCTGAACTATCTAGTAGTAAAAAGTCAGCCTGCATGCTTGCAGCAAGCGCGACACCATCAATGATAGTATGAATTGTTAAGCCGAGTGCGATACCCAGCCAACCAGCGATGTGAGCATACCCTTTATCTGCTTCATAATGGTGCGAGGCATCTTGTGAAAGTTCGACATACTGTGCGTCATGCGCATCATCCGTGATGTCATGGTGATGAAAATGGAACAGACGCAGTAATAAAAACATTGTCAGCAGACCGGCCATAGTCCAGCGAGCGGCAATATCGACCGCGTTTGCTGCATCAATGGTATAAATAGCATGCGGAAGTAAGTGAAAGATCGCGATCCCTAGCATTAATCCTGAAACGAAACTCATCACTAATTGCATGCGTTTATGCGTTAAGGTCAACCAATGTGATAATTGGCCACCCAATAAAACAGCGATAACTAAAATAATGCTGTATGCGCATAAAATATAAAAGAGTTGCGAGTCCAGCATAAAAGCCTTGCTTTTGAGACAATTAATCGATTAATAGTGACGAAGGATAAACTTACGATTATCTTAAGGATACTAACAATTACATTCTACGCCAATACGACTCATCAATATCACTCATTTCAACGGGAAAATGACCTTTTTTTAGGTCTTCAATAAAATCTTTAAGGGCTTTATGTACCGTAGGGAACGCTAGCCGAGACCATGGAATCTCATCAAAGCCGAAAAGCCTAACGTCTGAGCTTTCGGACGTGGTTGAAAATTGATCATCAAGCATGTCTGCACGAAAGAACATATGAATTTGGTTGGTATGGGCGACATTAAAAACGCGATAAAGCGATAAGTTGCTAATGTTTGCGCAGGATTCTTCAACAGTTTCTCGAAGCGCACCCTCGAGGGACGTTTCATTATTTTCTAAAAAGCCAGCCGGTAATGTCCAATAGCCTAACCGAGGTTCTATATCCCGTAAACAGAGTAATACCTTAAGTACTCCGCTCTTCTCAACAAAAATAGGAAGAGTGCCAACCACAACGTTAGGGTTTTGGTAGTGAATAAAACTGCAAACTTGACAAACATAGCGAGGACGGTTGTCTCCATCGGGAATCTTTAAAGTAACTTTATTGCCACATTGACTACAAAATTTCAAAACAACTCCAACGTCGATACACTCAATAGCTTAGACATCAAGCGATGCTAAAGCACGGTATTTCCCCGCGTGGAATAACAGTGGCGAATGGACCTTAAAACCACTCATGGCAACCACTTTACCGACCATAATAATATGGTCACCACCATCATGACAGGCGTCAATTTCACACTCGAAGCTGACAATCGCATTGTTAATTAACGGCAAGCCAGTTTGGCCATCAGTAAAATGATTATCATCAAGATCATGGCTACCTTTTTTTGCGTACTGGTTTGATAAATCCTGCTGTTGCTGGTTAAGAATATTAACGGCAAAATATGATGACTTTTCAAACGCGGTAAAAGTATCAGAACTTTTTTGAAGACTCCAAAGTACCAAAGGGGGATCAAGTGATACTGAGGCAAACGAATTGGCCGTGACGCCAAAAGGCGCGTAACCCTCAGGCGCAGCAGTGATAATCGTAACCCCGGTAGCGAATTGACCGAGTGCATCGCGAAACAATCGTTGTTCTATCATAATAATCCGAAGATCCTGTGGGTTAATCTAAAACATAAAATACATAAAAAATAAACTTAAAGATAAACTTAAAG
>DDDX01000036.1:8996-13495 GCA_002339085.1 Cellvibrionales bacterium UBA1969
TTAAAGATAAACTTAAAGATAAACAATAGCCGATTGTCAAAGCAATAACAATGTTGATTTAAGTCAGTAAAGGCCTTATTCCTGCCACCGCTTGATCGCTAATTGGTCGCTGGACTTTGCCTCCACCCACTCGGCAGTATTTTCAAAAATGGCTTTTTTCCAAAACGGTGCTGACGTTTTTAGATGGTCAATAATAAATTCACAGGCTTTCATCGCCTGCTCTCGATGACTTGCAGCAACTAACACTAAAACGATAGGTTGTCCGACGGTAAGATAACCGACACGATGAAGTACTCGACAAGCTTTAAATGGCCAGCGTTTATTGGCCAACTGACAGGTTTCAAGAAGACTCTTTTCAGTCATGCCTGGATAATGCTCAATCGACAAGGCAAGTAGTTTACCGGTGTTGTCCAAAGCCGATTGATCTTCTATAGCTGCCCTAACTTGGCCGGTAAAAGAACTGATAGCCCCAACCTCTTGATCCTGCTGGTCAAAAAAACTCTGAAGCTGCTGCATTTCGTCAGGCAGATCAAATGGTTTAGACTGCACAAGAATATGAATATCAGTAGTAGTATGCTGTAAAGCAGATTTATGATTACTCATCGCTATTAGCCACCCGTAACTGGCGGGAAAAAAGCAACCTCATCGCCATCAGCGACAATAAGATCGCGATCGACAACTCGTTGATTACAAGAAAAAACCGTATCAGGCTCAAGGAGTATTTGCCACCCATGGCCATGCCTCTCAATTAATTCTTGCGTTAAAGCTTGCAAGGATTGATTCGCCACAAAATCAATGGTCATTTCGCTTTTACCGAGCCGCTCTTTAATACGGGCAAAAAATAATAACTTAATCATTTTTGATGCTCACTGCGGCACCAATCGCCGCTTTTACCACCCGACTTTTCGAGTAGGTGAATGGAAGAAATCTCTATCGCTTTATCAACAGCCTTACACATATCGTAAATGGTCAAAGCAGCTACAGAGACGCCGGTTAATGCCTCCATCTCAACGCCTGTCTGGCTCGAGATTTTGCAGCATGAAATAATTTCGATTGAGTAATCATGCTCGTCCAGAGTGAATTCAATACTAGCTGAGGAAAGCATTAACGGATGGCATAAGGGAATCAAATCACTGCATTTTTTGGCCGCCTGAATACCTGCAATACGTGCAACGGCTAATACATCGCCTTTAGTATTAGTACCATCAAGTAGTTGTTGAAAAGCTTCACAACCCAACTGAACGAGTGCCCTAGCACTCGCTACTCTTACCGTCGTCGTCTTAGCACTGACGTCGACCATTTTTGCCTCACCTTGATCATTAATGTGCGTCAATCGGTTTGCCATAATTACTCCAAAATCATAACGCTTATACAGCACCTTACTATCTAGTTAAACGAGACTGTATTAGACCATAATAAGCCAAACATCGCCTGTCGAGATGAGCGATAATTAACCAGAACATAATGGGAGCCTTAGATGAACAAAGTTACCCAACCATTTGAAGAATCGAACAAATCACCATTAAAAAGCAAACAATCTAACCAATTAGGGTCGAAAATTTTCATTTCTTGCGTATAATGCGCGCTCGTTAGTGTACAAGCTTCATTCAGACAAGCTTAAGCAATGTCATTATAAATCATCGCCTCGGCCTGATAAGCAGCCTTTCCATCGGGAAGTTGATTTTATGTGGCATTATTAATTTAAACAAATATTGAAGAGAAAACTATGGCAGATATCGATCTATCAACCACCGAATTAAAAGGGTCTTATGGCGTTGGCATGCAAATGGGCCAGCAATTAAAACAGGCATTTACTGGTGTTTCCTTAGCAGCAGCTATCGCAGGGATTAAAGACGGTTTCAACGGCCAAAAACCGCGGATTGAAGGCGAAGCAATCAATGCCGCCTTTCAAGAAATTCAAGCCGCTATGACAGAAGAAAATAAAGCCAATGCCGCTGAATTTGCTCAAGAAGGTGAAGCCTTTCTAGCTGATAATGCCAAACGAGAAGGCGTTACTCTCACTGATAGTGGCTTACAATATGAGGTTCTGCAAACAGGCGATGGCGAAAAACCTTCTGCCAGCTCAACTGTTAGAACCCATTACAAAGGCACGCTCATTAACGGCGATGAATTTGATAGTTCTTATAGCCGTGGTGAACCCACTGAATTTCCAGTGAGCGGTGTTATTGCTGGTTGGACGGAAGCTCTTCAGCTAATGACGGTTGGCTCAAAATGGAAGCTTTTTATTCCTTACCAACTGGCTTACGGTGAAAAAGGTGCCGGTGGCGCGATAGGTCCCTACCAAGCACTAGTATTTGAGATAGAGTTGATTGCAATTCTGTAGTCAAATTATGAGTTTATAACCCAGCAATGGCCGAACAAGCCAGTCACACCTAACCTCACTTTGCTAAATAACAGATATTAAGCAAAGTCATTCACATATAGTGTTGATATGTTTGATTTTTTAGAACCATTTATTACTAGTATAGGCCGTAATACGGTTCGCATTAGTGCCGAGCAAGCCAGTAATTTCGCTAAAGGCATTGCCGGTGACTTTAACCCCATTCACGACCACGACTCCAAGCGATTCTGTGTACCCGGTGACTTACTATTTACCGAATCTATTCGTCGTCTAGGCTTATACCAGTCAATGCACTTTGACTTCATCGAAATGCTGGCCGCAGATGTTGACATACAATACCCACGCAACGTTGAAGAAGGTAGGCACTTTATTACTAATTCAACCGGTAAAAATTTAGTCGGTATTGATATTGATGGTCAACTCCTAAGCAATCAATCATTCGCCGCTCAGTTTTCCCTCGATTATGTTCAATTTTCAGCAAGAAGCTTCCCCGATATCTTGGTTCCGTTAATGAAGCAGCATGGCAAGATGATTAATCCATCAAGACCACTAGTTATTTATCAATCGATGTCTTTTGAATTTGAAGAAACGGCAACGGCTCAGATTGATCTGGCTCTCGATAATAGTCAATTTGAAATTGATGGGAAAAGAGGTCGCGCGCTATTCACATTTAACTTAAGCTCAACAGGAAAAACTATTGGCCGTGGAAAGAAAAAACTAATTCTGAGCGGATTAAGAGACTACCAAGACGACGTTATGGATCAACTTACGAACGATTATCTCAACAAAAAGTATCAATACCTACTTAATCAAGTCTAGTGTTAAAACACGACCCCTTCCTTGTCAACAGATCAAAAATGTCTTCGATTTTGTCTGCCTCAAAGACTTTCAAGACCTTGTTGATTAACCACCTTTAATCAACTCACGAGGAGCAGTAGACAAAATCGAAGACATTTAAGAGCCCTAAATATGTTTTAGTTAAGATCAAAAAAGCTCTACCTCTCTCAGTTTGACTCTATGAATCTGAAATGCTTTTATTCTAACTCTTTGAAGACCTTTAAAGGCGCCAATAGAGTAAGGAATTCATGTTAAAAGAACACCAATAATTAGTATTAAGATTAAATTACTAAAAGATAAAAAAGTTACTTTAATCTTTCTCCTTTTTGCTCTCTTCATCCATTTGACTCCATTTAACGATTGATCAACATCCACCCGAATTTTTTTTAACTCTGAATTTTTTTCCATCTTTCATAATCATCTGGAAAGTCGAAATCTTCAGTAAAATCGTCAATATGATTAAAAACAACGCCAGAAACAGATGTAAGTGCACCAATTGCGCTTTTATTAGCTGCAACTTCATATAACTGCCAACCAGCCGGCCTGTTTGATTTATTGTCTGCTTCTAACATTAATGATTCCACCTCATTATTATGGATACTACTAAATGAGACTCCAAAAATCTCTGGGTATTCACAACTTGTCACTCTGCTCCCTGTCAGCCTACCTATAAAATTGATCGAATTACTAGTAAATGATAATGAAACATCTATTGCCGATTTAGAAAAAAAGACATCTCCAAATAACAACAATGTAACTCCATTAGTATTCCAAAACTTTCTTGAACTGAGGAACTTATGTTGCCTAAAAGTTTGCTCTTCAAGGTTAAGGTCAACATAAGAAGTACCCGGAACCATATGACCTTTATCGCAGCCGACAATTAATATTTCTGAAAGACCTTTTTCATTTAATTTATAAATAGTGTCTTCTAAAAGAGGCTTGCCATCAATTGGAACGAGCTGCTTTGGGATACCCATATAATTTCCCCAACGACTTGATTCTCCACCACATAATAGTAATATTTTCATATTTAATTTTTTTGAAAAGTTCAAATTTTCAAATCAACTCTTTCAATGCTAGCAAAATCATTAGTTGAATGCCCAGCTAAAACTTTCATTCACATTATTAATTATGTTAATCTAAACTGCTACATGTGTATTAGCATATATTAATCGATTTTAAGAGACATATAAATATTTTAAACGAATCCAATAACGAGTAACGGATCGAGAAAACTAAAAGATATTGAACTTATAGAGGCATATTTAGGGTGCTTAAATGTCTTCAATTTTGTCTACTG
>DDDX01000029.1 GCA_002339085.1 Cellvibrionales bacterium UBA1969
TTAACTGAAGGTATCAAATAGCTCAGCCTACTGACCGGAGTGTTATGAACAGCATCCCCCCCACACTGGACCGCACGGATAAACGCATTTTGGCTGCACTGCAGCACAATGCACGTATTAGCAACCTACAACTTGCTGAGCTAGTTGGCTTGTCGGCAACACCTTGCGCACGTCGTGTGAAACGCCTTGAGGATTGCGGCATTATTCAAGGCCACTTCACCGTTCTCGATGAAACCTTACTCGGCTTATCACTAACGGCCTTAATCAGTATCAGCATGGACCGACACACCCCCGATCGCTTTGCCAATTTTGAAAAAATAATTAGTGATTTTCCTGAAATTATTGAATGTAGCATTGTCACTGGCCAGTCGGCCGACTATTTATTAAAGGCCGTCTTACCAGACATGGCTCGCTATGAAGAATTTTTGCTCGGTCGATTAACCAAAATTGACGGCGTCACTGGTGTGCATTCGAGCTTTATTTTAAGGCATGTGATACCGCGCGCCCAACTACCGTTGGAACACCTATGAAAAATCAAATTTAATTTTCATCAACGCAGCTTGACAGTGTTTAGGTCAAACCATAGGATGGACCGTTATTTGAAGGCCCTTATTTATTTTAGGGCTTTTATCATGGTCAATGCCTACATGGCCTACTGTTGGTTTTTTTATGCAATCCAGTCACTCACTCGTCGCCGATCAGTTTAATGATGTAAACACCCTTATTACTGAGCAGCTAAACTCCGAAGTAGGCTTAGTCGAAAATATTAGTCACTATTTAGTCGATAGCGGCGGAAAACGAGTCCGGCCACTGGTGACTCTACTCAGTGCTGCCGCGCTGGGCGATGCCAAGCATTTTAAACAAATTCAACTGGCCACCGCTATTGAATTTTTACACACAGCAACGCTTCTACATGATGATGTGGTCGACATGTCGACCCTGCGCCGTGGAAAACCCACCGCTAATGCTAACTGGGGTAATGCCTCAAGCGTACTAGTCGGTGATTTTGTTTACAGTAAGGCCTTTGAATTATTGGTTGCCATTGGAAGCTTACCCGTAATGGATGTGCTTAGTCATTCAACGACTAAAATTGCTGAAGGTGAAGTCAAACAATTAATGTTAATTGGCGACTTAAGCCTTAGCCAAGCCGATTACTTTGACGTGATTCGTAATAAAACAGCGGTTCTATTTTCAGGCTGTTGTCGCTGTGCTGCTATAATCGCAGACAGCAATAGCGAAACACAAAATGCACTCGCACTTTATGGCCTGCACTTAGGACAGGCATTCCAAATCTTTGATGACTATCTCGATTACGCAGGTAATGCCGATGACTTAGGAAAAAATGTCGGTGATGACTTGGCCGAAGGCAAGCTTACCCTTCCACTCATTGAAGCCTTGCGTCTCACCGGTAGCACCCAAGACAACCGATTTTTGCAGCGTATCATTGAAGAGAAAGACCTGACTCGTATTGATGCTGTCGTGGCATTATGTCGCGAATCTGGCGCACTGGATCATACGCTAGCTGTTGCGCATGCTGAAGCAAACGCGGCCAAAAAATCGCTTGCCGTATTATCTCAGTCAATCTACCGCGACGCCTTAAGCGATATTGCTGATCAAGCTGTACATCGCAAAAAATAAAGCTATTACTTTTCAACAAGACAAAAATTTGTAGTAACCTTAGCGCTATGATACATCGCTAAATAACCAGTAGTTGATGACCTTATCGTGTGAATCATTATGAAAAAAAAATCAGAACAATCTACTTCGGAACTCCTTAAATCGCTCAAGGAACTGCCTTTATACAGCAGTGGAATGAATGATTTAAATTTCTCAATGAATGAATGTTATCCTAACCCAAGACTGAGCGCCGCTGGTTTAACTGTCGATTTCTCACGAGCCAGCATCAGTCAAGGGGTGTTGAATGAACTGCTTTCGATCGCTGAATCAAAACATTTAGTTGAGCATATTCAATTACTTATTAATGGTTATGAACTTAATAATACTGAGCAGCGCGCGGCCCACCACACCGCACTCAGGCTTCCCGAAAACTTACAAAATCGTGTTGAAGTCACTGCAACGCAGCACGAAATTAAACGCATCAGTGAACAACTCAGAACGGAGAAATGGAGTGGCCAAGATGATTTAACGATTACCGATATTGTTAATATTGGTATCGGTGGCTCAGACCTTGGTCCAAGAATGATTTGTCATGCACTGGCTAATTATGCCGATGGTCCCAAGGTCCACTTTATCGCCAATGTTGATCCTCGCGACCTCGAGTGTACCTTACAAACTTTATCGCCATCAAATACTTTAATTATTATTTCATCAAAGTCGTTTAATACAACGGAAACTTTGGAGAATGCCTTGTCTGCTCGGCAATGGCTTTTAACTGAATTGAGCGATGATGACTTATCAAAACATGTTATTGCTGTGTCTTCCAACATAAAAGCAGCCGTTGAATTTGGCGTTGCACCTGAAAATATCTTGCCCATGTGGGACTGGGTCGGTGGTCGATACTCTCTTTGGTCGGCGATTGGCTTACCCATTGCTATCGCCACTGGCCACCAAAATTATTGCGACTTACTGGCTGGCGCACACAGTATGGATCAACATTTTGCGCAAAGCCCAATCAGCACTAATCTGCCAGTGCTTTTGGCTTTATTAGAAGTTTGGTATATCAACCGCTGCGATGCTAAGAGCATCGCCGTATTGCCGTATAGCCACGAACTGCGTCTACTGCCTGACTACCTGCAACAACTCGTCATGGAAAGCAACGGCAAGCAGGTCGACAAACAAGGAAATCTAGTAAGCCATCGAACTTGTGCAACCATCTGGGGCAGTGCTGGCACGATTGGCCAGCACTCGTTCCATCAATTACTTCACCAAGGCACCGAAAACATTCCAGTTGACTTTATACTGCCGCTAAGCAGTCACTCGGATAACAAACATAAACAAGCGCATTTAGTTGCCAATTGTTTAGCCCAAAGTAAGGCCTTGACCGAAGGAAAAACCATTGCTGCCGCCGAACAGGAATTACTTGATAGTGGCGCTTCAACTGAAGAGGCCAAGCGACTGGGTACTCACAAAGCAAGCCCTGGCAATCGGCCTAATACCATTATCACTATGGAAAAACTCACACCCGGTAATTTAGGCGCATTGATAGCATTGTATGAACACAAAGTCTTTGCCCAAAGTGTGATATGGGGTATTAATGCTTTTGATCAATGGGGCGTCGAGTTAGGCAAGCAACTGAGCAATCCAATTTTGGCTGCGTTGAAGGCTGAAACTAAAGACAGTCAAGCGCCTTCAGATGCGACCACCGCCCATTGGTGCGAGCAATTTATTGAAATGCATAAAGGTAGTTGAATCACGGCGTTTACTCAAATTTACTGAATCCTAGCCAATAGCTCTTCAGTTTTTGCATGCATCAATGCCTTATCACCTCGCGACTCAACATTGAGTCGCAGTAGTGGTTCAGTGTTAGATTTTCTAATATTGAAACGCCAATCATCGAAACTAACGCTAACGCCATCAGTGTAATCGACATCAATCGCCGATGCTTGATAGTCATCGAGAATGGAAGCAATCACTTCATCAGCATCTTCAACGGTTCGATTGATCTCACCGCTAACGGGATAATTACTTATCATTTCGCTAACCAAGCTAGACAGGGGCTGACCTTTTTTGACGACCAATTCAGCAATTAATAGCCAAGGGATCATACCACTGTCGCAATAAGCAAAATCACGGAAATAATGATGCGCGCTCATCTCGCCACCATAGACCGCATCTTCTAGGCGCATACGCTCTTTAATAAATGCATGGCCTGTTTTACTCATTATAGGCTTGCCGCCTAATTTATTGACAATGTCACAGGTATTCCAAGTGAGTCGCGGGTCATGCACCACCGCTTGGCCTGGCGTTTTTTGTAAAAATGCCTCCGCTAACAATCCAACGATATAGTAGCCTTCAATAAACTGGCCCTTTTCATCAAAGAAAAAACATCGATCAAAATCGCCGTCCCAAGCAATGCCAAAATCAGCATTGGCCGTAATAACAGCATCAATGGTTGGCTGTCGATTTTCAAACAGCAGTGGATTAGGAATGCCATTCGGAAAATTACCATCAGGCTGATGAAATACCTTAGTAAATTCAATGGGCAGTAATGGCTCGAGTGCATCAATCACTAAGCCCGCACCGCCATTACCGGCATTACAGACAATTTTGAGCCCCGCCAAAGCGTCAACATCAATATAACTTAATAAATGCGCTAAATAAGCCGGCCGGCTCTCTAACGGAGTAATGCCAGCAGCAGAATTAGAGCGCTTAAAATCCCCCAATTCCGCTAAAGCCTTAATATCCAGCAGGCCTGTGTCGCCACTAATGGGCTGACTGCCACGTTTCACTAATTTCATACCGTTATAATCAATCGGGTTATGACTGGCCGTTACAACTACCCCGCCATCAACATCATTATTAAAGGTGGCAAAATACATTTCTTCTGTTCCCGACATACCAATATCTAATACTTCTGCACCAGCATCATTAATGCCTCGAGCAACAGCCTGAGAAAATGCAGGGCTGGACAAGCGAATATCATGGCCAAGACAAATACGCTTAGCATCTAGGTATTGGGCAAAAGCTCTACCAATTCGATAGGCAATCTCTTCATTTAATTGATCAGGAATACGACCGCGAATATCATAAGATTTGAAACAACTGTAATTTGAAATTTTCTTACCTCCTATCAAACCTATTTTTTATAAACATGGTTATAGCAATAATTGGTTGCATCGATAAAGCCATCTATGCTGCCGCAGTCAAAACGCCTACCCTTAAATTTATACGCCATCACACAGCCTTTTTTTGCCTGCTGTAACAAAGCATCAGTGATTTGAACCTCGCCATTCTTTCCTGGCGGGGTATCTCGAATAATATCAAAAATATCCGGCGTTAAAATATAACGACCAATTATCGCTAAATTAGTTGGCGCATCTTCAGGTTTAGGTTTTTCCACCATATCGGTTACCCGATATAAATCGTCTCGAATCATGTCACCCTTAATGATGCCAAATTTTTCTACCTGATCAACAGGAACCTCTTCAATGGCAACGATAGTGCATCGAAACTGTTGATACATTTCAACCATCTGCCTCAAAACACCGTCATTCTCCTGACCAAAACAAAGATCATCAGCTAACACAACGCCAAAAGGTTCATCACCTATTAATGTCTCACCTGTGAGAATAGCATGCCCCAAACCCAACATTTCACTTTGTCGCGTAGTTGAAAAAGTACCTCGATCAATCACATCACGAATATCGCTCAACAGCGCCTCTTTACCGCTACCAGATATCTCATTCTCTAACTCATAGTTAGTATCAAAATAATCATTTATCGCGCGCTTATTTCTGCCGGTAACAAAGCCAATTTCAAATAAACCCGCATCTAACGCCTCTTCAACACCGTAGTGAACCAAAGGCTTATTGACAATCGGCAACATCTCTTTAGGCATGGCCTTAGTCGCCGGTAAAAAACGGGTGCCGTAGCCCGCCACTGGAAACAAACACTTTTTTATCATCTTTGCTCTAAGCCCTATATAAATATTAAAATAGCAGTTTTTTTATCTAATCAGACAATCATAGTTTAGACATGACGACCATAATCATCATCAAAGCGCACAATATCATCTTCACCAAGGTAAGCGCCAGACTGAATTTCAATTAATGTTAACGGTATAGAACCGACATTCTCCAATCGATGCTTTTGTCCAAGTGGAATATAGGTTGATTGGTTTTCAATTAAAGTGAAGACCTCGTCGCCGCAGGTGACTTGCGCCTCACCAGAGACGACCACCCAATGCTCTGCCCTGTGATGGTGCATTTGCAGCGAGAGTTTTTGTCCGCAATGCACAACAATTCTTTTAACTTGAAATCGCTCACCCTGACAAATGGTTTCATAACTACCCCAGGGTCGAAACACTAACTGATGCGCCGACCCTTCGCTACGATGGCTCAGCTGCAAGGCAGTAACAATTTTTTTAACGTCTTGAATTGCATTTTTATTCGCCACCAAAACCGCATCACTGGTTTCGACAACGACTGTATTTGATAACCCTAACGTCGTGACTAGACGATGATCGCTCAACACCAAACTATTAACGCTGTCCTGAATAAGGACATCGCCAATAGCCACATTGCCTTGCTCATCTTTATCGGAAATATCCCATATTGCTTGCCAAGAACCCACGTCGCTCCAATCAGCAGCCAAAGGTACCATGGCGCCTTTAGCAGTATGTTCCATAACAGCATAATCAATGGAGTCACTGGGGCAAGCTGCAAAACATTCTTCATCAACGCGGATAAAATCAAGATCGCGATATGCCTGCTTAAATGCTTGCTGACTGGCCTGATAAATTTCTGGCGCATATGCACCTAACTCAAACAGAAATTGATCGGCGCGAAAAAGAAACATACCACTGTTCCAGCTGAAATTTTCATCAGCAATATAGCTTTCGGCTGTTTGCTTATTTGGCTTTTCAACAAACCGCTTTATCGAAAAAATAGAACGCTGGGTATTATTTATTAATAGAGGCTCTCCTCGCTCTATATAGCCATAACCTGTTTCTGCAGCATCGGGAACAATACCAAAAGAAACCAAATAACCTTGTTCTGCCGCATGTGTAGCCTGACTCACCGCAATAGAAAAGGCCTGTTCATTTTTAATATTATGATCAGCAGGCAAAACAAGCAGTAAGGAATCTGGGTTCATTTCTAATGCCGAGAATGCAGCAATGGCTACCGCTGGGGCTGTGTTTCTTGCCACAGGCTCAAGAATGATATTTGCAGGCTGAACACCTAACTGCTGAAATTGCTCAGCCACAAAAAAACGATTTTCATGATTGCAAATTGCAAGGGGAGCAGCCACATTATTGAGACTTTTTAATCGTAACGCTGTCGACTGCAGCATTGAATAGCCGTCAGCTAAAACATCAATAAACTGCTTCGGGTACGATGCCCTTGATAAAGGCCATAATCGACTGCCTGAACCACCGCATAAGATGACAGGAAAAATCATAACTATCCTTCTAACTGTATATTAAAATGTACCGTGATTAGGCAACGTCTAAAGAGGCTCCAAGTTGATAATTTAGCTTTCTAGCTTGAAACGTCACATTAAACTATTGCTACTGGACTTAACCATGATAATCGATAAAATGACGCACCAGTCAACGCTTAGCAATAGTCAGCCTTGGCTTTCTATCTTATTATAACCTTATTAGGCCACGAAACATGACAATCACTCAAAATTCTTTCTCTAAAGAAGAATTAATTGCCTGTGGCCATGGTCACATTTTCGGTCCTGGCAATGCGCAATTGCCGATCGATAATATGCTCATGTTAGATCGCATAACCAAGATTAAGGATAAAGAAGGCGATTTTAATAAAGGTTATATCGAGGCTGAACTTGACATTCACCCAAAGCTTTGGTTTTTTGATTGCCACTTCCCTGGTGATCCAGTGATGCCCGGATGCCTTGGCCTTGATGCTCTTTGGCAACTAATTGGCTTCTTTTTAGGCTGGAAGGGCAATGAAGGACAAGGACGCGCACTCGGCTGTGGCGAAGTCAAATTCACCGGCCAAGTAACACCCGAGGCCAAACTCGTCAGCTATAAAATTCATTTAAGCCGACTCATTGAGCGAAAACTAGTAATGGGTATCGCCGATGCTACCATGGAAGTCGATGGCAAGGTCATTTACACCGCAAAAGATCTTCGTGTCGGCCTATTTAAGAAATAACCGCTTATTGAAACCTCACACTTTTTAAAACGTTTTAATTTCAGGCAATAATGATTCCATCGTATAATTCCAGTTTAATCATTGAGTATCAGTAAAAGGATCATTCATGAGAAGAATCGTTGTTTCAGGTATGGGTATCACTTCTTGTTTAGGGTCAACAACAGAGGCTGTTACAGCTGCCCTTAAACAAGGCCTTTCAGGCATTAAGTTTAACCCTACCTATGCAGAATTAGGTATGCGTAGCCATATTGCAGGGATGATCGACCTTGATCTCAGCGAGTTGATTGATCGAAAACTGTTGCGATTTATGGGTAGCGCAGCTGGCTTCGCCTATCTTTCAATGGCTGCCGCCATTGCCGATGCCGGTCTTGAGCCAGTCGAGCTATCTCATCCACGCACCGGCATCATCGCAGGCTCAGGTGGCGCATCTTCAGCCAGTCAAGTCGCCGCGGCAGAAATCCTTCAACAACGGGGCATTAAACGTGTGGGGCCTTACCGCGTCACACAAACCATGGGCAGTACGGTATCCGCTTGTCTCGCCACAGCCTTTAAAATTAAAGGTATCAATTATTCTATTTCTTCTGCTTGCTCAACCAGTGCGCACTGCATTGGCAATGCAATGGAGCAAATTCAACTCGGTAAGCAAGATATTGTTTTTGCTGGCGGCGGTGAAGAAGAACATTGGACAATGAGCAGCCTTTTTGATGCCATGGGCGCATTATCATCAAAATACAACGATACGCCAGAATTGGCTTCTAGAGCGTATGACCGCGATCGAGACGGCTTTGTCATTGCCGGCGGCGGTGGCATGTTAGTGTTAGAAGAGCTGGAGCACGCAAAAGCCCGTGGTGCAAAAATTTATGCTGAACTGGTCGGTTATGGCGCGACTTCAGACGGTGCAGAAATGGTCGCACCCTCAGGAGAAGGAGCCGTTAGAGCCATGCAGTTAGCCAGCGCCAATCTCGACGGTAAGATTGACTATGTCAATGCACACGGCACTAGCACCCCCGCGGGCGACATGGTCGAACTTGCCGCGATGAAAACGACTTTTGGTGAAAACATCCCCTCGATCAGCTCAACAAAGTCTTTATCTGGGCATGCTCTGGGTGCCGCTGGCGTTCAAGAGGCGATTTACAGTTTACTGATGATACGAAACAATTTCATTGCAGGCTCTGCCAACATACATCAGCTTGACGACGCTGCTAAGGGCTTACCGATTATTGAAAAAACCATTGAAGGGCTTGAATTAAATCGCGTCATGTCAAACAGCTTTGGTTTTGGCGGCACCAACGCCAGCTTAGTGTTTCAACGCTATGCAGGCTAACAAAAGCTAAATCTTTAACTCACCAAAACATGATAGCGGTAAAATAGCGCAGTGATCACCTGCAGTTAATTTCTGGCCAGCCGCCATAGGGATTAAAATATTGGCTGCAGAGATCGATGTCAATACACCCGAGCTCTGATTATCAAACAAGTCAGCAATCAGTTGGCCATCTACATTAATACGAACAACACCCCGTAAAAAATCCAATCGCCGTCCGCGATTATACCGCTCAAAGTTCGCCATAGCTGAATAGCCTGTAAGGCTAGCAGTGGTAAGATCAATATCAACTAAATTGGCCAACCCCATAGATTTCAATAACCACGGCCTAACCAATAAATGAAACGTCACATAAGCAGACACTGGATTACCAGGCAAACCAAAAAAAGCTGTTCCTTGAATCTGGCCAAAGGCAACTGGCTTACCAGGCTTAATAGCTAACTTCCAGAAATCAATAGAGCCTAAGGCTTCAACCTGTTGACGAACATAATCTTCTTCGCCAACCGACATACCACCGGTCGTAATCACGCAATCAGCTTGCTCAGCAGCCTTTAGTAAAAATTGCGCTGTCGATGCCGCATCGTCAGGGCATCGGCCTAGATCAAGCGGGATAGCGCCGCATTCAGCTATTTTAGCGGCTAAGAAGTAACGGTTAGAATTGTATATTTGCCCAGGCTCAAGCGCCTGCTCAGGATCCTTAAGCTCATCACCGGTGGAAAAGAAAGCGACCGTTAGGGGCCGATAACATTGTAATTTGCTAACCCCGACCGAGGCTAACAAACCAATATCTCCAGCACTGAGTCGATGCCCTTTAGCAACCACCTCTGACTGGCATCGTATATCTTGTCCAGCTAATCGAATGTGCTGGCCTAAAGAAGGTGTTTCAGTGAAAGTCACCTGATTACTTTCAACCAACGACTGACTGTCTTCTTGAAGTATGACGGCATCGGCGCCTGCAGGTATCATCGCACCAGTAAAAATTCGCGCTACCGACCCAGGCTCTAACGCACGGGCCAAATCCCCTGCGGCAATTCGCTGCGAAACGGTAAAGGTGTTACCCCGCATAAAATCTGCACAACGAACGGCATAGCCATCCATAGCACTGTTATCAACCGATGGCACATCGATAGCGGCTATTTGCTGCGCGGCGGTTATAAGACCCAAGGCCTTATTCAGCGATATTGATTCAAACTCGGGCTCTAGCGTTTTAGCTAAGATCTGAGCAAGGCCTGCCTCGAATGCTATCATTGATCGTTTTTTTGGTGCTGAAGCACGCCATGGAAGTTACAGGGTCGATGGCGGCTGTCGAGCTGTTCAGACAAAATAGCATCCCATGCTAACTGACAAGCACCGGTTGAACCAGGCATAGCAAAAATCACGGTATGGTTGGCGAAGCCTGCCAAGGCGCGCGATTGTATGGTAGATGTGCCAATATCGGCATAAGACAGCTGCCTAAACAGCTCACCAAAACCGTCAATTTCTTTATCGAACAAGGGGCTGATTGCCTCGGGAGTGGAATCACGGCCACTAAAACCGGTACCGCCGGTAATCAACACCGCATCGACCGATTTTTCAGCAATCCACGCTGAGATAGTGGCCCGAATAGCGTAGATATCGTCTTTAACAATATTACGTTGGAATAAATGATGGCCTGCTGCCGTGATCGAATCGACTAAATAATCACCTGAAGTGTCATTTTTGTCGGTTCGCGTGTCAGAGACCGTTAATACAGACAAGGTTAAGGGCTGAAAAGTAGCGGAAGCTTTAGACATAGATGCGCGTTTTACCTGTTTTTATGAGTGAGACCAGTTAAAAACACCTTTTATTGTCAAATACTGCAATTTCGGGTGGTTTTCTCTATTCTCACTGTTTATACAGCTATTGACAATCACCTTACAACTCTGAATAATCGGCGGCCTTAAATTTAAGCCTTAATATGTACTATTGGAGATAATCTTGGCCAATTCGCCCCAATCAAAAAAACGCGCGCGACAAGCTGAAAAACGTCGTAATCACAATGCAAGTATGCGATCTATGGTACGTACTTATTTAAAACGCGTTATTGCTGCCATAAGCAGCGGTGATGCTAGCGCGGCTCAAGCCGCTTATAACGATGCTGTTCCGGTTATTGACCGCATGGCCGATAAAGGCGTTATTCACAAGAACAAAGCCGCACGCCATAAATCACGCCTTAATGCCCAGGTCAAAGCCCTCGCCAGCTAAATCACCTTGTTATATTTTAAATTATTGATTTATATAATTTTTTTAAAAAGCAGGCGTCTAGTCGTCTGCTTTTTATTTGTGACCGCTCAGCGCTGACTTAAGCAACGATAAGCCGTTATCCCTTCTACCTTTTATTTTTACTAGCTCCTTCTATCAAAAAGATACACTACCACCTTGGGTAAAGTAGCAATTTTGGTCCTATATACAATCAACTCGCTCCCAATGAGCTACCGTGAGAATAAATACCCCTTAAAAAACCGATGAATCCTTGTCTCAACCGGCAAGATAGCTTATTATTCGCGCCCTTTTTAGGGGTAATTGATTTGCCCTTTATATCGAGCTAATAAGGCTCATTACCGTTGCCAAATTCGCCAATAAAAATAGCGCGTTAACCCAAAAGCCAAGTTTGGCCACAATACGGAGAAAATTATGTACGCAGTTGTTGAAAGTGGTGGTAAACAGCACCGAGTCATTGAAGGTGAAACCCTCAAAGTCGAAAAACTTGACCTTGCCACTGGCGAGTCACTCAATATCGATCAAGTCCTGATGGTTGGTGAAGGTGAATCAGTAAAAATTGGTGCGCCTTATGTCGCTGGAAGCTCTGTTACTGCTGAGGTTGTGTCACACGGCCGTCATGAAAAAGTAACTATTGTTAAGTTTCGTCGACGCAAGCATCACCGAAAACAGATGGGCCATCGACAGTGGTACACCGAACTAAAGATCACCAGCATTGCTGGCTAAGGTTTTCAATCAACTAACAGATTAGATAAATTTTGGAGTAAATCATGGCGCATAAAAAAGCTGGTGGTAGTACGCGTAACGGACGCGATTCAGAGTCAAAACGATTAGGTGTTAAATGTTTTGGTGGCGAGGCCGTCAAAGCTGGCAACATTATTATTCGTCAGCGCGGCACTAAAGTGCACCCTGGTGTCAATGTTGGAATGGGTAAAGATCATACTCTCTTTGCAACGGGTGATGGCTTCATTAAGTTTGAACAGAAAGGCCCAAAAAATCGAAAATACGTTAACGTGGTTTCGTAAACACGGCTTTTATGAACCCCAAAGCCCTGTCTTACGACGGGGCTTTTTTGTATCGGCACTACGTTTAAACGGAAACAATATATTCAGTTACTGTTGGCCAACTATTAAATAGGCACAACCATGAAATTTGTTGATGAAGCAATTATTTCAGTGACAGCAGGCAAAGGTGGTAAAGGTGGCCTTAGCTTTCGCCGTGAAAAATATATCCCTCGAGGCGGGCCAGATGGCGGCGACGGCGGCGATGGCGGCAGTGTCTATTTACAGGCTGACGAATCACTCAATACATTGATTGATTTTCGCTACCAACCCCGTTATGCGGCTGAATCCGGCCAAAGCGGACAACCTAAAAACTGCACGGGCCATGCAGGCGCTGATAAAACCTTAATGGTACCTGTCGGCACCACGGTAATCGACGAAGCTACCGATGAAACGCTCGGAGATCTATTAAATATTGGGGATCGGCTCAAAGTTGCCCAAGGTGGATTTCACGGTCTGGGTAATACGCGCTTCAAGTCAAGCACCAACCGTGCGCCTAGGCAAACCACCCCTGGTTCAGCCGGTGAATCTCGCCGGTTACGCTTAGAGTTAAAGGTACTTGCCGACGTTGGCTTACTGGGTATGCCCAACGCAGGTAAGTCAAGTTTAATCACTGCTATCTCGGCGGCCAAACCTAAAATCGCTGACTATCCGTTTACGACTTTAGTGCCAAATTTAGGGGTCGTTAGCCTTGAAGCCTATCGCAGTTTTGTTATGGCCGACATCCCAGGTTTGATCCCTGGTGCCGCCGAAGGGGCGGGTTTAGGTATTCGGTTTTTAAAACATTTAACGCGCACCCGTTTACTGCTGCATTTAGTTGATGTTATGCCACTCGACACAGCAGACCCTATCGATGCCGTTGATCTATTAGACGATGAGCTCGCAGCTTTTAGTCAATCACTAGCAAATAGACCTCGTTGGCTAGTGCTCAATAAGATTGACTTACTAAGCGAACAACAACTGTCTGATTTATTGGCCAGAGTAGCGATTGAGCTGCCGCAATACAACCGCGTATATGCCATCTCAACGGTTGCCAAACGCGGTCTCAAAGAGCTAACTGGCGAAATCATGAAAAGCCTAGAACAGCTATGGCAAGACGAGCAAGACGAACCGGAAAACTCATTAAAAGAGCTCGAAATACAACAGGCCATGCAACAAGAAGGTCGAAACAGTATTGCCGAACTGGCTGAAAGACGAGCAGAACAACGTCCCGAAAGTGCCTCATCAGCCGACCAAATCGACGATGATGACAGCGACGTAGAAGTTGAATACACTAAGGAATAAACACGGTGAGCTTGCGTAGTGAAGCATAAAATTAACCTCTAATCGTGAAATGAGCCGGACCATGACATCAACAATTACAGACAAAAAAACCTGCTGGGTCATTAAGATTGGCAGTGCACTGCTGACTGGTAATGGACAAGGTTTAGCAGTGGACGCTCTCGATCACTGGGTCGATCAGATCGCTAAATTAAAAGCTATGAACTATGACATCGTCATTGTCTCTTCAGGCTCGGTTGCTGAAGGCATGACTCGGCTTGGCCTTCAACAACGTCCTACCGCGCTTCATCAACTACAAGCTGCCGCAGCGATCGGCCAAGCTGGCTTAATTCAAGCCTATGAAACACGCTTTAAAAAGTTTGATTTACTAACCGCGCAAATTTTATTAGTGCACGACGACTTATCTTCACGCACTCGCTACCTTAATGCCAGACAAACACTGCAAAGTCTACTCGAGTCCAATGTTATTCCTATCGTCAATGAGAATGATACTGTAGCAACCGATGAAATCCGTTTTGGCGACAATGACACCTTAGCCGGCCAGGTTGCCAATTTGGTCGACGCTGATCGCTTATTAATTCTAACTGATCAGCAAGGCGTGTTTACCAAAGATCCTAGGAAGCATCGTGACGCCACATTGATTCAAGCGTGTGATGTGAATGACAAGACACTCGATGCAGTCGCAAGTGATAGCAGCGGTAATCTAGGTCGCGGCGGCATGAGCACTAAAATAAAAGCCGCGCGTTTAGCGGCTCGCTCAGGTGCAGACACCGTTATTGCTGATGGATTAACCAATGATATCATTACTCAATTAGCTGCTAATGAACCACTTGGCACACGGCTAAGCAGTGCAGATAGCCCTATAAGTCAACGAAAACAGTGGCTCTCAGGCAGTGTGGCAAGCTGTGGGAGATTGATTATCGATCAAGGCGCAGAAAAGAAACTGTTAGAATCAGGCAGCAGCTTATTACCGATCGGTGTAACTGCAGTCAACGGAGAGTTTTCTAGAGGTGATTTGGTTAGCTGTGTTAGCACTGACGGGCGAGAAGTGGCGCGCGGCTTAACAAACTACACGAGCGAAGAAGCTAATAAAATTATCGGCCAAGCCAGTGATCAACTCAGCGAACTGTTAGGCTACGGTGGTGATAAAGAAATAATACATCGCGATAATCTAGTTTTGGTTTAATACAAAAAACTTACTTCACTGACAGCAAAATATCCTCATCATCTAAGCCAGGGCGATTCAGCTCGCCCTGCGATTTAATCTTTCCTGGCGGATCATTAATAGTTTCTGTCAACTCAGCAGCACAATAAGACGCATTGACCTGCGCTTGCGGCGCTTCGCTATAGCAAGTTTTTCGTTGGCTAGGCACACGTGCTAAGCGGCGAATCATTGCATCCATCTGTGAGGGTGGCATTTCTTGACCATGCTGAGCGCCGGCCGAACGGGTAATGGTTTCATTCATTAACGTACCACCTAAATCGTTGGCACCCGAATTTAAACAAGCCGCCACGCCCTGCTCGCCCATCTTAACCCATGAGGTTTGAATATTATGAATTTGACCGTGCAAGACAAGACGAGCGACAGCGTGCATCAATACAGCCTCACGAAAAGTAGGCCCTTTACGTGACAGGCCTTTTAAATACATCGGGGCCTCCTCAGGCACAAAAGGTAACGGAACAAATTCTGTAAAACCACCAGTCTTAACTTGCAGCGCACGCAATCTCAACAGGTGGCGCGCCCAATGAATAGGCGTTTCTATGTGGCCATACATAATCGTGGATGTGGTTTTCATACCTAAACTATGCGCGGTCTCCATGACATGCAACCATTGCTCAGTACGAATTTTTTCAGGACAGAGCGTGTCACGCACCTCATCGTCCAATATCTCTGCCGCTGTGCCAGGCAAGGTTGATAACCCCGCTTCAATCAACTGCTGTAAGTAGGTTTTAATATCTAAGCCTAAAGTTTTAGCCCCCTGCCAAATTTCTAATGGCGAAAAAGCATGAATGTGCATATCGGGGGAAGCTTGTTTAATTGCGTGACAAATGTCCATATACGTCTGGCCAGTGTAGCCGGGATGAATGCCACCTTGCATACAGACTTCTGTCGCGCCTCGATCCCAGGCTTCGCGGGTCCGACGCTGAATTTCTTGCTCACTTAAATCGTAAGGTCTGCCGCGTAAATTCTCACTCATCTTGCCTTTTGAAAAGGCACAAAACTGGCATTTAAAATAACAAATATTGGTGTAGTTAATATTCCGATTAACCACGTATTTAACCGTATCTCTATTCACTGACTGTCGAAGCGAGTCCGCCGCGTGACAGACATGCCAAAAATCATCATTACGAGCCGAAAAAAGTTGCGCGACCTCTTGTTCTTCCAGCACTTCGCCAGCTGAAGCCTTGGCTGTAATCGCAGCGATTGCGCTTGAAGCAACGGGTCTTGCTTGGTCATCTTTTTGAGCTTGCCACCAAGCAGGGATCGAATTCGAAATACCCGCCACCCAACTGTCTGTTCGCGGCCAACCTTCACTATCAATCATAGCGAGCACTTTAGCCTGCATGGTGGGTTCAAGCCAACGAAAAGTGTCGCACGCATAGTCAGGGTAGATCGTTAACCTTTCATGCAGGTACTTACCCGTCGCGCGAGTTTGAGATGCCAATTGATCAACATGAGGCCATGGGGCTTCTGGATTAACATGATCTGGGGTCAGTGGCGATACACCACCCCAGTCATCTATACCGGCTTGAACAATTTTTTCTAGCTCGCCTGGGCTCAAATTAGGCGGCGCTTGAATATGCATCGCAGCACCAAAAATAATACGCGCCACTGCAATAGTCCAAAGTAACTCTTCGACGCTGGGATCCGGCGACTGGGCCATTTTAGTATCAGGCTTGGCTCTAAAATTCTGAATGATCACTTCTTGCAAGTGACCATACTTGTCATGTAAATCACGCAGCGCCAACATTGATTCAATGCGCTCGCGGCGTGTTTCACCAATACCGATTAGAATGCCCGAAGTAAACGGCACATTCAATTCACCGGCTAATCGAATAGTCTCTAAACGAACGGCTGGGTCTTTATCAGGTGAACCATAGTGTGGCATACCTTTTTCAGTTAAGCGCTCGGAGGATGACTCGAGCATAATCCCCATTGAGGCTGACACTTTTCGCAACACTTTAATCTCGTCGGCATCCATGCATCCAGCATTAATATGCGGCAGTAACGAGGTCTCCTCTGCGACACGCTGAGCAACATGCTTCACGTATTCTAACGTGGTGCTAAAACCCATCTCAGCTAAAGCCTCACGCGCTACCCGATAGCGCAACTCTGGCTTTTCACCCAAGGTGAAAAGTGCCTCTTTGCAACCCTGTAACTCACCTTCCTTAGCCAAAGCAACTACTTCATCAGCCGACATAAAAATAGCGTCCAGATGTCTAGGCGTGGTGGCGAACGTGCAGTAGTGACAAACATCTCGACACAAATGAGTTAGCGGAATGAATACTTTTCTCGAATAAGAAATCAGCGATCCATGCCCAGCATCTCGCAAGGCCGACGCCTGCTGCATTAATGCCACCAAATCGTCATTGTCAGCTAATGCCAGAGCCTGATCATGCATAGGCCGATCAAGTTTACTGCAATCAAGCGATGTTGAATTTTGTTGGTCCTCTGTCAAATCATGCTCGACGTCCTCAACCTCTAGCATCCACATCATTTGCAGTCGTTGGGCAATAGCGCTATCACGACAATACTCTGACGTGCATGAAGAAACCTGTGTGTGCTCAAGCGACAAAGAATCGGACTCGATAGATTCTGATCGGTTAAGGCCTAAAATAAAGGCCATTAAATCACTGGGGGTATCAATATCTGCGGCAATCGACGGTGAGTAGAATCGCTGGATCGAAAGGTCTTGCGCGGCAAATGATTCCAGATGAAGCGCGAAGCTATTACGTCCAAAGTGAAATAATTGCCGGTTTAATGTATGTCGTTTTTGAACCTTAAGCGGCAAAAAATGGCTGCTGTGCAACACCATTGCATTGGTGCCGGCTTGATGCCGGTCAGAGACTAAGATCACTGAATCGCGCCGCTCTGATGGTAATAAATCATCTCGCTGATGCGCAAGTCGCTCTATCTCAGCAATCGATAATTCGGGCAGATCGGCATGTAAAATACAGATATCGGTGTCGTCAGCTAATTGTAAAACGTGCTCACAGCCAGCGTTAATAGCCGAATTCAATGGGGATAAAATCGTAGTTGATGTTAGCTTGGCTGGTGCGATCTGTGCGGGCTCAGAAATTAGCGTCACAGCATAGTGCTTAGCCATTAACGCAGCGGTAGGGTCATCAGACACTATCACAATGCCGTCTATCGATGGCGCCTGTGTTAATACCGACAAGACATCTTCCACCATCGCATGAAATAAACGACGGCGCTCGGTAGCCGATAGCACGCCAGAAAGACGCTGCTTGGCACTAACAAAATCTTTAAGGGGTAAGACTGCCCACATAAAAAACCTATTTCTTATTAAAGGTTATTCTAGCGCTGATAAATCAAAATGTTCAGCGAATTGCAAGCACTGCTGAGCTAGATTTATTTTATCCTGCTCGCTGTGCATCACCGTGTCGGCAATTTTTACTCTAATACCCATGGCCTCAATTTCAGCGGCTCGATCAGTGTCGCTGCGATCAATAACCAGTCCGTCAATGGTATCACTATAGAAACTGGCAACACCGATCACTGAGATTGGCATTTCAAGCCCCTGCATCATTTTTGCGGTCGGACCCTTAATCGCCATGCCATTCACAATAGGTGATACTGCAATAATAGGTGCCTGACATCGCTTAAGTTTTGGTAATACCGACGGTATTTTTAAAATAGGATCGACACTGACAAAGGGGTTCGACGGGCAAATAATAATAGCTTTAGGCTCTGCTGCTATGGCAGCCTCGAAAGCCTCGCTAGGGGCCGCTAATGCCATGCCGTTAAATCGGATCTCACTCACTGGGGGTTGGCACTGCTGGCCGACAAAATAGTCTTGGAAGTCAAGCCAGCCTTGATCGGTAAGCACCTGTGTCGCAACTGCGTCGTTAGTCATGGGAATCAGCTGTTGCTCAACCCCAAGCGCTTGGCACAGCTTTGCAGTTACCTGCTCTAAACTGAGGCCCTGCTCCAAATATTGACGCCTGCGAGTATGTGTCGCGAGGTCACGA